>CANRIZ010000010.1 GCA_947630835.1 uncultured Clostridia bacterium | reverse complement strand
GCAGAGCTTTCCAAAGAGCAGGAAGCCACGGTGAACGCCGAGAAGTTTATGGGCATCGTGAGGAAGCACACCAGCTTTGAGGAACTCACCCCCACCCTGCTGCGGGAGTTTGTGGAGAAGATCGTCGTGCATGAGTGCAGCTACGACGAGAACAAGAACCGCAGGCAGGAAATCGAAATCTATTATTCTTTTGTCGGCAAGGTGGACTTGCCCGAATGACCGCCCGACCTGTCCGGCGCTGGGGAACGCCGGACGGGAACGGCAAAATTTTTTACACTTCTATTGCTTCTTTATCTCACACAAGCTAATAGCCACGGTTTGTAACAACGCTTCCCAAATGCTGATATTCGTCGTTTTCAAATTCTATCGAAGCCTTCAACCAGTTTTCGCTGTCTAAGTACATAACAATGCCGCACTGGTCGAAGCGGCGCTTGCTTTCAAACTCTGTTTTTACTGTAAAGGAAAAATACTTTACATCAGATTTCATCTGAAAAACAGGAGCGTTATCGTTTCTGAACAGGTAATAGGTGCGCTGCCACAAATCGGTGAACGGCTTTGTAACAATTTCAATCCGATTGTCGGAAACGGTATATGATTTTGGCGTTCTTGTCCATTTTAATTGAGATGAGTCAAACATTTATTCCTCCGCTTTGCCCGCCGTAAATTTGCGCAAGCTTATTTTATCTCCCTTGTACCGGCTACCGACTGTAAAATCCACTTTGCGTCGATAACGGAGATTTTTCCGTCCTTATTTACGTCGGCGGAAGCATGCTGTATCTTATCAAGCGTTTTTATACCGGAAACGGACTGTAAAATCCACTTTGCGTCTGTTACGGAAATTCTTTCGTCGCCGCTTACGTCTCCCAAGCTCTGCGAAAAAGGTTCTTCGCCGCTTTCAATCAAAACAAAGTTGTAGCCGTGTTCATCGGCGTACCTTTGCGCTTCGGTATCCTTATAACTCTTAATTTCGGTTACGTTTGAATAGTCAAAGGCAGTATCGCTGATATATTTTGTTTGCTCGGAAATAACGACCGTCTTTATATAATCCGATTGAAACGCCTTGTCCGCTATGACGGAGGTTCCGTATCTGACCGTAAATTCCTCGTCATAGGAATTTGTATATAAAAGGCAATTTTCAATATATACCGTACCGTCGGACATCGAATTATAATACAACGGGGTATCCTCTAAGGCGTTTTCGCCTATTGAGGTTAAAGTTTTTGGCAGGGTTATCCTTTCAAGCGACGTGCCGGAAAAAGCGTTTTGCGCTATTCGCGTTACGGTATAGCCGTCAATTTTTTCGGGTACGGTAATCTCCTCTACATCCTCCGAACAACCCGTTATTTCAATAGTTTTTTCATCTAATTTATTGTATTCCAATATCGGCTCTACGCCGTACCGGGTATCAATTCTGTCGTAATTATTTGCGTGATACAGCGTGACCGAGTCGTAATTTTTCATTCCGTTTAAGGAACGGTTTAAAGTCTTGACCGCACATTCCCGGTCCCAGCCGCAGTCATATGTAGAAACTCTCTGTGCATCCTCGTCGTAGCCCAAAAATATAACGTAATGCGTGCTCGGTCTTCTGAAAAGTATTGCGTCGCCTATTTTACAGGTTTTAAAGAAGGAATCGAGCTGATTAATCCTATCGCTTTCGCCCTTTTTCTTATCGAGCGTCAGAACCTTGCTTGTTACGGAATCCTCCCAGGTAAATTCAACCCCGAAAACGTATCTGAAAACAAAATGTACAAATCCGCAGCAGGAATAAGCGTTCCACATATTATTCCAATTATATCCGTGGGCACTTGCCACGGCAGGATAAAAGCAATCGTCGGAGCTTATGCTTTCGCTCGGTTTTCCCGAAACGGTAAAATAAACCGTGTTTTTGTCCCCCTCGCTTTTTACGGGAGGAAACTCCTTCATAACTTCGTTAAGCTTTGCCTGCACGCCGCCCATTGCGTCGGCTTCCAAATGAAAATCAAATGCAAGAATTGAAACCGTTGTTATGAGCGCCAAAGCAAATGCTATAATTTTTCTTACCTTCATATTTCACACTCCAAAACTTTACTTATTTTATTTTAACATAACAGCTAATTATTTACAAGTAAAGTTTATTGCATATTTTATCAGATGTTACCATATTATTGTTACTGTAGAAATAAAAAATAAATTTGCAATACAAATTCCGCGAGTCGGAATTCGGGAGGTAATACAATGACAGCAGAAAAAAGCATTTATACCGATATTGCCGAAAGAACAAACGGCGATATTTACGTCGGTGTAGTGGGTCCGGTAAGAACAGGAAAATCTACGTTTATTAAAAAATTTATGGATACGCTTGTTATTCCCAATATAGAAAACGAAGCGCAACATTCAAGGGCTGTTGATGAATTACCTCAGTCTGCTGCCGGAAGAACAATTATGACCACGGAGCCGAAATTTATACCCGAAAACGCAGTTAAAATCACCTTGTCGGATAATGCGAGCTTAAACGTAAGGATGATAGACTGCGTAGGCTATATTGTACCGAGCTCTCTGGGATATATAGAAAACGAAACGCCGAGAATGGTTCGCACGCCTTGGTTCGAGGACGAAATCCCCTTTAATATGGCTGCGGAAATAGGCACGCAAAAGGTAATAACGGAACATTCCACGATAGGTCTTGTTATTACAACGGACGGCAGTATAAGCGATATTCCGAGAGCCGAATATGAAGAAGCGGAAGAAAGGGTTATAAATGAATTGAAGGAACTCGGCAAGCCCTTTATTGTGCTTTTAAACTGTACCTCGCCGAAAAGCGAGGAGGCGGGAGTTACCGCTTCAAGGCTGACGGAAAAATACTCCGTTCCCGTTATGCCGGTAAACTGCCTTGAGCTTGACGAGGCGCAAATCAAAGAGATACTTACGCAGATACTTTTTGAATTCCCCATAAGGGAAATTGCGGTTGATTTTCCCCAATGGCTCGTTTCGCTTCCAAGCGACCACTGGCTCAGGAGCAGCGTTTATTCCTGCGTAACGGGCGCAAGCGACAAGATGTCGCTCGTCAGGGACGTTGGTTTGCTTACGCGGGAGCTTGCAGCAAGCGAATACATAAACGAGGCTAAGGTTACAAAAATGAACCTCGGCGACGGCAGCGCATGGATTTCCGTAAATATGAGCAGCGGGCTTTTATATAAAATCATCGCCGAGCAAACAAACATAGAAATAAATAACGAGCAGGAATTAATGACCTGTATATGCGAATTGAGTAAGGCAAAAAAGGAATATGACAAAATTAAATCCGCCCTCGACGAGGTGGAAAGCACGGGATACGGAATAATTATGCCGGATATAGAAGAACTGAAATTGCAGGAGCCGGAAATTATAAAGCAGGGCGGAAGATACGGAGTAAGACTGTGTGCGTCGGCGCCGTCCATACATATGATGAAAGCAAATATAGAAACCGAAGTTGCGCCCATAGTCGGAACGGAGAATCAATCGGAGGAATTAATAAAATACCTGCTTGAGGGGTTTGAGGAAGAACCCGAAAAGATTTGGCAATCCAATATTTTCGGAAAATCGTTAAACGAATTGGTAAACGAAGGGCTCAGAAACAAGCTTTACCATATGCCCACGGAAGCGAGAATGAAAATGCAGGAAACGCTTGAAAGGGTAATAAACGAGGGCTGTAACGGGCTTATATGTATAATTTTATAAAATAAAAAATTTGCCGATGAAAATCGGCTTATTTTTTTGGAATAAAAAAAGCGCAGCGGACAATAATATTGATAAAGAAAAAAAGGAGTGAAAAAAATGCTTGACAGAATTGCTTTGGTTCTCTTAATAATCGGCGGACTTAACTGGGGTTCTATAGGTCTGTTCCAGTTTGACATAGTAAGTTGGATTTTCAACGGTCAGGATGCAATTTTAAGCAGAATTGTTTATACGCTTGTTGCATTGTCCGCAGTTTGGTGCATTTCCCTTTTATTCAGAGAAAATGAAGTTATCGAAAGCGGCACAAACGAATAAAGCCATAAAAAGAAACACCGCCGGAAAACCGACGGTGTTTTATTATATAACAGAGCTTTAAAAATTAATTCGCAGCGATTTTCTGAAGAATCTTCTTAGCGTCAACTGTGCTGATCTTGCCGTCATAGTTCATATCGGCAAGCTCAAAGCTTCTGCCTTCGAGGGTTGTAAGACCTGCAACCATCTGAAGAACCAACTTAGCGTCAACAACAGAAACTCTTGTGCTCATATCGACGTCGCCCATCTCATAATCGAAGTAATCAAAAGCGTTGTACTCGGACGCCATCTTCTCCGCAGCGTTAATTGTAATGCCGCTGAATGTTGCGCCGAGAGTGCATGTATAACCTACGCCCAAGACTGAAAGCTCGCCGTTGCCCAAAGTGTTGCTCTCATCTGCTTCGTCGAACGCTACATAGCAGTTGATGTTATTGTAGGTAACGTCGCAGGGTTCGTCGTCGCTAATGAAAGGAATATTGAAAGCGTTTGAAATCTGAAGACCGAGTTTATTTCTAAGGTCGGTAGTCGATGTGAAGTCGTTTGTCAAACGGCTGAGAGCGTTTTCGCCATCCTTTTCGGGATTAAGCTGTTCAACAAGGCTGAAGGTGATAACGCCTCTGTCTGCATTATAAGCAATGTTCTTGAGGTCGTTGGGCTGAACCGAAGTTGCTTTAAGAGCGTAGTTAGCGCCTACATATGCTTCCCCGTCCTTGGTAACCGGAACAACGTTGTTGTAGTCCGTTACGTCCATATCGCCGAGAAGGAAGTCGGAAACAGCCTTATTTACTCTTTCGGTAACGGTTTCGTCGGAGCCGCCGCCCAAGGTTCCGGCAATCTGGTCAATCACACCTGTGATTTTTCCCAAAGTGCTTGCGGAAATATCGGTCTGAGGAGCGGATGTGAAGTTTGCGTTTCTCTCGTAAGAATAGCCCGCCTTATTGTAAGTTGCATAATCTGTTGCCGCATTGATTGCGTCTGCAAGCTCATAAGGAGAAATGCCGTTTTCTTCGTCAAACTTTTCAATACCGTTGTAGTTAATCACTACGCTGTAAACACCGGAGATAGGAGCCTCCGCCATTATATCCGCAAGGTAAACAGAAGCGCTGTACGCAATATTGTAAGCAATTCTGATTGAAGTAAGGTTGTAATCGCTGTCAAATACAGCGGTGATTGTCGGGTTTTGATAAACAACTTCGATATTCTCGATTGAAGAACCGAAATGATCGTTTCTGAATTCCTCTGCAAAGCCCGTTTCAAAGCCGGCAGGTAAAATGTTGTCATACGCCGCCTGAACATAAATCGCTTCATCCTCTAAAGGAGCAATCTGCTGATCCTTCAATGTGATTGTTGCGGTCATGCTGCCTGCGTTGAAGCTGAAAGTGTTTACGTTTTCGCTTGTAAGGTTCATAGCCTTAAGAGCGTCAACGCCAAGAATCTCGGCGCCGTTAACGCCTGTGGTTACGTTATAGGGTGTTCCGTCGTAAACGATATCGCCGTTAGCGGAAAGACCTACTTTATCCATAAGGATGTTGTCGTAAGTGTAGACGCCCTTTTCTTCATCATAATATTTACCGTTGTACAAGCTTGCAGAATTTGTGCAGAGGTACTTGTTGTACTCGGGATGAGTTTTAAGAACGTTGTCAAAAGAAGCCATATACTGACTGCCGATAGTGGAATCGTTACCGGTGTGCATTGCGCGCTGAGCAGTTACGCTCTTGCTGAAGGTATAGCCGCCTGCGTGATGAGCGTCTGTTCCGGTTGCTTCCTTTGAAACATAAGCCGTTTCGGCATTGATTAACTCAATAGCCTTTTCCGCTGTCATGGCAGAATCGGTAGTTTCGGTAAAGGTTTCGGTAATGTTTGAATAAGTAGCGTTTACAGACTGCGTAGCACTCATGGGGAACGCAACGTCGCAGAAAGTAAATCTTGCGTTAAGAGCAACGGAAACGTCATAGCTTACTCTGAGACCCGCAAGCTTAACAAATTCATCGCCCTGCTTATATTCAACGTCGCCGTATTTGGAATCTTCGCTGATTGTCATAGTCTGGAAAGAGGGAGCTACATTGATGTTTGTAATCTTGAAAACATAATTTGTAATGTCGCTGATACCCTCTGCCGTTTTAAGAGCTGTAAGGATTTCATCTGCCTTTGATGAAGCCAAAACGGCAACAACCTTGGCAAGAGCCGAATCCTCAGTCTTTGCGGGAGTAAACTCGGCGGCCGTCTGGTCTGCGATAACTATATCGTCAAGAGTGAAGCTGCCGTTGTCGGGATTGTAATTCTTAATATCCTCAGCGCTGAGCTCGATAACCTTGAGAGCATCCTCCCCTATAGGATTGTTCCCTGTTTTGCCGGGCTGGCAGGTTGCATATGCAACAGGCTGTACGCCTAACGTGTCAAGTACGCCGTCCTTCTTCTCGGTAGAAGTGCTTGCCGATGTTGCGATAGCTATTGTGTCTGTAATGATTTTTGCAACATTAACGGAAGTAGCGGTGCCCTTGTCGTCTCTTGTTATGTATTTCTCATAACCGCCGTCGGCAACAATGGGTGCAAGGACATTTGCTTCATAAGCGTCCTGATCGCCCGCAGCCGCGATTAAATCGCTCTCATTGGGCATATCCGCAGTTGTTGTAACCTGCTTTACAAAGTTATAGTTTGCCGGAATGGAAGTGTAAGTGTTCTCATTCCATTTATCACTTTTTACGGTGATATTGGTCTTTTGCGTTGCGTAGGTCGAGGTATCCTTGAGCTGTTTGGCCATGGCGGCTTCGTCAGCCGGGGCGGCCGCAAAGGATACTAATCCTACCGAGCAGCAGCCGAGAAGCAAGGCCGCTGTCAAAAGTACGGATAAAACCTTTTTCATTTTTTCAAGCTCCTTTTAATTTGTTTTTGTACTTTTACCCCCTGTTTTGGGATATAGTATTCCCTTAGGGCGCATAATTACATACTTATAATATCACAAGAAAAAACCTTTTGCAATAAAAAAATTATAAAAAATAACAAAAAGTCATAACTTTTTATTTCTTTTCGGGATTAAATCCCTTTTTTATGAGCGGAATAAGCGGAATTACGATTAAAATTCCGACCGCAGCCGCCGCAAAAAACATCACGTTCCCCGGCGCGGAGGTTTCAACCCCGTAATCATTAATATATTTTACGGACGACACCCTGCAAACAATATTTCCGATTATCGGGCCTATAACCATGGGTACGAGCACAACAAAAATCATCCTTACGCCCTGAAAAAGCCCCACCTTGCCCTCGGGAGTGAAGTCCCTGACCGCGGCGTTAAGCATAATCATCAAAAGCGCATAGCCCGCAAGCAGCGGAATTACGCAGACTATAAATTTTGAAAGGCTGTCGGCAAAGCCGGTTAATACCAGACCCGCTATGAAAAGCACGGCGGAAACCACTATGAATTTATCCTTGCCGATTTTGTCAATCAATCTTCCCATAAGAACTATAAGCGCAATTATCGCAACAAGCACTATCGGAGCGGCTATGAGAACGGGCGGCGTGAGATTTGACATTATGTTGTTTAAATCGAAGCCCAATACGTTTGTTAAGTATATAAATATGTATGGGAAAAATACCTGCACCGCGGTAGAGAAAATGCAGACGGCCGCAAGAGAAAGATAAAGCCTTGCGTTTTCTTTTATAACGTCCGCCCTGAAGCCGTACAAAAGCTCCTTAAAATACGGGGTATCCTTTTTAACGCCGTCGCCCGAATCCTTAAGGCTGAACATACCTATAATTCCGCATACGCTTACCGTAACGCCTAAAATTATGAAGAACTTGCTGTAATCGGAGGTCGCTATTCCCGCTATGCCCATAATCAATACCATAGCCAGCACGGGTAAAATCGCAAGCACGCTCTCCGCCGTAGCCCTGTTTTTGCTGTTCGTTACGTCGGTAACCCAAGCGTTGAAGGCGGCGTCGTTGCTCGTTGAACCCATAAAGGTCATTATGCAGTCCATAATAATTACAAGCGAAACAGTGACGGTAAGTATTTTTACCTCGTCGCTCAAATTAAATATTTTCGCCGTGTTTTCCGTCGAGATAAAGCCGAAAGCTCCCGTAACGATCCCCCAAAGCACATAGCCCAAGGAGATAAAAATTTTCCTCTTCCCGAGCTTGTCGCTCAAGGTGCCGATGAGGAAGGTGGTAATTACCGCAGTCGCCGCGCTCAAAGCAACCATCAGGCTTATGGCGGTCATTACGTCGACGGAATTGTTGACCGCATTCTGCGACGCTCCGTTATAAATCGAATTATAAAGGAAGGTGTTGAAATACATATTTTCAACATTCCATGCAATCTGCCCCATAAATCCGAAGATTATGAGATTAAACCATAATCTTGCGCCGAGCTTGTTTTGCTTTGCGCCGAGCTTGTTTTCTTTCATGAAAAATCCCCTTTTCCCTTTTAATATACTAATAGATTAACATTAAAACAAAAATATTTCAACAATTATTATAAATTAATATAATTGTATTTGGCAAAAAGTTGTGTTATATTATTAAAGTATTGACGCAAGCGCTTATCCGCGCCCGATTAATTGCCGATTTATCACAGGAGTTATTATGCTTATAACGCTTACGGACGTTTCTAAAAGCTTTCTTGACGAAACGGTACTCGAAAAAGTAAATATCACAATAAACGAAAACGACCGCATAGGGCTTTTGGGCGTCAATGCGGCGGGTAAAAGCACGCTTTTAAACGTAATGACCGGAGCTTTACAGTACGACGAGGGCACGGTTTCGACAAAAAAAGGACTAAATATAGGATATTTAAGGCAAAACGAGGTTCTTGACAGCGAAAATACGCTTTCGGAAGAAATCAAACTTGCGTTAAAAAGAACTTACGAGGTAAGAGCGGAGCTTGAGGAGCTTACAAAAAAGCTTTCCGTTACCGACGCTTCGAGCGAAAAGTACTCGCAGCTCGAAGAACGCTACGAAAGCCTTAACAGCGAATATATCGCCCTTGACGGTTACGCAGCCGACACAAAGATAAATATTATACTCAACGGTCTGGGCTTCGGCGACTTTGACCTGAATATGAAAACGTCTTCGCTCTCCGGCGGGGAAAAGACGAGATTTGCAATAGCGAAAATCCTTTTAAAAAATCCCGAACTGCTCATATTGGACGAGCCGACAAACCATCTCGATTTTGCCATGCTCGAATGGCTTGAAAGCTACCTTGAAGCGTACAAGGGAGCGGTTTTGGTTGTTTCGCACGACAGATATTTTCTTGATAAAATCGCAAAGTCAATATGCGAAATAGAAAACGGCAGGCTCTACAGCTATAAGGGAGGCTATTCCTCGTTCTTAAAGCAAAAGGAGGAAAGGCTGAAGGTTCTGCAAAGGGAATACGACCGCCAACAAAGGGAGATAGCTCGGCTTGAAGACTATGTAAGCAAGAACCTCGCCCGTTCAAGCAGCTCAAACAGCGTCGGTTCAAGGGTAAAAGCGCTTGAAAAGACGGAGGCTGTCGCAAAGCCCAACCCGCGGCCCAAGGATATACATTTTAAATTTGATTACGACGCCGAGCCCTTTAAGGTTGTTTTAACCCTTCGTGACGTGGGCGTTTTTGTCGGCGACAGGAAAAGCGGCAGGCAGCTTTACGACGGGCTGTCGCTCGAAGTGCTGAAAGGCGAAAAGATTGCGATTGTCGGTAAAAACGGGGTGGGGAAATCCTCCCTTTTAAAGGCAATTATGAAAAAGATTGATTTTACGGGTACAATTCGCTTCGGCGGGAACGTAAAGGCGGCATATTTTGACCAGGAGCTTGAACAGCTCAATTTAAACGATACGGTGATAGAGGCGGTTCATAAGCTTTTTCCCTCAAAAACGGATTTTGAAATAAGGAGCGCGCTCGGCAGGCTTTTGATAGAGGACGAGGCGGTTTTCAAAAGGGTGCGCGACCTTTCGGGCGCAAACAGGGCGAAGGTTCTTTTCTGCATTATAATGTTCAGACGTGCAAATCTGCTCATACTCGACGAGCCGACAAATCATCTTGACTATATCGCAAAGCAGGCTCTTGACGGGGCGCTCAAAAATTTCGGCGGAACGCTTATCACGGTTTCGCACGACAGGTATTTTCTAAACAGCGTACCCGATAAAATTATAGAAATGTTCCCGGACGGCTTTAAAATTTACAACGGCAATTACGATTATTATCTTGAACACAGGCAGCTTCCGCAGAAAAAAGAAAGCGCGCCCAAAGAGGAAAGCCGAAACAAGGCGGAATATACCGCGTCAAAGCTCAACAAAGCGGACGAAAGAAAGAAAAGGGCGAGATTAAATCTGATTTCCAAGGAAATAGAAAATACGGAAAACGAAATATCCCGTTTAAGAGATCTTTCGGAAAGCGAAGAAGTGATTACCGATTATATAAAGCTCGGCGGTATTTTGAAAGAAATCGGGGAAAAGGAAAGCGAGCTTGAAGCCCTTGAGCTTGAATGGCTTGAACTTTCGGAAAGTCTGCCCGCAAAGCCTTAAAGTGATTTTTAATAAAAATCCTTTACCGCATATACGCTTTTTTATAAATTTAAATGGTTGCTATTTGGCGAATTATCTGTTAAAATAGCAACATATTTTTGAGAAAAATTTTTGAGGTACATATATGAAAGCGGATATTTACGATTTTGATAAAACGGTTATACCGTTTGACAGCGGTTCTCTGTTTTTGCTCTATTGCTTTGTACGCCACCCGTATCTTATATTCCTGCTGCCGTATTACGCCGGCGTGGGTTTGCTTTTGGCGTTGCAAATAATAAACATCGAAAAATTCAAAAAGCACATCTTCTGCTTTATAAGGTTCATAAACCTTGATAAGAACGTTAAAAGCTTTTGGGATAAGTACGAATGTAAAATCTACGACTGGTTCAGACCGGAAAACAGGGAAAGAACCGCTATCGTTATAAGCGCAAGTCCCGATTTCCTTTTGGGCGAGGTCAAAAAAAGGATGAAAATAGAATACCTCCTCTGCACCCGTCACGATAAAAAAACGGGTACGCTCCTTGGCAGCAACTGCCGTTTTCACGAAAAGGTAAGACGCTATAGAGAGGCGTTCGGCGACGAGAAATTTGAAATTGTCTGCGTTTATTCGGACAGCACCGAACACGACGGCCCCATTTTCTCTCTGGGTCAAAGGTGCTTCCATGTTCATTCGGACGGAAGGAAGGAAGAATTTGTCTATGCCGAGAAATATCCCAACGGCCCGGACAAATTTGTAAAATAGCATATAACATATAATAAAAAGGGACGGCGGATTAAGCTCTGCCGTCCCGATTTTTTGCCATGCTTTACTGTTCGCCGTCGAAGTACAGCGTTCTGTAGGAGGTCTGCGCCTCGCTCGTTTCAAAGTCGGGGTAGTATTCATAGCTCAGTTTACAGCCGTCGTCCGTCCATTCGACCCCCACTTCGCCGTCGAAATCCGCCATATCCTCGATATAAACGGAGTCCGCCCTGCTTTTAAACGAGGCGAAACGCCTTTTGTAAAGAGTTGCGTCCAAGCCGCCGAACGTATCGTCCCTGACTATATAAAGCTCGTAGTCTTTATCGGGTGAAACGCTCCTTTTTACAAGGTCTTCGCGCATAAACATAGTTATAAATATGCCGACCGCAATAAAAACGACGGATAAAATAACGCTTACGGTTTTAACGGCAACCCTTAATTTACCGTTAATTCTTTCCTCCCTGCCCTCAAAAAGCGAAAATATAAGAAAGGTAAAGCAAACGACGCTTATAATAAGGAAAACGCCGATGTAATCTACAAGCTTTTTTGAAAACAAAAACGGAATAACGCCCATAAACGAAGTAACCAGGGCAAATATTATCAACAATAGAAACGCCGTGCCGACAAGCAGTGAAATTATTTCTTTTCTGTTCATTTAATTGATTCTCCGCATATATTTCTTTTTGACAAGACAAGTATATTATAATTGCGATATAAATATCCGTCAATACAATATTTTATGTTAAAAAATATTGACATTACAAATGTTATGTAGTATGATATAAAAGTAAATATGGCGGTTTATACATAAACGTCCAAATTTTAAAAAAACAGAGGTAATTAACTATGAAAAAAATTCTTGCTATCTTAGTAGCCGTTTGCCTTATGTCGGTCAGCTGTATTTCGGCTTTTGCGGCAAACGACTTTGACTTCGGTATTCCTTCCTTCGGAAGCGACGCCGAAACTACAGAGGAGGCAACTACTTCCGACAGGGAGCTTACTCTTTTCGAGCAGGCTATGAACTTAATCGAAAACATCGAAGCGGACGGCGCTGTTACCGACGAGGAAATTCTTGCTGCTGCCGACGAAATGTACAACGACACAACCATCAGCAAGGAAGTTTACGATGAGGTTTACAGAATAATCGAAAACGGCTTGCACAGCCACGGCGAGTCTTCCACGGCGGAGCAGAACGAGAGCATCATAAACGAAATCACGGCTATTGTCAATGACGATTCGCTCTCTATAGGCGACAAGGTTACAAAGATTGTTGATTTGCTCAGAGGTCTTCCCTCGGACAGAATCGAAACCATCCTTAACGATTTAAGGGCCGCCGGCGTTATAGACGACAACGTTTACAATATGATTTCCGATATGCTTAACGGCGACAACACGGACGTTACCAATCCTTCTCCCGTCAGCGGTATTCAGGACTTCATTTCAAACATTCTTGAAATGTTGGGAATCGGCGGTGGCGACGATGAAGTTGTTACCGATGTAACTCCCGATGACGCAGATACAAATAACGGTTCGGATTCTTCGGATTCTTCAAATTCTTCTTCAAGCGCCGATTCAGGTAACTTTGAAGGCAGCAATGCCAAAACAGGCGACTATGCAATAGCTTCCGTTGCCGGTATTGCGGCGGTTGCAGGTCTTGCGCTTGTTCTTACAAAGATTAAGAAGAACGACAATAACGACTGATAATTACCTTTAATATATAAAAACGGCTTCTTTTCGGAAGCCGTTTTTATTATTTTTATACATTGAAAAAAACTTTTCATTGTGCTACAATTATACAAACATAAAGCTTAAATAACGGTGACGGATATGATTTTTGCTATTGATATAGGCAACACCAACATTACGATTGGCGTTTTTGACGGGGACGAAATAGTTTTCACCTCGCGTCTTGCTACCGAGCGAAACAGAACCCCCGACCAATACGCAATCGAGTTTACAAACATACTTTCGCTTCACAAAATTACCGCCGACGAAATAAGCGGCTCTGTTATAAGCTCCGTTGTACCGGAGCTTACCAACACAATAAAGCTTGCGGTGAAGCCGATTTGCGAAAAGTGCATAGTTCTCGGTCCGGGAGTTAAAACAGGGCTTGACATCGCCATTGACAACCCCGCTCAGCTCGGCGCAGACCTTGCTGCGGGAGCGGTGGGAGTAATTGCAAACTATCCCCTCCCCGCTTTTGTAGTTGACCTCGGCACGGCTTCAAAAATTTACGTTGTAAGCGCAAAAAAGGAATTTTGCGGCGGGCTTATTGCCCCCGGCATCAACATTTCGCTTGAAGCTCTTACCGAAACGAGCTCGCAGCTTCCCACCATTGCGTTAAACGCTCCGAGCAAGGCGTGCGCAAGGAATACGGTCGAGTGTATGCAATCGGGCGTTATACTGGGAACTGCGTCTATGATAGACGGAATGATAGGCAGGTTTATAGAGGAAGTCGGCGAACCCGCTTCCATAGTTGCCACGGGCGGTCTTTCCGCTTTTATAATAAAAGAATGTAAATACGATATTATTTACGATAACGACCTTATTTTAAAGGGGCTTAAAGCAATTTACAACAAAAATCAAAGATAAAGCTTATATATGTCTATATTATTGCGTCCTATCCGATTTTTGGAGGGACAGCAAGGAGGAATATATATGTCAAACACAAAAAAAATGACAGGCAAAACACTTTTGCTTGTCGAAACGGCAATGCTTGTAGCGATTATAATCGTTATGGCATTCACACACCTGGGCTACATAAGCATCGGCCCGCTGTCACTTACTCTGTTGATGGTTCCCGTCATTATAGGAGGAGTAAACTGCGGTAAAGCCGTTGGCGCTTTCCTGGGAGCGGTATTCGGCGCAACAAGCTTTGCGCAATGCTTTATGGGCGATATTTTAGGCTCTGCTCTGATATCCTTCAGTATCCCCAAAACTTTTATTGTCTGCGTTGCGTCAAGAACTCTTGCGGGCTTTCTCTGCGGACTGATTTTTGAGGTCTGCGCAAAGCACGACAGCAAAAAGGGCTGGTCGTACATTGTTGCAAGCATATCGGGTTCGCTTCTCAACACGGTGCTTTTCCTGGGTTCGCTTGTTCTTCTGTTTTGGAACACGCAGTTCACGGCCGAACAGTCGGCGGCTCTCGGCGTAGAGTCCGTATTAAAAACCGCCGTCGCCATAGCTTCGGGCATTAACGCCCCGATAGAGCTTGTTGTTTGCGCCGTAATTGCTTCGGCTGTAAGCAAGGCGCTTGCGGTTGCTTTAAAAAGGATTTCAAAATAACCGAAAAGCAGTAAAAGACACGGTGCAGTACAAAAAGTGCTGCACCGTAATTTTTTATTGATATTTTTATTTCATTTCGTCAATATAACTGCACGCCGCAAGCGCGGCAACGGCTCCGTCGGCGACAGCGGTTGTAATTTGGCGGATTTTTTTTGTTCTGCAATCCCCCGCCGTGAAAACGCCCTCGGTCTTTGTGGCGCAGAACTCGTCGGAGCTGACATAGCCGTATTCGTCAAGCTGCGCCATATCCTCAAAGCATTTATTGTCGGGCGCAAGACCTATTGCGACGAACGCGCCGTCAAATCCGATTTCCGTTTCCTCGCCGCTTACCGTGTTTTTAATCACGGCGCCTTTTATTTCCTCGTCCGTACCCGTAAATTCTTTGATTACGGTATTGAAAATGTAATCGGTATTGTTCTTTGATTTAAGCGTATCGACAAGCCTTTTCTCGCCTGTAAAATCGGCAAGGTTTTGAATAACCGTTACCTTTGCGCAATTATCGGAAAGCAAAATCGCCTCCTGCAGAGCGGAATTTCCGCCGCCGATAACGACAACCTCCCTGCCCTGATAAAAAGCTCCGTCGCACACGGCGCAGAATGAAATGCCGTTGCCTATGTATTTATCCTCATTGGGGGCGCCCAAAAGCCTGTGCTTTGCGCCCGTTGCAATTATTACTGCCTTACATTCGTGCTGTGAGGAATCGGTAACAACGGTTTTTGAGCCGCCGTTATCTTTAATCTTAACCGCCTCTTCAAGCTCAAACTCCGCGCCCTGCGCAAGAACCTGCTCAAAAAGCTCGTTTGCAAGCTCCGTACCGCTTATTTCCTTGTATCCCGGATAATTTTCTATCTTGGGAGAAAAGGTCATCTGACCGCCGAAATTTTCCTTTTCAAGCAATAATATTTTTTTATTTGCCCTTAAAGCATACAAGGCCGCCGTTAAACCGGCAGGCCCTGCGCCTATGATTATAATATCATACATTTTTAATTATGCCTCAGTATATTTTTTAATATTTGAGAGGTTTACGATTTTTTCCGTTGTTCCCGCATTCTTTACAACAAGCGTCGGCGCCTGTTTAAGACCTAACTGCTTTGCAAGCTCGGGATTGTCCTCAACGTAAATCTTTGTGTATTTTATTCCGGCTCTGTCAAGCAAGGAGGACGCCGCTTTACAGTTGGGGCAGGTCTTTGTTGCAAAAAGGAGAGTTTCGTTGTTTGTTGCCAAGGGGGATTCCCGGTTACATTCGCCGCAGCCGCAGGCGTCTTTTTGAAGCGACGTTTTAACCTCGGTCTTGTTGACAACGTCGTAAACGAGCCTGTCCTTATACTCCTGAGCCTTGCCGTCGTTCCAGTTCTGAACGGGACGGTAATAACCTGTTATACGGCTGTAAACCTCCGCCTTTTCGCCGCATTCCGGGCAGGTGAAATGCTCGCCCGTAAGATAGCCGTGGTTTTTGCATATCGAATATGTAGGCGAAATTGTGTAATAAGGAAGCTTATGATTTTCTGCAATCTTCCTTACAAGGTCGGCGGCCGACTTCCAGGTGGGAAGCTTTTCGCCGAGGAATGCGTGGAATACCGTACCCGAGGTATAAAGAGTCTGAATGTCGTCCTGAATTGAAAGAGCTTCAAAAATGTCGTCCGTAAAGCCGACGGGAAGATTTGAAGAATTGGTATAGTAAGGAGTGCCGTTCTCGTTTGCGGTGATGATGTCGGGGAACCTCTTAACGTCGTGCTTTGCAAGCCTGTAGGAGGTTGACTCTGCCGGAGTAGCCTCAAGGTTGTAGAGGTCGCCGTACTGCTCCTGATAGTCCGAAAGGCGCTCTCTCATATGGTTGAGAGTTTTAATTGTAAACTCCTGGGTTTCCCTGTGAGTCATATCGGCACGAAGCCATTTTGCATTGAGCCCCGCTTCGTTCATACCGAGAAGACCTATAGTTGAGAAATGGTTGTTGAATGTGCCGAGGTATCTCTTGGTGTAGGGATACAGTCCCTCGTCAAGAAGCTTTGTGATAATGGTTCTCTTAACCTTTAAAGAACGCGCGGCAATATCCATCATATGGTCAAGACGCTTAAAGAACTCCTCCTCGTCGGCGGAAAGATAAGCAAGCCTCGGCATATTGATTGTAACAACGCCTACGGAGCCGGTTGACTCGCCGCTTCCGAAGAAGCCGCCCGACTTTTTGCGAAGCTCGCGAAGGTCAAGACGAAGACGGCAGCACATCGAACGAACGTCCGACGGTTCCATATCGGAATTGATATAGTTTGAGAAATAAGGAGTGCCGTATTTTGAGGTCATCTCAAAGAGAAGCTTATTGTTCTCGGTTTCCGACCAGTCAAAATCCCTTGTAATGGAATAGGTGGGAATAGGATACTGGAAGCCCCTGCCGTTGGCGTCGCCCTCAATCATAATTTCGATAAACGCCTTGTTTACCATATCCATTTCTTTTTTGCAGTCTTTGTACTTAAAGTCCATCTCCTTGCCGCCTACGATAGCGTTGAGCTCTGCAAGGTCGTTGGGAACGGTCCAGTCAAGAGTTACGTTTGTAAACGGAGCCTGAGTACCCCATCTTGAAGGAGTATTTACGCCGTAAATAAAGGACTGTATGCACTGTTTTACTTCTTTATATGAAAGATTGTCTACCTTTACAAAGGGAGCAAGATATGTATCGAATGACGAGAAAGCCTGCGCGCCCGCCCACTCGTTCTGCATAATGCCGAGGAAGTTTACCATCTGGTTGCAAAGAGTTGAAAGGTGGGAAGCCGGAGCGGAGGTGATTTTGCCGGGAATACCGCCCAAGCCCTCTTTGATAAGCTGCTTTAACGACCAGCCGGCGCAGTAACCGGTAAGCATTGAAAGGTCGTGAATATGGATATCGGCATTCTTGTGAGCCTGCGCAATTTCATCGTCGTATATCTCGGAAAGCCAATAGTTTGCGGTGATTGCGCCCGAGTTTGAAAGGATAAGACCGCCTACGGAATATGTAACGGTTGAATTTTCCTTAACTCTCCAGTCCGTAACATTGACATAGTTGTTAACTATCTCTTTATAGTCAAGGATGGTGGATTTCATATTCCTGAGCTTTTCGCGCTGACGTCTGTAAAGGATATAAGCCTTTGCAACGTCGGCATAGCCCGCCTTGATAAGAACGTCCTCAACGGAATCCTGAATATCCTCAACGGCGATAAGGTTATTTGCGACCTTCTCTTCAAAATCCGCCGTTACCTTGAGCGCAAGCAAATCTATTACGCTCGGATGGTACTGCTTTTCACAAGCGTCAAACGCCTTCGATATGGCGACGCTTATTTTTGACAAATCAAAATCCGCAACCGAATTGTCTCTTTTTACTACCTGATACATTTTCCTACCTCGCTTTATTAAGAAATTTTATTTTAATTCACTTTCGCTTTTGTGCGACACCGGATATATATTACACCCTATATATTGTGTTGTCAATAGAAAAATCCAAAAAAATCACAAAATATTGTATTAAATGTTTTTTTGAACACAATATTTTGTGATAATGAACCATAAAAGCATTAAATTTTTGTGCAAAATTCACCTAAACTCAACTTTTTTCTGTAAAGTCCGACACAAGATATTGTGCTTAAAATTCTTTAAACTCCCCGAAGTTCGACGCAAGATATTGTGCTTTCGGCTATATTTTTGAACCGTTCCATAGTTTCACGGTCATATGCCGAAAGGCCGTCGGAAATAATATCGCCGGAATCAACAAACTGCTGCAAAAAATAACGCCGACAGCCGCCGAGCAATTCGGCAATTTTTTCAAAATCCTCCGCCTCGTGAAGCGGATTTACAACGGTTGTCCTGAATTCGTAGTCAACGTTTCCCTGCTTTAAAAGCTCCACGGTTTGCTTAATCGGTGTAAAGTCAAAGTCCTTTACACCTGTTAAAAGCGGATATTTTTCGGGAGAAGACTTGATATCCACCGCAACATAATCCAAAAGTCCCTCGTCCGTAAGCTCCTTCAGCTTTTCGGGATTTGAGCCGTTTGTATCGAGCTTTACAAGATAGCCCATATCCCTGACTTTGATTATAAAATCCTTTAAATTCTTTTGCAATGTCGGCTCACCGCCGGTTATCGCAACGCCGTCAAGCAGTCCTTTTCTTTTTTCAAGGAAGCTTAAAACCTCCTCCTCGCTTATATGCTCATCATTTTGCGAAATTACAAGCGAAGCGTTATGACAGAAAGGACAGCGGTAATTACAGCCGTGCGTAAACACCGTGCATGCGATTTTGCCCGGAAAATCCAAAAGCGTAAGTTTTTGAAGCCCGTCTATTATCATCTGTTTCACCCTCTGTTCTTCCTGATTTTTGAAGCCACGGTATCGGCAAGGTACATAAGCCCGACTGCCGCCGCCGCTATTGACGAAGACGCAAGCCTTGAGAGCTTGTATTTCCCCTCCAATACCGTCATACCGAATAAAACGCCCAAAAGCGCCAATATGTAAATAACGGTCAGGATTATTTTGATTTTCGGCGATTTATCCTCGTTAAGCGAAAGGAAAAACACCGCCGTTATAACTGCCGCCGCAATTAATATGTAAAAAGCCAAAAAATATTTCAACTTACGCACCCGCCGTTCTGCGGCAAACGAAGCAAAGCCAATCCCCGCTTCCGTTTTCCTCTATAATTTTAAAACGGTTTTTCAAAAACGCTTCCCTGACCTCCGCCTCCCTCGACGCTATAATTCCCGAGGTTATAAAAACCGAATTTTCCTTCATAAAATCCCCGACGAAATCGGAAAAAGCGATTATCACGTCCGCAACGATATTGGCGAGTATTACATCGAATTTCCCGCTTACCTTATCGGTCAAATTGCCGTTAAGTATTTTAAACTCCGGCTCGTTAAAGCCGTTTACCCTGCCGTTTTCTATAGCGGTTTTTACGGCAAGCTCGTCAATATCGACGCCTACAACGCTCCCGGCTCCCAAAAGCAGCGACGCTATGCCCAAAATTCCGCTGCCGCAGCCGGTATCGAGTACGCTGTCGCCGTTTTTTATATATTTTTCGCACATTTCCATACAGAGCCTTGTGGTATCGTGCCCGCCCGTACCGAAGGCAAGTCCGGGTTCGATTGACAGCACCTTTCTGTTTTCGGGGTTTTCGAGCTTATCTATCCAAAGCGGTCTGATAAGCAGCTTTTTGCCTATATTTACGGGCTTGAAAAACTCTTTCCAGTTATTTTCCCAATCCTCGTTTCTGCATTTTTCCAGGTTGATTTTATGCTCTATTTTCGCTTCGTTTAAGCGCTCCGAAAGAAAAGCGACCGCCTCCGCGGGATTTTCATCGGGCGAAATATAAAGATGTATAAAGCCCCTTGACCTGTCCTTATTTAAAAGCTCCTCGTCAATAAGGTCGATATTTGCCGTTTCCCAAGTTTCCTTTTCAAGGTTGCGGTAATCCTCTATGTAAATGCCGCAGTCAACCGCCATATTCGCTATATCCGCCGCAGCGTCGATATCGTCGGCGTTTATTTCTGTTATAACTTCAGTCCATTCCATTTTTACGTTCCCGATTATTCAAGATTGACTCTTATATCCTTTTCCTTTTCCCCGTGGTTGAAAATCTTTCTGTCGTTTAACGCCCAGAGCCTTGAAGAAAACTCGTTTTTTTCAATATTTTCTATTGCGTGCGAAATCTGATAAACCCTTGCGTCCATTAAATCGAGCTCCGACAAAAGCTCCGCTTCGAGGAACATAGGTCTTACCGCCGCTCCGAATTCGGGTTCGCCGTGATGAGAAATAAGCATATGCTCAACGAGCATCGCCTTTTCCTTGGGGATACCGAGGCTTTCCGCCGCCTCGTCAACAAGCATAGCACCCTTTACAAGATGCCCTATCAGATTGCCTTCAACCGTATAACCCGAGGCAACGCCCGCCGCGCCCACTTTATACTCGCTTGTCTTGGCTATATCGTGAAGCATAGCCCCCGTTAAGAGTAAATCCTTATTCACAAAGGGATAGACCTCGCATACGCCCTCGCAAAGCTTCACTATGGACAGGGTGTGCATCAAAAGTCCGCTTCGCAAGGCGTGGTGCAGTCTGTACGCCGCAGGGAAAGAAAGCAGAACTTCCTTTCTTTCCTCATACATATGTAAAACCAGCTTTTTCAAATCCTCGTCGGTAAAATTATTTACCCTTTCGATTATCTTTTTGTACATATATTCTCCGCTGTAATCCGCCGTCTGTATCAAATCCTCGTACACAACCTCGTCCGAATCCGAGGTAAGGCGGATTTTGATTATTTTAAGCTGGTCGTTGCCCGCAAACTTGGTCATTTCTCCCCTTACCTTAACTATGGAATCAACCGGAAATTCACCCTGAATTAAAGGGCTGTAATCCCATAATTTTGCGTTTATTTCGCCGCTTTTGTCGCTTAATTTTATGTCGAGATACTCGCTTCCCTTGCTCGTTGATTTTTTATCGCATTGCTTTACTATCGCAAAGCCCTCGTACTGTCCGTTTGATAACTGCGTAAAATTCATAATAAAATCCCCTGTTTTTCTTTTGATACGTTTATTATATATCATAGATAAAAAATAGTAAACCGTTATTTGAAAAGTGCGAAAAATTCACTTATACCGTTTTCGGCTTCTCTTATCAATACGGTTTCGTCGATTTTTTTGTTCTGCGTGCCTTTAAGCGACCTTTCGGTATTGCTCCCCGCAAAGGCGACCCCGCAAAACAAAAAGAATAAACACAGTAAAATAGAAATTAAAACTATGAACTTTTTTAATATATTGTCCTTTCTTTTTACGTTGCTTTTCATCATCATTCACCTGCTTTTTCATTAATATACTCCGACAGGGCCCTGCCGAAAAGCCTGCCCGAATACTCCGCCTCGGCGAGGGTGTTGGAGTCGCTGCCGAACTCGAGCAGAACGGAACAGGGAACTACGTCCATATTGTATTTTCTTGCGGAAAACAATATCGGACGCATCATTTTCGGGAACATAGTTTCCGTTTTTTCGTGAAGCTGTAGGGCAAAGGTCAAATTCTGCTCCCAATTCGGGAAATTTTTAACCTTGCCGTCCTCGCAGCCCGCAATTATCATAAGCTGAGCCGCCTTTTTGCCGTTATAAGTAAAGGTAGGTTTAATTTTTGTGCCGTCGCTTTGCTCTATGGCGTCGCGGTGAACGTCAAGAACTATCTGCACGCTCGGGTTATCTTTTAATATTTTTTCAACGGTTTTACGGGAATTGTCATATGCTCCGGTGTATTTTTTATCGTGTATCTCGGCGTCGTGTATAACGCCTATGCCGTTTTTTTCAAGCTCCTCGCATATAGCGTCGCCCACCCTTACCATATTTTGATTTTTTTCATCATGTCTTGTAGGATAGCTTCTTGTGTACCAGCCCTCGTCAAGCATTTGATAGCTTTCGGTTGTATGGGTGTGAAAAATCAGCACGGTAGGCTTTGATTTGTCGCTTATGTTAAGGCTCGGCTTTTCATTAAGGGATTTTTCGATATTAATCGAATGCGACGATGTTGTGTTCCTGACGGTGATATTTTTAAAAGTTGAAGTTGCGCTGTCCTTGCCGTAGGTTTTTTCCGTTATCTTACCGTCGTGCTTTGAGTCGGAATACTGCTCGGCATAGGCTTTTGAAAGCTCGGAAATATCCTTGGGGGTTACATAAACGCCGGAGCTTACCTCCGCTGCGGTCTGCGCCGTACCGTCGCTTATCGGTATATTGCTTATGCCGTTTTGCTTATCGGAATTTTCGGTTGCGATATTTTTTGTTTGCGTTTGATTGTAAATTTTTATTTCGGGAACAAGTATATTTGCGCACACGACCGCAGCGTTTGCCGCGGCCTGTTTAAAATACAAGTTTGAAACAGCCAAAATCGACGATATTACTATAAAAGCGCAAAATGCGCCGTAATCTCCTTTAAAAAGCCCGGCTTTCCTGCTCACATCTTCATATCCTTTCGGCGTAAATATCATAAGACGAAGGGAGCCCTGCCGGCGCAAGGCTGCCTCGTCCGCACGCAAAATCACACAAAAACAGCCCTGCGGGAAGTGCAACGCAGTTTTCAGCGAGCGGATTTGCGTTCAGGCAAGGAAGCGTCCGAAGAAAATACCGGCGTATTGTCAAGGGCGGTGACGCGGCATGGGCGTAAAGCCGCCGTTGAGAACCGGCGTGCGTTTGGCTCCCCTCGCCTTAAATATTATGCCGAAATTCGGAAAATTATACGACGCTCAAAAGCAGCTCGGGTTCTATATCGGGCTGAAGCGCACAGTTTACCGCAAGCGCCAGCAGTCTCGCCGCGCGGTCGATAACCGTATCTATTTCACGGGGAGTTACAATCATATTTTCGCTTTCAGCGCCGTTTTCGTTAAACTCCGCCGTTTTTGTAATGTCCCTTGTAAGCGTTACAGCGTCAACAACGGTGGGAATACCTACCGCTATAACCGGTACGCCGAGCGTTTTTTCGCTTATTTCCGCCCTTGAATTTCCCACACCCGAACCGGGAGTAATTCCCGTGTCGGTAAGCTGAACGGTTTTGCCCAGCCTGTTAAGCTGAGCCGCCGCCAAAGCGTCTATAACTATTACAGCCTTGGGCTTTACCGCTTCGGATACGCTTTTTATTATTTCGCCCGTTTCTATACCCGTCTGCCCGAGCACGCCTGTTGCAAGAGCGCAAACGGGGTTTAAATTTTCAAGTCCTATTTCCCGTTTAAGCTTTGAATCAATATGCCTTGTGGAGAAAATCAGCCTTGCACACCTGGGTCCGAGGGCGTCGGGAGTTATGCTCTCGTTGCCTATGCCGACCACGAGAACGGCGTCCTCCCCTTTCGGCAAAAGCTTCTTTATCTCGTTTGACAGGCTTGTAAGCCGGTCGTCAAGCAATTCGCTGTCGTAGGAAAGCTCGTCCATCTCGACCGTTATATATCTGCCGACGGGCTTGCCGATTTTCCTCTCCGACTCGCCGTCTTTTATCTCAATTTCCGTTATCCTTGTTTTTTCGGTGGTTCTTTCGCTCTTAACTATACCCGCGGACTTTTCTCCTGTTATAAATTCTTCCTTTTCTATCGCAAGATCTGTTCTTATATTCAAGCAAACCGTCCCCTTATGCTTTCAAATTACGCGTAGTTTTTTTCATCATATATAGTATTGATAAAAAGTGGATTAAAATTACAAAAAAAACTTGCTTTTTTTTTAATATAATGGTATTATATTATTCGCTAATGTAAAGGGAGGTGTGACAATGCCTAATATTAAATCAGCCAAAAAGCGCGTTATCGTTAACAACAACCGTGCAAAGCGCAACAAATCAATGAATTCCGCTTTAAAAACTGCTATTAAAAAAGCAAATTCGGCTATCGAAAGCGGTTCTGCAGACAAGGAAGCTCTTGTTACCGCCGCTGTTAAGAAGATTGACCAGGCAACGGCTAAAGGTCTTCTTCACAAGAACAATGCTGCTCGTAAAAAGTCCGCTCTCGCTAAGAAACTGAATAAGGCTTAATTAATTTTCGCTGTTGGCTGTTTGTCAGCAGCGTTTTGCTTTTTAAAAATATTTTAACTTTACAGTTTATTCATTGACTTTTATATTTTTATTGTCTATAATATTAACATAAAAAATAAACGGAGGTTTTTATATGAAAAAGGCACTCAAAATTTTAGGTATTCTTATAGCCGTTGCGGGCGCTGCATATGCGGCATACGTTATTGTAACAAAATATGTTGACAGCAAAAAGGTTGTTATCGGCAACGAGGCTGCCAATTACGTTTCCTGCTCCTGCTGCGACGACACATTTGTTTCCGAAACAGTTGCTTAAAGCGTTAAAATACCGAAAACAGTTACCGAAAAAACGGTAACTGTTTTTTGTTGCCCTATTTTCCCTTCGGTTTTGTTACAAAGGATACGACAAGCCCCGAAAAAAGCGCCGCCATAATTCCCGCCGCTCCCGCGGTGAAAGGCCCTGTCAGTATTCCGAGCCAGCCCTTTTCGGCTATCGCCTTTTTTGTACCCTCGACGAGCATATTCCCAAAGCCCGTAAGCGGAACGTTTGCGCCCGCCTGCGCCCATTCGCTCAAAGGCTGATAAAGCCCGAGCGCACCGAGAACAACGCCCGCTACAACGAACGCCACAAGTATCCTTGCGGGAGTAAGCTTGGTGTAATCGAGTAAAAGCTGGCCTATAACGCATATAATTCCGCCGACCAAAAAAGCTCTTAAAAAAATCATATTCATTCACCCGAATATATTGTTTGCGCGGATAATTTACTTATTCCGAAAAATATGATAAAATATTTTATATTATTTTGACGGAGATGATTTGTTTGAACTCGTTAAGCGATTGCTATGAGCTTATTAATTCGGTTAAAGTACCCTGCGTGGGCTTCGGGACTTGGAAAATGCCGCAGGAAATTGCCCAAAACGCCGTTAAATGCGCCGTAAACTCGGGCTACAGGCATATAGATACCGCTGCGGCATACCAAAACGAGGAATATGTAGGCAAGGGCATAAAGGACAGCGGAATTGCACGGGACGAAATTTTCCTCGTTTCAAAGCTTCCGAACGACGACCACGGTTACGAAAACGCAATAAAATCCTGCGAAAATTCGCTTAAAAAATTGGGCGTTGATTATTTGGACTCTTATTTGATACACTGGCCCGTGCTTGACAGCAATGTTGACCGCCTGGAGGAGGACCTTTGCGACACCTGGAGGGCTTTTGAAAGGCTTTATAACGAGGGAAAGCTTCGCTCGATAGGCACAAGTAATTTTTTGCCGGAGCATATTGAAATCATAAAGAGGAATTTTTCAACCTACCCTATGATAAATCAGGTTCAAATGCACCCGCAAAATCCGCAGGAGGAGCTTATAGAGTATTGCAGGCAAAATAAAATTCTCCCCGAAGCCTGGAGTCCGCTTATTCAGGGGCAGGCTTTCAAGAGAGAACTGCTTATAAATACGGCGAAAAAATACGGTGTTTCCGTGGCTCAGCTTTGCGTAAGATTTATAGTGCAAAAGGGCGCCGTGCCGCTTCCGAAATCGTCAAACCCGGAAAGGATTAAAAACAACGCAGACGTGTTCTCCTTCAGCATTTCAAAAGAGGATATGGAGGAAATCGCAACGCTTCGCAAATTCGGAATGATAGGCAACCCTCCGTCCGTGCCGAGAACGCATCAGGTAGTCGGATTTTAAAAAATCGCTTATTTTTCCCTTTTTGCGTTTTTGCCGATTTTTCTTTCCTCGCCCTTTAAAATTCTCCGTATATTTGTTCTGTGCATAAAAATTACAATAAGCGACGCCGCAAGAGCGATAACGCCTGCGAACAAGGGCTTTGCGACAAACGCGCCCGGGCAAAGGAAAGCAAAATATTTATAAATTAAAAACGTGCTTACGGGGAAAAACAGGCTTGCGATTATTGAAGAGAGCGACACCGTTTTTGAAATAAGCAGGCACGCAAAAAACGGTATTGACATAATAACCGCGGCGCAGGGACACAGAGCCAACGCCATACCGAACATCGTTGCCACGCCCTTGCCGCCCTTAAAGCCGAAAAAGACGGGGAAAACATGCCCGATTATCGTCGCAAGCCCTGCTATATACCCGCAGGTCATAATATTTTTGCCGCCGCTTATCAAAAAAATCGCTATATAACACGCCGCAACCGGTTTTATAAAATCGCCCGTAAACACAAGCGCGCCGGCGTTTTTGCCGAAGGTTCTTGCGGTATTTGTCATACCCGCGTTTTTGGAGCCGTAATTTCTTACGTCCTTTTTATACAGAAGCTTTGAAACTATTATGCCGAAATTAAGCGAGCCCAGCAGATAACCGGTAAGCGCGCAAAGTAAATATCTTAAAACCATTTTTTACTCCTTGATTTTCGCGGTAAGAAAATTATACATAAATATAAACAAAAGTCAAACGCTTTTTTGTCGACTCCCCTCGCCTTAAAATATAAATTAAGTATTTTTATATTTACTTTTGCCGAAATTTGTGATATTGTAATATTAATTAATAGGTTGCCTTTAATTCGGTACGAGATACCGGCAAGGTTATTTTTCAAGTTTAAGCGCCTTGCCATTTGCATCGGCGCTTTTTTTTCGGCAGGTATTTTTATGGAAAGCAAAGTTATAATAGACAAACAAACTATGCTGAGAACTCTTGCCCGCCTTTCCCATGAAATTATCGAAAGGAATCCCGACAGCCAAACGGTATATTTGGTGGGGATAAGGCGCAGGGGCGTTCCCATAGCAAAAATTTTAAAGGAAAATATAGAAAAATTTTCGGATATGGAGGTTAAGCTCGGCGAGCTTGACATAACGCTTCACAGGGACGATTTGACGCAGTCGGACTTTTCTTCGGACATTAACGAAACGATTATAAATTTTGACGTAAACGAAAAGAATATCATACTCGTTGACGACGTGCTTTTTACGGGCAGAACCGCAAGGGCGGCTATGGACGCGCTTATTAAAATGGGGCGGCCCTCGGTTATCCAGCTTGCCGTTATGATAGACAGAGGTCACAGGGAACTGCCCATTTGCGCCAATTACGTCGGCAAAAACGTACCGACCTCAAAGGACGAATTTATCAAGGTTTGCGTAGACGAATTTGATAAAAAAACCGAGGTTGTTATTATTAAAGGTAATAAAGGCTAACGCCTTAAAATACAAGGAGGAAAAGTAAATGAATCTCGTTTACAACATCAAGGACAAGCCCAAATTCGGACAGCTTATTGTTTTCGCATTTCAGCAGTTACTTGCCATACTTGCCGCTACAATAGCAGTCCCCGCTATCGTAGGAAACGGTATGAGCCAATCTGCGGCGCTTTTCGGCGCGGGCGTAGGCACAATAGTTTATCTTCTTTTTACAAAGTTTAAAAGCCCCGTTTTCCTCGGTTCTTCGTTCGCATTTATAAGCTCAATGCTCGCCGCGTTTGCAGGCGCGGTTTCCGCTCAGGCGGGATATGCGGGAATTATACTCGGCGCTTTTTTTGCGGGCCTTGTATATGTAATAATAGCCGTAATAGTTAAATTTGCGGGCGTTGCGTGGATTGACAAGCTTATGCCCGCCGTAGTTATCGGACCTACGGTAGCGATTATAGGTCTTTCGCTTGCCGGCAACGCGGTAGGCGATCTTACCGTAGGCAAGGTTCTCAACTCCGAGGGCGCAAGCGCCGCCAACCCCCATATTGCGCTCATATGCGGCCTTGTAACGTTATTCGTGGTAATGATTTGCTCGGTTTACGGCAAGAAGATGACAAAGCTTATTCCGTTCATAATAGGCATACTCGCAGGTTATGCGGTTGCGGCAATTTTCACGGTAATAGGCATAAAAACAAATAATCTTGCGCTTCAAATTATTGATTTCAGCGTATTCGGAAATATGAAAATCTTTTCCGTGCCCGATTTTTCGTTTATCATGGCGGCAAAAGGTCTTGCCGATATTGACGCAAAGTACATAGCCACGGTTGCGATTGCATATGTTCCCGTTGCGTTCGTTGTTTTTGCCGAACACATTGCGGACCATAAAAATCTTTCGTCCGTAATAGGTCAGGAGCTTTTAAAGGACCCCGGTCTTCACAATACTCTGCTCGGCGACGGAGTAGGCTCAATGGCGGGCGCATTGTTCGGCGGCTGCCCGAACACGACATACGGCGAATCCGTAGGCTGTGTTGCCATTACGGGCAACGCTTCGGTCGTAACGATACTTGCAACGGCTGTAATGGCGATGATTATTTCGTTCTTCGGTCCTTTTGTAACGTTCCTTTCGACTATCCCGAATTGCGTAATGGGCGGCGTTTGCGTTACCCTTTACGGTTTTATAGCAGTCAGCGGTCTTAAAATGATACAGGACGTTGACCTCGGCGACAATAAAAACCTCTTTGTTGTTGCGGTTATTTTAATCTGCGGAATAGGCGGTCTTGTTGTAAACTTCGGTCAGGTTACGCTTACGGAGGTTGCATGTGCGCTTATACTCGGTATTATCACGAACCTTGTACTCGGCGCAGGAGGAAAGAAAGACAAAAAAGCGGAATAAGCTTTTATTCGGCTTTTCGCAACATAAAAAAGACGGCGCTGTACGGAAATTAAAGTACAGCGCCTGTTTTTTCGTAAATATTTCCCGATACGGCAAACCCTTTTAACGCAAAAATATAAGGGCGATACCGGCAAGTATAAGCATATGCACGGGATAAAACGCATAGCAGGAATACTGTATAATCTTGTTTTTTGTACCCTGTTTGCCATTGTAGAGCCATATAATGATAAGCGCAAGCACCGCAAAAGCCTGCTCGGGGAAATAAAAGCTTTTCCCGAAAACTTCTATGGGGAACGACAGTCCGCCAATCATATAGGCGTTTATGTATATCATACCGACAAGCTGAAAGAACTTGCCGAAGCGAACATCTCTTGTTAAATAAAACAGCAGTACCATCAATATCCCGTAACCGCCGTAATCCACAAAGGTAAAAGTACCGACTAAAAAACCGGCTATAAGTATGCCCACGGCGGACAGTATATAAACGGGCGTTTTCTTTTCCCTTGCCTTTTTAAGCAGATACATACATATAAGCGCCAGGCAGAAAGAGAACATAACATTCTGATGCTCAAGATATATCAAAGAACCGCTGTTCATAAGGTTAAAGGGAATTTCCGAAACAAGCGCAAATATAAACATTCGTGTTATATACTTTTTAAAGCTTCTTGTATAGTGAAATCCCTCCGCTATCTGGAAAGCAAATATCGGGAACGCCAAACGCCCCACGCAGGTCATCCATTCCCAGCTGTCGCCCTCGAACAAAACAAGCCATAAATGGTCGCAAAGCATCAGAGCGCAGGCAATTATTTTCAGATGCACCGCATTAAGGCATTTAACTGTACTGCGCTTATTTTTAATGCCGGTTTGTAAAGTCTCTTCCATTATCCGTAATCTCCTTAGGAGTTAAATTATTTCTTTGATTTGATTATAGCATAATGGGGCATGTTGGTCAATGAACAGCAGGCATTTTTATTTTGTGGACTTTTTAATGGATTTTTGATATAATTATCAAACAAGGAGCTGAGAAAATGACAAGTACAATCGGTAACCGTGAGCTTGAAATATCCGTAAAGCAATTCGGCGCGGTTCTTACAAGCGTAAAATCCGTAAAAACGGGATATGAATTTTTATGGCAGGGAGATCCGAAAATCTGGAGCGGGCAATCCCCTATCCTTTTCCCCGTTATAGGCAGAATGCTCGACGACAAATACCTGCTCGACGGCAAGCAATACGGTATGATAAGGCACGGTCTTGCAAGGCATTACGATTTTAATTTGCGTTCAAAAACCGATAACGAGCTTGTTTTTGAGCAGACGGAAAACGAGGAAACGCTAAAATCGTACCCTTATAAATACAAGCTGCTTGTATCTTTCAAAATAGAGGGTAACGCCCTTACGGTAACGCACACCGTAAAAAACGAAAACGAAACTCAAATGTATTTTTCCATAGGAGCGCACCCCGCATTCAACTGCGATATCGGCGACGAAATTATTTTTGAAAAAAACGAAACGCTTATAAGCGAAAGAATAGATGAAAATTCTATACTTACCGACGAGAAGGATTTGATTTTATCCGACTCAAACACTCTTAAACTCGGCGAAAACAGCTTTGACAAGGACGCAATGATATTTTCGGGCTTGAACTCGAAAAGCGTTATTTTGAGCAATTTAAAGCGAAACAAGAAAATACGCTTTTGCTTCGGCGACGCTCCGTTTTTTGCGATTTGGGCAAAGCCGAACGCTCCCTACGTTTGCCTTGAACCGTGGTACGGAATTAACGACAGCCGCGAGAAAAAGCCCGACCTTTCAAAAAAGCGGGGAATACAGGAATTAACGCCGGGCGAAAGCTTTTCGTTTTTATGGAAAGCCGAATTTTACGAAAATTAATTTTTGAGTACAAAAAACAGCTTCGCTTTAATGGGCGAAGCTGTTATATTACACGCAAATTCGGGGAAAATAAAATGCAGCTTTGAGTGCAAAATACGAAAGTCAAAAAAACAATAAAAAAACTTTCACCCAATTAGCACCCAGGCTGCATTTACAAAAAGTTCTTAAGTTCTATTAGATTATACCATATATTCAGAAAAAATCAATAGTTTTTTATAAAAAAGTATATAACAATTTTTTACTATTGACCAAACCGCCGTTATGATGTAAAATATAAATGAAAAAAGACATTAATATAAGAAACGGAGGCTGTAATTTGAGCGAAGAATACGGACCGGATATTGTTTCCGTTACCGACGAGGACGGAATTGAGCATATATTTGAAGAGCTTGACAGAATAGAAACCGACGACGCGCGCTATGTTGCGCTTACGCCCTATTATGACGAAGCGTCCGAAATCCTTGACGACGACGGCGAGCTTATCATTTTAAAGGTTGTGGAGGAAAACGGCGAAACTTACCTTGAACCCATTGAGGACGAGGAGGAGTTTGACAGCGTCGGCGAGATATTCGAAAAAAGGCTTTCCGAGCTTTATGAGTTCGACGACGAGGAATAAATTTTTATTCCCCGCAAATTTGTCTTTAATGCCTGCCCGATGCGATAAAATGTTCGGTTGATATTAACCCAACACTTATTTAAAGGGAACCGCATACCAAGACCGTGGAGCAGACCTCCCGCCATTCGGCGGACGTTGGGAGCATACGTAAGTTAAGGCGAGGTGCCCACCTGCTTTTTAACGCAGGTTATTATTCACCGACTACGGTCGGGTGGGTATTTAAAAGAAGCGCAAAAGCGCTTCTTTTTTTATTCCGAAATATAAATCGAAACAAAAAAGGAAGCGCCCGAGGGCAAAGAAAAACGGTCACAGATAACTGTGACCGCACTTCTTACAATTTTGATTTGAACTTAAGGATTTAAATTAGTCCTCGTTCTTCTTCTTCATTGTGTAAGCAACTGCTGCTGCCATAACTACAACTGCTGCTGCGCTTGCTGCAACTGAAACTGTGCCGCCTAACTTCTCGTTCTCTTTTGTTGTCTTCAGAACATCAGCAGGCTTCTTGTCGTTTTTGTTGTTGTCTGCCTTAGCTGTTGTCTTTTCAGGCTCAGTAGGAGGAGTTACAGGTGTAACGCCCTGAGCAACTGTAACCGAATCAGCCTTGAGAGGCAATGAAGCATCCTTAGCGTCAACCGCATCCTGGATGTCGATTGAAACAACGCCGTTGCCGCCCTTGTACTTAAGAGTAATTTCAACAACTGTGCCGTCAACAACCTTAGTCTGAGCAGATGCAATAGTTATTGCGCCATTTTTAGCAGCATTCTCATTGATTTCTGTAAGCATAGCTGTACCTGACACTGCGCTAACGTAATCAAATGCCTTTGTGTCGAAATTGATTGTTGCCTTAAGTCCTGAAAGCTGAGTAACGTCAACAGTAACTTTTACTGTGTCGCCAACAAGTGCTTCCTTGGGAGCGTTAAGAGTAACCTTCTCGCCTGCTGCAAAAGCAGGAACGCAGAGAGCTGCAAGCATGATTGCTGCAACAAGAACTGAAAGAACCTTTTTCATGTTTTTTTACCGCCTTTTTTTAAATTTTGTCGCTTTTAGTAGGTTCTGCGACTTTTTGAAATTTATAGCGAACAGTATAAGTTACGAGAATGCGTAATTATCCCCTCGCTATATGCACATATAATAGCACAATTAAAATCCGTTGTCAACAGTAATTTTTGTAATTTTGAAGAAAAAAACATAGATTTTTAAAAAATTCTGAAGCCGATATATAGGCAATATATTGGAAATTACGATTTTTGTACGATTTTACGGCAATTTCGGCGGTGTAAAGCAAATTGCTTTACATCTTTTGCGTTTCCGTATTTTCGGCGGGATTTACATAAATTGTGTTATAAATATGATATATAACCCTGCCCGGTCTGGAATTTTTGGGCTTTTTGAGATTCTTTGCAAGGGTGTAATCCACGGCGACCTTCTTTGACTGCGAAGCAGAACTGAAACGCGCCGCAATTTCCGCCGCCTCCTCTATCGCCTTTTCGCTTATTTCCCTGTTATCGGAAACAATTACCGTATGAGAACCGGCAAAGTTCTGCACATGAAGCCACATATCATAATTTTTGGCAATTTTAAACGAAAGCATATCGTTCTGCGTATTGTTTCTGCCAACCAGAACCTTAAAACCGTCGGAGGTTGTAAATTCATACGGCGGCAAAAGCTTTGGCGATTTTATCTTATCCTTTGCCCTTTTCCTGATATAGCCCGCTTCGGTAAGCTCCCGTCTGATTTCCGAAAGCTCTGCGTCCGTATCCGCTCTTGAAAGCTCGTCAAGCACGGTTTCGATATATTTAAGCTCCTGCTCGCCGTTTTCGATTAAATCGGCAAGCATTTTTTCCGCTGTAACCGCTTTTCTGTATTCCTTATAGTATTTTTGCGAATTTTGAACGGGCGTTAAAGCGGGATTTGCCGAAATACGCACAATATTATTATTGTCGTAATAATTTTCTATATCATAAAAAAGCGCGCCTTTTCCGAGCCTGTATAAATTTGAGCTTATAAGCTCGGCATAAACCCGAAGCCGCTCTTTATCGGCGCATTTTTCAAGCTGAAGCTTTTGAAGATTGATTTTTTTTGAAATTCTTTCCTCGGCGCTGTTCAGGGTTTTAAGCAAATCGCCCGCCCTGCGCTTAATTCTCAACATTCTGTCCTTTTCATAACAGAAAAAATCAAGCAATTCGGAAAAAGTTTCAAAATAACGCTTTTTCAAGCTTTCCCCGTATTGATTTATATCCATAAACGAAAAATCAAGCGGCTTTTCCTCAAAATCAAAAACCACCTGCGGCTTCGGAGCGTTATTTTCAAGCTGTAATCTGATATTTTGTATAATTTGAGTAAGTCTGCTTTTTTCAAAATCGGTTAAAAGCCCCGTTTGAACGTCGTCGCCCGAGCAAAAATATGCGATTTCACGGCAAACGACGGGGGAAACGCCGAGCAGAGCAGAAAGCACGGCGGAGGAAAGCTTTTGTTCCTTTTTTGCAAGTATAAGCCGCGCCGCTTCCTCCGGCTCTTTTTCAAGAACGCTGATTTTATCCTGACTCGGCGGCAAAACATAAGCGCCGCCCGGTAAAATCTCCCTGTAGGTCGATTTGGTTTCGTCAACACGCTTTACGGCGTCGATAATTTTGCCGTCCCCGCCGACAAGCACGATATTACTTCGCTGCGCCATAATCTCGATATAAAGATAAAGCTTAACCCTGTCGCCTATCTCGTTATAAGCGTCGAAGCCGAGGCGCAAAACCCTGTCGAGGGAAAACTGCTCTATCTCCGTCAGCGTTGCGCCCGTAAGCCTTTTTCGGAAAAGCATACAAAGCATAGGGGGCTTTGCGGGATTTTCCGGAGTGTTTGCGGTCAAATGTATTCTCGGCGAAACAGCCTCCGCAGACATATAAAGCCTATAAACCCCGTTGCGCGAACGCATAAGGAATATAAGCTCGCATTTTGAGGGCTGATATATTTTCTCAACCTTAGAGCCTAAAACATATCGGCTTATTTCATCTTTTATAAATCTTAATGTAATTCCGTCGAGCGCCATAGTTTTCCTCAGATATATTTTATTACGGAGCTTTCGTCCGCAAGGATAAAGCAAATTTCGGGAAAATTCTTTTCAAGCCTTTCTTTAAGCGGCTTCATAGCCTTAACCTCGGTTTCAAAATGCCCTGCGGCGATGAGCCCGATGTTATCGCTTGCGGCTTCGAGAAAATCGTGATAACCGCACTCGCCGGTGACATATACCCCGGCGCCGTTTTTCTTTGCGTCAAAGACAAAATCGAAGCCCGCTCCGCCGCATACGGCTACCGTTTCCGCCTCAAGCTCGCCGTTTACAAAGCTTACCCTTGCGTTTAATTTTTCCTTAACTTTTTTTGCAAGAACCGACACGGAGGTTTTTTCCGTTTCGCCCAAGGTATATTCGCCGCCGGGAGCTTTTCTGATATTTTTAAGCCCCAAAACGCCCGCAAGCGTATCGCTTACGCCGCCCTCGGCAAAATCGAAGCAGGTATGGGCGCATATTACCGAAACGCCGTTTTTTGCCGCAAGGTATGCGGCGCCGTTCCCCGGCAGCGATTTAAGCGGAGAAAAAATTACCGGATGATGCGATATAATAAGCTCGCAGGAGAGCTCGGCGGCTTTTTTTACGGCGTCTGCGGTGCAGTCAAGGCAGACGTAAGCCCTGCCGACGTCGTTTTCGCCCGAGCCTATAAGAAGCCCGCTGTTGTCCCACTCCTCCTGCAAAGCGAACGGCGCAATGCTGTTTAAAAAATTATACACGTCAATTACCTTCGGCATTTTCAACGCTCCTTAAAACCTCTTTTATTTCTTCGTCCGATGTAAATTCGCTTTTCAAAAAAAGCATTTTTTTAATTCTTTGCACTATTTTCCTGTCGCTTTCCTTTCGGCTGTTGAGAAGCTCGCCGAAATAGAACCAATGCGGCGGCTTTTGCGAAATGCTGCCCGAATATTTTGCGGACAGGGCAAGATACGCTCTTTCGCCCTCGGCAACGGTAAGCTCGCCGTCAATCTCAAAGCCGTTTGAATTAAGCGCCCTTCTTACAAGCTCAAAATGAGTCATAGGCTGTAAAACAAGACGCAGTCCGAAATCTTTGAGCCACGGGGTGTTCTCAATCATCTCGGCTATCATAATGCCGCCCATTCCGGCGACGGCTATCTGCTGCGCTTCGTTTTGCTTTATATTCTCAAAGCCCGCCGAAAGGCGAAGCTCGATTTTATCCGAAAGCCCCTCCTCCTTAACGGTTTTGAGGGCGTTTTCAAGAGGCTTTTCGTTTATGTCGGAAGCTATCGCCCGTTTTGCGACGCCGTTTTCCACTATGTATGCGGGCAGATATGCGTGGTCGGTGCCAACGTCCAAAAAACATTCGCACTTTTCAATCATATCCGCAACCGTTTTAAGCCTTGGCGTAAGTTTTATCATACCGCACCCTTTAATTTAAAAGAAGGCTGAATTTTGTCAGCCTTCCGAAAGGTTTATTTGCTTGCAAGAAAGTCGTTGATTTTTTTGACAAGCTCATCGGCGTCGACGCCGTGAACCCGACACGCCTCGTCAACCGTTTCGCCCCTTGAAGCCGGACAACCCAGGCAATGCATACCCATTTCAAGGAAAAAGGGAACAGTCTCCCTCTCCTTATCGAGAATATCGCCTATAGTCATATCCTTTGTAATCTGCATAATTTTTACCTCCGTTATATTTTTATTTATATTATTTTTTATCGTCCTCGGGTAAGATATTCGTTTCATCAATCAGGTAATTGGGCCTTCTTTTTACTTCCATATAAGTTCTTGCAATATATTCGCCCGTAATACCGAGGGAAATAAGAATAAGCCCGCCTATGATGAACACCGCGCATATAATCGACGGATAGCCCTTTACGTCGCTGCCGAAGCACAGGGTTTTAACTATGGTATAAAGCGCATAAATGAAGCCCGCAAAGCTTGTTATCGAGCCTACGAAAAACGAAATTTTAAGCGGCGCGGTCGAAAAGCCGATAATCCCGTCGACGGCATAGGTAAAGAGCTTCCAAAACGACCATTTTGAAGAGCCGGCATATCTTTCTTGATTTTCATGCTCGAACCATTTTGTTTTGAAACCTACCCAACTGAAAATGCCCTTTGAAAAGCGGTTGTATTCGGGCATGGAAATTACGGCGTTTACAACCTTCCTTTTCATTATCCTGTAATCCTGAGCGCCGTCCTCGATATTGGCGTCGGATATTTTATTGATAATCTTGTAAAAGCTTCTTGAAAAAGCGCTTTTCAGCTTTGCCTCGCCCGTTCTGTCGGTTCGCCTTGCGGCGGCTATATCGTAGCCCTCCTTGCTTACCGCATTTATCATATCGGGAATAAGCGAGGGGGAATGCTGCAAATCGGCGTCTATTATACCGACGTAATCCGCCTTCGACATTCTCATACCGGCAAGCATAGCGGCTTCCTTGCCGAAATTCCTTGAAAACGAAATAAATTTTACGTTACTGTCGTTTTGAGCAAGCTGTTTAATTATTTGAACAGTCCTGTCGCTGCTTCCGTCGTCTACAAAAATAAACGATACGGAAAAATCCTCGACGGAGTTTACTATGGGAACAACGGTTTTATAAAACTGCGGCAGCGATTCTTCCTCATTATAGCACGGAACTATCAGCTCAAGCGTATTCAAACTATCACTTCCTTTTGCTCTTTAAGGCGGGAGAAACGAACCTTAATATATTATTATACAGTTAAACCTCGTCAAACGCAAGAGCTTTGTCCCGAATTATAAAACTTTTTACACAATTACTTTGCTTTATGGGGGCCTCGGCTATAACGGGGTTTGCGATTTTTTCTTCGTAATCCGAACCCGAAAGCCCGCCGTTTATATAAATTTTTATCATGGCGTTTCTCTCCCGAACCAAAGTGACATTGCAATCCTCGCCCAAAGGCGCTTCCCTGTCGGAAACCGCTTTCAACTTACAGCAGTTAAATCTGATTTTACCGTTTGACAGCGAAACGGCCAAATCGTTGCCCTGCGAAAACAGCATAGCGTCCTTTACGCCGGAATTAAACAGGAGCGAAAGCGTAAAATCCTGCTCGATTTTTTGGGGCTTGTCCTTAGAATCGGTGATAACCGCGCCCGGGTAATTCTTCACGCTTTCCTCGCCCTCGCAGACGTTTGAATATAAATCGCTTACTTTATAATGGACGTCCGTTTTTTCGGGCAGAGATGAATTTTTAAATTTAAGCGTTACGCTTCTGTAATCGGCAAGCAGTTGAAGCTCAAATTCAAGCCCTCCCGCCGAAAAGTCCTCTCGGGAAACGGCTATGCGCTTGTCAAAATTCATTTCAAGCTCGTTTTCGCTCACAAACTTTGCCCTTAAAAGCTTAGGCGGATTTTTCCGAGGAGCCGAAAACTTGTACATAACTATCCCGTGGCCGTCAAGCTCAACGTCAAGCGTATCGCCGTATGAATAGAGCTTTTCGCATTTTTCGGCGCTGTAGGGCAAAACGCATACCCTTGTAAGGGCGCGGAATTTTTCGTAAGCGCCTATGGATTTATCGAGCTTTAGGGAAATTTTTTGAGGCTTATCGGAGGGATTCCTGAGTGAAACTATGCCCTCTCCGCCGTCCCAAGCGCTGTAACCGTAAATTTCCCCGACGTCGGCGGATTTGCCGATAAGGACGGAATTTTTGAGTATATGGAAATTCTCTCGGGTAAATTTAAGAACGTCCGCATTTATCCGCCACATATCGGGATTAAAAAGATTAAAGCTGTAGTATAATTCCCAAAAGGCGGTACCCCTTGACGAAATCATATACATATACTTCCTGAATTCGTCCTCGGTCATACTTATTTTTGCGGTGTTGCCGTAAATCGGTTCGTGATTGTACATATTTGAATTCGGGAACTGGTACTTTCTGACCTTATGGAAATCGTAATAAAGGCTGTCGCGATAGGTAAGCATTTTATCGAAATCCCTGCCGTTAAGCGCATCGCCCGAAACGGACCTGTCGGTAAAGCCTATATCGTTGCTGTTTTGCATCCATATACTGTTTACCCATTTTAAGAACCAGGGGCTCGGCACGGCGTAGCAGGTTAGATTTATCCATAAATCCTTGCCCTCTTTTTCCCTTTGCTCACGCATTTTTTCAAAAATTTTGAGCCATTTTTCCCAAGCGTCGGTAAGGGTGTATATTCCCTTATATCCGCCGACGGGGTGGCCGTGCTTTTTGCTTTTGCAGGGCTTGAGCATAAAGCCGTCAAGCTTAAAATAGCTTATGTCAAACCTCTCGATATAATCCTTAAAAAGCTTTTCCGTATTTTTAAGATAATTTACGTCCGAAATGCAAATATCCCTTGACTGCCTGTTGTAGCCGCCGGTACCCGCCCTTTCCATTCTTTTGGCAAAGGACGCGTTGTAGTTGTAACCGCCTCTTGGCCCGAGCCACAGCCCGAATGAAGAGGAAAAGTTTTTACTCAGCCTCGAGCAGTTGTAAAGCTCGTTGGGGAATTTTGAATTAAAGCTCCAGAAATCGCCCTTGTAATCGTTCCAGCCGTCGTCGACGACGTATGAATCGAGCGGCGGCACGCCGTATTGGGTTAAGCCCTTTTCAATTTCATAAAACGACGAGGTTATATTTTCCTCGCTGATATCAAGCATATGGTCGTACCAGGAATTGTACTGGGTACGCAGGTAAGTTTTTTGCGAAATTGTTTCTATATATTTTAAGAAATCCGCCCTTACCGTTTCGTAATCCGCCGCGCGTGCGCAGCCGACAACGGATTTATGAAGCTTAAGCTCGCCCGACTCCTCAAGCAGCTCGCCGAGAGACTTGCCGCAGAAGTAACGAAGCCTTACGGTCCGCCCGACTATATTGTTGTCATTGAGCGGAAATTCCGAGCCGAAGAACATAGAATTGACGTAGACGGGCTGACCGAGGCCGGCAAAAGCCCCGTCTATAAACGCCTTATCCATTTCGGGACGAGCCCATATTTCGCTAACGCCGCCGCCCAAAACAAAGCTTTCGGCGTCTATAAAATCAATTTTCACCTTTAGGTTGCCCCTTGCGGAAAGGAAAAGCTGTTTTTCAATAAAGAAATCGTTTTCACGCAGGACGTAAATAATTCTGAAATTATATTCGGTATTTTTAAGCACAGCGGGCTTAAAGGCGACCTCGATAAGCGCGGCGCCGTCCTTTTCAAACTCGCTTATTTTATCTACCGTCAGCGCGGAAGCCATTATTTCGGTTTTGCGCCCAAACCTGCCCAAAACGCTTACGGTAAACTCCTCGCTTCCCGCAGACGGGATAAGTTCAACGGCATTTTCCAATCTTTTGTTGACTATTTTTTCCGTTGAAAAACGGTTTTGCGAAATATCAAAGCTTCTTGCTATGAACCCGTTTCCTATTTCTATTTTATCCTTTTCCCTTTTAATATAACTCATATTCACTCTTCCGCATTAAAAATTATTTTATCCGCAAGCTTTGCGGTTGATTCAATTATTTTTAAGCAGGGGCGCTTTTTGTAAAAATCCTCGGTTCGCTCCTCGGGGACATAAGAGCCTATATCCCGAGCGTCGAGCTTGAGCATATCCCTGCAAATTAAAGAGCCGTTTTGCTTTTTAAATTCATCGGCAATTTGACGGACGATTTTATAGGTTTGCGCCTTTTGATCCTGCCGCGAGCCGTCCGTTGCGCCGTAAACCATACCCGCAGCCATCGCCGCTGCCGAAAGAGCCCCGCAGACCTCCCGAAGCCTTCCCACTCCGCCGCCGAGACCGGCGGACGCTTTCAAAGCGGTTTTTTCATCCATTTCAAATTCATCCGCAAACGCCGCAAACACGGCCTGGGAGCAGTTGAAGCCCTGTTTGAAAAGCTCAACGGCTCTGTCGGAATGTTTAGACATACCTTACCTCCGGGCAAAAGTTTTTTCTAATATATAATATCACACTTTTATGCTTATGGCAAATAAAAAGCCCTGCAAAAGCAGGGTAACGCGGGAAAGACTTAAAACTTTTTCGCCCCCGTTTTTCAAAGAGGGCGGGAAGGGCGAAGGTTTTGAATATCGGCGCAAAAAAGGCGTTATTTATTTTTTTGCTTTTGTAAAAAGCGACAGCGCAATTAAGGAGTCGGCAAACGCCGAAAACATAGGGAAAAAAGCGGCGTTATTTACAAGCGCAATTATTTCCCCCGCTTTAAACGGAAGGAAAAATATTATGTAAAACACGGTCAATATCTCGCACAAGGTTATAACAAAGCACGGAACAAGCGCCGCCCTGCGCTTTATAAGCACCGAAAGCGGAACAGATAGGATTGAGAACAGCGCCGCCGCAATCCCGAAAATGCAAAGCGCGGGGAAATTCGGGCTTTTGTTTAAAATGCAATCGCATAAAGAAAAGTCCGTCCCCTGTCCGTAAGCGCCGTTTAAAAGGGTAAACTGCCTGCAAAAAATTATTGCCGCGGCGCTTATTAAATTTACGATTATAAGGCAAAATATTTTTAAACCGTTTTTCGTTTTCATCGTTTACACCCTTTCCGTGTAAATTTTCAACCTATAAACAAAGACGAATAATTTTTGTAAAATGTCTTTGAAATTCATTTTATATTGAAATTATATGACAAATTGTCATATTTGTCAACGGTAATTATGACATACTGTCATATAAGGGGAGTGATTGGCTTATGTATAACAGATTGAAAACGCTTCGCAAAGACAGGGGCTTAACGCAGATTTCCCTGCAAATGAAAACGGGCGTTGAGCAATCCCTTTTGTCAAAATACGAAACGGGCGAACGCATACCCCCTACCGAAACGCTTTTGCTTTTGGCGGATTTTTACGGCGTGAGTATGGACTATATTATGCTCAGGACGGACAATCCCGAGATAAACAAATGAGCCTTCGGAAAACTCCAAAGGCTCTGTTTTTATCGTTTTGTTATTTAAAAATAATCCTCGTATCTTCTCTGCTCTCTCATTTCGGGAATGGAGGGTATATAGTATTTTTCGCCGAGCATAATAGCGGCTTTTGCGGCTACGTAATTATAGCCGTCGTTGTGCTGACCGTCCGAGGACGCTCTTTTGATATCCCCGCCGTCATAGACGTAATAAAGATATCTAAGCTCCTCCGCGGTAGTTATCAGGTTGCCGCTTGAATCCCGCTTGCCCGAAAATTCCAACACGGTTGCGCCGGGGGTTGAGGAATTTTTTGTAATAAAAGCAATTAAATTTTGGGGATCGCTTCCGTATTTTTCCGAAACCCGCACTATGTAACTGTTTTCGGGATTTTCGGAAATGTAGGTTATAACCTTTTGCTCCTGCGTCTGCTCGGTTTGCTCCGTCTGCTCGGCGGGAACGGTTGCGGCGGCGGTTGTTTTTACAGTGGTTTTTACTTCTTTTGTCGTTGCCGCCCCGGTAATTTTTTCTAAGGCTTCGGTACTGTTTTTTTCGCTTGCTGCTGCGGCGGCGGAGGTTGTTGAAGCCTCGCTCGTCTTAACTTCTTTTTTCTTACAGGAAGCGAAAACGGTAATTAACAAAACGAACGACAATATAACGGCAATTTTTTTCATATTAATACCAATCAAATATAACTTAATTAAATTCTCTATTAAAAAAAATCCCACTCAAATAAAGAGTGGGATTACATTTTTGCCATTAAGCACCGAAGCCGGCGATAATGTTCTGAATGAACTGCTCGATAGTTTCAAGAATTGTTGAAGGATCAAAACCTTCTCCGCCACCATTAATTAAGCCTGTAATTCCATCAATGATAGACTGTAAAACTTCAGTAATCTGTTCCATTAATAAACGCCTCCCTTCTTTTGCTTATCATCGGTAACACTATAGCACAATTTCAAAAAAATGTCAATTGTTTTGAAGAAATTTCATAATAAAAAATGCCCGCCCATTAAAAGGCAGGCATAAAAAGCGTTTTTTAAATTATTTAAGAGTAACTTTTGCGCCGACTTCTTCAAGCTTAGCCTTAGCCGCTTCTGCGTCGTCCTTTGAAGCCGCTTCCTTGATTACCTTGGGAGCGCCGTCAACAAGAGCCTTTGCCTCTGCAAGGCCAAGACCTGTGATTTCACGAACAGCCTTGATAACCTTAATCTTTTCTGCGCCGATTTCGGTAAGTTCAACGTCAAACTCTGTCTTTTCCTCGGCTGCGCCTGCCGCGCCGCCCTCAGCAGGAGCTGCAACTGCAACTGCCGCTGCGGCTGAAACGCCGAATTCATCCTCTACAGCATGTACAAGTTCCGAAAGTTCAAGAACGGTAAGAGCTTTGATTTCTTCAATCATAGCTGCAATTTTTTCTGATGCCATTTTATTTTCCTCCAAATCAGTAATTTAAATTTAATAATTAATTATTCGGCTGCGGGAGCTTCCTCTGCGGGAGCAGCAGCTTCTTCTGCGGGAGCGGCAGCTTCCTCTGCGGGAGCAGCAGCCTCTTCTGCGGGAGCAGCGGCTTCTTCTGCGGGAGCGGCTTCACCGCCCTTGTCAACTACAGCCTGAATAGCGCGTGCAAAAGCGGCAATGGGAGCATTGAACGCATTGCATACGGTAGCGAGCAATACCTCCCTTGACGGAAGCTTTGCAAGGCTGTTAATCTTGTCTAAACCGATAACCTCATTGTCGAGGAAACCGCTTTTAATGACAAAATTCTTGTTAGCGTCGGCATATTTTGAGAGTATTCTTGCCGCCGCCGTGTAATCGTCTTGCGACGTTGCGATAGCGGTAGTTCCCAAAAGAACCTCGTCGAGTCCCGAAAGCTCGGTACCGTCGATTGCAAGATGAATAAGCGTGTTCTTGGTTACTGTGTACTTAACCCCCGCCTCACGAAGCTCCTTACGAAGCTTTGTATCGTCGGCAACGGTAATGCCCTCGTAATTAACGACAACGCCCGCGCAGGCGTTAGCGAACCTTTCTTTAAGCTCGGCAACCTGCTGTTTCTTTAACTCTAATACCTTCTCACTTGGCAAACGAATCACCTCCTGTTAAAATGTTACGCTTGCTTTATGAGATAAAAAAGCCTCTCCGACGCAAAGACAGAGAGGCAAAAAAACTTTTTTAAATAAGTTCGTTCTCCCTCGGCAGGCAAGCAAACAAGGCTTTTACGCATAAAACGCACCTGCTGTCTTCGGCAAGCGAATATTATATTAACATACCCTTGCGGGTTTGTCAAGCAAAATCAAACGCCGTATTTAGCGGAATTTATCCTGATTCCGGGGCCCATTGTTGTGGCTACAACGCAAGACTTGATGTACTGACCTTTAAGCGCGGCGGGTCTTGCCTTAACGATAGCGTCCATAAGGGTGTTGAAGTTTTCAACAAGCTTTTCCGCGCCGAACGAAGCCTTGCCTATCGGGCAGTGAATGATATTGGTTTTGTCAAGACGGTATTCGATTTTACCTGCCTTGGCTTCGGTAACCGCCTTTGCAACGTCGGGCGTAACCGTTCCCGCCTTGGGCGAGGGCATCAAACCGCGAGGGCCGAGCACCTTACCTAAACGTCCTACAAGTCCCATCATATCGGGCGAAGCGATACATACGTCAAAATCAAGCATACCGCCCTGTACCTGAGCGAGGAGATCCTCCGCGCCTACTATTTCGGCGCCCGCAGCCGCTGCGGCGTCGGCGGCGTCGCCCTTTGCAAAGACCGCAACCCTTACGTTCTTACCTGTTCCGTTAGGAAGCACAACAGCGCCTCTAACCTGCTGGTCGGCATGACGCGAGTCAACGCCGAGGCGGATATGAGCCTCAACCGTTTCGTCAAATTTTGCCGTTGCCGACTTTACAGCTATTGCAAGAGCTTCTTCGGAATCGTAGAGCTTTGCTCTGTCAATCAATTTTGCGCTCTCGTTATATTTTTTACCGTGTTTCATAATTAAAATTTCCTCCCATTAAGTGGTTATCGGATTTTTCCTCCCACGAAGGAGCATCAATCTTCAACAGTGATGCCCATTGAGCGAGCCGTACCGGCTATCATACTCATAGCCGTTTCTATTGTAGCCGCGTTAAGGTCGGGCATTTTCTGCTCTGCGATTTTTCTTATCTGCTCACTCGTAATCTTTGCAACCTTTGTTTTGTTCGGAACGCCCGAACCGCTCTCTATGCCGCAAGCCTTTTTAAGAAGGACTGCCGCAGGGGGAGTTTTGGTTACAAAGGTAAACGAATGGTCTGCGTAAACCGTGATAACGACGGGAATAATAAGCCCCATATCGTTCTTAGTGCGCTCGTTAAATTCCTTTGTAAACGCCATAATGTTAACGCCGTGCTGACCGAGAGCCGGTCCGACGGGCGGCGCCGGTGTTGCCTTTCCGGCAGGGATTTGAAGCTTAATAAAGCCTATAACTTTCTGAGCCATTTTAGCACCTCCAAAATTCGTGGTAGTGGCGGAATAAGTGGCCTGACTTACCCCTCCCACAGCGTACCGCAGGCACGCTATAAAAAGCGTAAAAACGCTTGATACCGTAATAATAAATTATTTGTTCATCGACTCAACCTGGTCAAGCTCAAGCTCCACGGGAGTTTCCCTGCCGAGCATTGAAATAATTACCCTAACCATATTGTTTTGAGTGTCGATTTCGTCAACAACGCCTATAATTCCGTCAAAAGCGCCGTCGATAATAGTAACCATATCTCCCTTTTCGTAATTGACCTCGATAACCCGCTTTTCAACGCCGAGAGCGGCAATTTCGCTTTCGGAAAGCGGAACGGGTTTGCCCTCGGGGCCTACGAAGCCGGTAACGCCCCTGGTGTTGCGAATAACGTACCAGGTGTCGTCGGTCATTTCGTATTCGCCGCTGTCTTCATCTTCAAAAACGGCAAGCTTAACTATTACGTAACCGGGAAACAGCTTTCTTTCAACTTCCTTTTTGGTTCCGTCGTCCTTAACCTCGACAACCGTTTCGGTAGGAACCTGCACGTCGAGAATCAAATCGTGCATTTTTCGGTTTTCAACTACCGTTTCGATATTTGCGGCAACCTTATTCTCATAGCCGGAATAGGTGTGAACAACGTACCATCTGGAGATTTCTGCCATTGGATATCCCCCTTATACACCAAAGAATCCGTGAATAAAACCTGTTGCTATAGTCTTTGTCGCCTCAAGTGCGGATTCCGAATTTGCGGAAGCGTTTTCCGCCAAATTGATAAGGAGCTTGATAATTTCCGAAAGACCGGTGTCGATAAGCCAAATTACAACCCCGACAACCGCTACGCAGGCAAGAACAACGCCCGAGCTTTTTACAACTGTTTTTGCTCCGGGCCAAACGACCTTTTTGCACTCGCCCCTGATATCCTTAAAGAATTTTTTTACAGCCCTTCCCATACGGACAAAAATATTCGCCTTTTTTTCTTTGGAAGAGTCGCCCTTCTTTTCGTTTTTCTTTTTGGAATCGGCTTTTTTCTTTTCTTTTGCGGGAGTTTCGGCAGAATCCTTTTTGATTTCGTCAGCCATCGTTTTTACCTCCGCTTACTTTGTTTCCCTATGGAGAGTATGCTTCTTGCAAAATCTGCAATACTTGTTCATCTCTAACCTGTCGGGTGTGTTTTTCTTGTTTTTCATCGTGTTGTAATTGCGTTGCTTACACTCCGTGCAAGCCAATGTAATTTTCACTCTCATTTTTCGGCACCTCCGTTATTAGCGATAATCGCTTATTTAGCCTGCCTCCAAAAAGCGGGCGCAAAAAAAGAACCCTCTTTCAGAGGTAAAAGTAATATAACACAAAGGCAAGAATAAGTCAAGGGTTTTTACGTTATTTTTAACTATTTGTCCGTATATATGCCATAAGGCGGACAAGCGAATAACGCAGCCCGAGGGCCGCGTTATTGTAAATACAAGTTTTACAGCGTGAGCTGTTCGCCTATATCCTCGCCCGACAGCAGACTGCCCGCGGCGGGAAGATTTTTTGTTCTGTACCTTGCGGGCTTTGCGAACATACCGTCTTTGTAATCCTCCACGCTCTCTACCCTGTGATTTTTCTTTTGCGTCATAACCGCAACGCCCTGAGTATCCTTGGTTGCTTTGGGCGCTATTGCTCCGGTATTCAAAAGCAAAATTCTTCCGCTGCTTGATTTAACGACGATTTCGGTATCCTCCGATATTTGCTTTACAGCCGCAAGCGGGAATTTATCGCAGTAAGCTTTTATAAGCTTCTTTCGGTTGGTCTTGGTTTCGTATGCGCTTAAATCCACCTTGGCAACCTTGCCGTTTTCAAAAAAGAAAAGCATATAACCCTTGTAGTCGGTTGTAACCGCCATATAAACGGCGGTTTCATCCTGCTCCATACCCAGAGCGCTCGCCGCAAAGTCGCCGAGGACGCTCGCCTTTGAATCGGCAAAGTCATACGCCTTAGCCTTATAGACCTGACAGCGGTTTGTAAAGAAAAGCAGTTCGGCGCTGTTGGTGGTTTCGATTTCCTCGATTACACAGTCGCCCTCTTTGGTTTTCTGTTCGCTGTTCATACGAAGCGAAGCGGGCGTAATCTTTTTGAAGTAGCCCTCCTTTGTAAAGAAAAGCGTAACGGGATAATCGGGTATGCTTTCTTCCTCCTCGTAAATTTCCTCGGAGTCGGAGTAAATAATTTCGGTTCTTCTGGGCTTATCGTACTTCTCGACGACCTCCTTTAACTGACCGATTATTATTTTCTTAACCCTTGATTTGGACGAAAGAGTATCCTCCATATCCTCAATTTCGTCTCTGAGCTGTTCAATGTCGGCGGTACGCTTTAAAATGTACTCCCGGTTTAAATGGCGCAGTTTAATTTCCGCAACGTATTCCGCCTGGATTTTATCTATGCCGAAGCCTATCATCAAATTGGGGATAACCTCCGCCTCCTCGTCGGTTGAGCGGATAATTTTTATCGCCTTGTCGATGTCGAGCAGTATTTTCTGCAAGCCCTCGAGCAAATGCAGTCTTTCCTTCGCCCTTTGAAGGTCAAAATAAACCCTGCGGTTTACGCATTCCGTTCTGAAGGCTATCCATTCAAGCAAAAGCTCCCTTACGCCCATAACCCTCGGCGTGCCCGCGATAAGGACGTTAAAGTTACAGCCGAACGAATCCTCAAGCGGGGTGGATTTAAACAGCTTTTTCATTAGCTTGTCGGGATCGGTACCCCTTTTTACGTCAATGGTTATTTTAAGGCCCTTTTTGTCGGTTTCATCCCTGACGTCGGATATTTCCCTGACCTTGCCCGCCTTTGCAAGCTCGATAATTTTGTCGATTATCGCCTCGCTCGTCGTGGTTGCGGGTATTTCAAAAATGTCAATGCAGTTATTCTGCTTATCATAGTTGTATTTTGCCCTTAATTTGAAGCTTCCCCTGCCGGTTGAGAAAATATCCCGCATTTGCGCTTCATTATACAAAAGCTGACCTCCGCCGATAAAATCGGGAGCTTTGAGAGTTTGCATAATATCCGCGTCGGGGTTTTTGATAAGCTCTATTGCGGTATTGCAGACCTCCCCCAAATTAAACGAGCATATGTTTGAAGCCATACCGACCGCTATGCCGGTATTTGCGTTTACCAATACCGAGGGGAACGTTACGGGGAACAGCGTCGGCTCCTGCATGGTATTGTCGTAATTGGGTACAAAATCAACCGTATCCTTGTCGATTTCCTTAAAAAGCTCGGCCGCTATGGGCGCAAGCTTTGCCTCGGTATAACGGGAAGCGGCGTACTGCATATTTTTTGAATAAGCCTTGCCGAAGTTTCCCTTTGACTCGACATACGGGTGAAGCAGACACTCGTTTCCCCTTGCAAGGCGTATCATAGTTTCGTAAATTGCGGCGTCGCCGTGCGGGTTTAACTGCATTGTACGGCCTACAATATTTGCGCTCTTTACCGTTGTGCCCGTTAAAAGCCCCATTTTATACATAGTATAGAGCAATTTTCTGTGCGAGGGCTTAAAGCCGTCGATTTCGGGAATCGCTCTGGACATTATGCTGCTCATAGCGTAGGGCATATAATTCAATTCAAGCGTATCGGTAATATACTGATTAACCACGTCGCCAGCGCCGGAAATATGGGTGTTTAAATCCATTTCTTCGCGGTGTTCGGTTTCGTTTTTCTTTTTCTTCGCCATATCTTTTCTCCCGATTTTATGACAAATCCGTCATATCAATATATTTATATCCGTTTTCCGATATATAGTCTTTTCTGCCCTGAAGATTGTCGCCCAAAAGCAAATCAAACTTGTCCGCAACCGCCTGAGGGTCAAAATCCGGCTCAACCTTTATAAGGCGGCGGGTTTTGGGGTTCATGGTGGTAAGCCACATCATCTCGGGCTCGTTTTCGCCGAGTCCCTTTGAACGCTGAATAGTATATTTTTTATCGCCTATCTCCTCAAGAGCCTGCGCCTTTTCCTTTTCGGTATAGCAAAACCAGGTTTCGTCCTTGGTATTGATTTCATAAAGCGGAGATTCGGCTATAAACACCTTGCCCTCTCTTATTAAAGTGGGCATAAGCCTGTAAATCATAGTGAGAATAAGCGCCCTGATCTGGAAGCCGTCAACGTCCGCGTCGGTACAGATTATGACCTTGCTCCAACGCAGATTTTCCATACTGAAAAGCGACAGATTTTTATTTGACTTTGCGCTCACCTCAACGCCGCAGCCGAGCACCTTAATCAAATCGGTAATTATATCCGATTTAAACACCTTTGAATACTCAGCCTTTAAGCAGTTAAGAATTTTACCCCTGACGGGCATAACCGCCTGGAAGCCGGAGTCCCTCGCCTGCTTGCATGCGCCGAGAGCCGAGTCGCCCTCGACGATAAATATTTCCCTCTCGTTTACGTCCTTTGAACGGCAGTCTACGAATTTTTCAATCCTGTCGGTCATACTGTTGCCGGACTGGAGCGTTTTTTTGATATTAAGCCTTGTGCTTTCCGCCTTAATGCGGGAGCGCATATTTATAAGCACCTGGTCGGAGATTTTATCGGCTTCGATTTTGTTCTCGATAAAATAGACCTCCAAATTGTGCTTTAAAAACTCGGTCATAGCCTCCTGTATAAACTTATTGGTGATAGCCTTTTTTGTCTGATTTTCATAAGAAGTTTGAGTGGAAAAGGAGGATATAACTATTACAAGACAGTCTTCAATATCCTGAAAAGTGATTTTTGAATCAGTCTTTGTATATTTGCCGTTTGCCTTTAAATAAGCGTCGATTTGAGATACAAGCGCGCTCTTTACCGCCTTTTCGGGAGCGCCGCCGTGTTCGAGGTAGCTGGAATTGTGATAATATTCTTTTAGCTGTACCCTGTTTGAAAAGCAGACCGCGGCGTTGATTTTAACCTTGTAATCGGGCATATCGTCCCTGTCCCTGCCCTTACGCTCCGTCTGCCAAAATTGGACGGAAGAAAAGGCGTTTTCGCCGACGGCCTCTTTTACATAGTCGGTAATGCCGTTTGCGTACAGGTACTCGTATTTTTCAAAAGCGCCCGCGCTGATTTGGTCTTTTAATATGAATTTTATTCCCGCATTAACAACAGACTGGCGCTTTATGGTTTGCTGATAGTATTCAAGCGGAATTTTGATGTCCGTAAAAACTTTGATATCGGGCTTCCAACGTATTCTTGTGCCCGTGTCCTTTTTATTGTACGGCTCTTTAATCAATTCGCCGTCCGGTTCGCCTTCCTTAAAGCTCATTTTATAGCAGAAGCCGTTGTAATGCACCTCCGCTTCCATATACTCCGAAGCGTACTGCGTGGCGCAAAGACCCAAGCCGTTAAGCCCGAGGGAATATTCATAACTTCCGCCGTCGTTTGTGTCGTATTTACTGCCCGCATACAGCTCGCAGAAAAGCAGCTCCCAGTTGTACCTGCCCTCGTTTTCGTTGTAATCCATGGGCATTCCCCTGCCCCGGTCAAGCACCTCTATCGAGCCGTCAAGAAAACGGGTCACGGTAATTTCGCTGCCGTAGCCCTCTCTTGCTTCGTCTATTGAATTTGAGAGAATTTCAAACACCGCATGCTCGCAGCCCTCGATACCGTCCGAGCCGAAAATAACCGCAGGTCTTTTACGAACACGGTCGGCGCCTTTTAATTGGGAAATGCTTTCTTCCGTATATTCCGCTTTTTTCGCCATAAAAACAGCCGTCCTCAATCATTTAAAAATAATAAGTAAAATTAAAATACAATATATTTTACACTATATATTGCGATTAAGTCAAGTTTTGTCAACTAAATTTGGGGTTATTTTTTCCTGCGCACCTTTCTTTTGGCGCCGTTTTCATCTACTATATAGGTGTTCTCAAGCTGAGCGACAAGATTTTTCTTAAAAGCGGTTACATATTCCCTGCGGAGTTTTTCCTGCTCCCGTCTTTCCTCCTCGGTCAGTCCCGTTTCCCTTTGCTTGCGGGCAAGCTCGTTTATTCTTTTTAATCTCGGTGTTTCCATAAGTATTTTCCTTTTTTTATTATTTACTCAATATAATATCACAAAATATTATTGCTTTACAAGCAAATGAAAATATATTAAAATAAAATGCGAATAAATCCAAGACGGTTTTCGAGGACGACTATGGAGCTTCATCTTCCCGAAAAAGTGAACAGGGCGATTAAGCTGTTGAAAGACAACGGCTTTGAAGCCTATGCCGTCGGAGGCTGCGTCCGCGATATGATAATGGGAATCGCTGCCCATGATTTTGACGTTACCACCTCCGCCCTGCCCGAGGAAACCGAAAAAGTGTTCGAGGGATTTCGTATCATCGAAACCGGGATTAAACACGGTACGGTTACGGTTATAATCGAAGGCGAACCGATAGAAATCACGACGTACAGGACAGACGGCGATTATCTTGACAACCGTCACCCGGAAAGCGTAAATTTTTCGAGAAATCTCAAGGACGATTTATCCCGCAGGGATTTTACCGTAAACACCCTTTGCTTTAATGAAAACGAGGGACTTATCGACCTGTTCGGCGGTACGGAGGATATTAAAAGCGGAATTATCCGCTGTGTGGGCGAACCCGACAAAAGGTTTAACGAGGACGCTTTGCGCATTATGCGGGCGATACGTTTTTCCTGCACGCTCGGCTTTGATATTGAAAAAAGCACGTCGGAAAGCATTATAAAAAACAGGGAGCTTTTAAGGAACATCGCCGCAGAACGCATACGGGAGGAATTTACAAAGCTTTTATGCGGAAAAAGCGTAAGGGATACGTTGAACAAATACCGCTGCGTTTTGGAAGTTTTCATTCCCGAATACGCCGACCTTTTCGGCTGTGAGCAGAACACGCCGTACCATATTTACGACGTTGCGCAGCACAGTCTTGCGGCTGTCGATTTTATTGAAAACGACAAGGATTTAAGGCTTACGATGTTTTTCCACGATATAGCGAAGCCTCTTTGCAAGACCACGGACGAAAACGGAAGAGATCATTTTAAGGGTCATGCCCTGGCGGGTTATGTTATCAGCAAAGAAATTTTAAAGCGTATGAGATACGACAACAAAACGGTCGAAAAGGTTTCAACGCTAATCAAAATACACTCCGCCGCTTCACCGAGGAGCAAGGCGGAAGCTAAATTTTTTCTCTCGAATATCGGCGAGGAGCGATACAGGAATTTTATGAAGGTTCGCCGCGCCGACTGCTTTGCAAAAGCAAACCCCAATTCCCACGACGAAAAGCTAAAAAAAATGCAGGAATTTCTTGATGAAATACTGAAAAACGACGAATGTTTTTCTTTAAAGCAGCTTAATATTGACGGCAACGATTTAAAGGCTATGGGAATAAAGGGCGAGAAAATAAATTTAGCTTTAAACTCCCTGCTGACGCTCGTTATCAACGGAGACTGTGAAAACGACAGGGATAAATTAATCGAAAAGGCAAAAGAGCTGAAATAAGGGAAGAATATGCCGAGGAAAATCTGTTACAAAATCACGGAAAAATACGATAACCGCAAGGTGCTTGATTTTTTAAAGGCAAACGGTTACTCCCACCGTCTTATCACAAAGCTTAAGCAGGCTTCGGACGGCATACTTTTAAACGGTCTGCACACACGAACCGTTGATTTTATGAAAAAGGGAGACGTTCTTGAAATCAACATTCCCTCCGACGGCAACCGGAGCGTTTCCATACCCGTAAAAATGCCGCTTGACATTGTGTATGAGGACGACGACCTGATAGTTATAAACAAGCCTGCCAATCTTTCGGTACACGAAAGCCATAACCATTTGGGCGATACGCTTTCAAACGCGCTTGCCTATTATCTTGAAGAAAAAGGAAAACGGGCGGTTTTCAGGGCGGTCGGAAGGCTTGACAAGGGTACTTCGGGGCTTATGGTCTGCGCCCTTAACAAATATACGGCTTCAAGGCTTTCGGGAAAAATTAAAAAAAGATACCTTGCAATAGCTTCGGCGGTATTTGAGGGCAAAGGCACTATAGACAAGCCTATTTTCAGACCCGACCCAATAATTACGCTGAGAACCGTTGACGACCGCGGCGAACGGGCGGTAACTAATTGGGAAGCGATTAAAAACAACGGGGAAAACACGCTTTTGAAAATCGAGCTTGAAACCGGCAGAACTCATCAGATAAGGGTTCATTTTGCGCATATCGGCGCGCCGCTTGTAGGCGATACGATGTACGGAAAGCCCGACGAACGACTGTGCCGTCAAGCCCTGCATTGCTGTTATTGCAGCTTTATACACCCCGTAACCGAGGAAAAAATGGAATTTTACAGGGATATGCCCGAGGATATGAAACGCATTATAAATTAGAAGGAGAACCCGCAAAGAGTTCTCCTTTTTTTAAGCTGTAAGCTTTTATTTTTTCTGCCCGTAATAGGCGTTTGCACCGTGCTTGCGGTTATAGTGCTTATCAAGCAGATAGCTTTCTATTCCCGCCTGTTTATTCTCTACCGCCGCAATTTCCTCCGTACGGAAAGCCATTTTTGCAACCTCTTCAAGTATAAGGGCGTTTTCCACCGCCTTAAAGCAATCCTTGCCCCAACAGAACGGTCCGTGGCGGTGAATCAATACCGCGGGACAATCCAAGGGATTAATGGAATTTTGCTTAAAGCACTCGACTATTACCTTGCCGGTATTGAGTTCGTACTCGCCCTCAACCTCCTGCTTTGTAAGCCCCCGTGTGCAGGGAATACTGCGGTTTGCAAAGTCCGCATGAGTTGTTCCGTAAGCCTTAATTTCTCTGCCTGCCTGTGCAAAAGAGGTCGCCCAGGCGGAGTGCGTGTGAACAACCGCGCCTATATCCTTAAACTGCCTGTAAAGCTCAAGATGCGTCGGCGTATCGGAGGAAGGGTTAAGCTTGCCTTCAACAATATTGCCCTGCAAATCCACAACTACCATATCGTCTTGGCTCATCGTTTCATACGGCACACCGGAGGGCTTTATTACAACCAAGCCGGTCCGACTGTCAATCGCGGATACGTTGCCCCAAGTCAAAACAACCAGCCCGAAACGCTTTAGCTGCATATTCGCCTCAAAAACATCCTGCTTTAACTTTTCAAGCATTATTTGTTCCTCCAAATAACGTCGTTGTATTCAAGCTCACGCCTGAATTCCGGAATTTTAGTATCCTTATTGATATATACAAATTCAATACCCATAATCTCGGCAAAATCACGCATATGCTCCGCCGTAAGGTCGTATGAAAGCACGGAATGATGCGCTCCGCCGGCATAAATCCAAGCTGCCGCCGAGGTTTTAAAATCGGGAAGCGGCTTCCAAAGCACTCCGGCAACGGGAAGCTTCGGCATATCGTTTTCCTGGGTTTGACATTCGATATCGTTTACTATCATTCTGAAGCGGTCGCCCATATCTATAAGCGAAACGACTATCGCAGAGCCTTTTTTCGCCTTAAACACAAGCCTTGCGGGGTCTTCCCTGTCGCCGATTCCGAGCGGATGAACCTGAATTTTCGGTTTTTCGCAGGCTATAGACGGGCAAACCTCAAGCATATGCGCGCCGAGTATCATCTCGCCGCCCTTTTCAAGGTGAAGCGTATAATCCTCCATAAACGCCGTGCCCTTATCGATGCCCTGGGCCATAACCTTCATAATCCTTGTCATTGCGGCAACCTTCCAGTCGCCCTCCGCGCCGAAGCCGTAGCCCTTTTTCATAAGATCCTGAGAGGCAAGGCCGGGAAGCTGACGAAGCCCCTGCAAATCCTCAAAATTTGTGTGAAACGCCTTGAAATTGCCCCTGTCGAGGAATTTTTTAAGGGCAACCTCCTCCTTTGCCTGATAGCGGACGGCTTCGATATTTTCGGTGTCCATGATATATTCTTTTTCGTACTCCGCCATCTGGGCGTCGATTTCTTCCTCGGTTACCTTTTCAACCTCGGAAATAATATCGCCTACGCCGTAATGATCAACCGACCAGCCGAGCTTGATAAGAGCCTCGACCTTGTCGCCCTCCGTAACCGCCACGTTTCGCATATTGTCGGAAATACGAAGCACCCTGAGCTTTCTCGATTCCGCAGCGCCTACGGCGGCTCTCATCCAAACGCCCATTTGTGCGGTGAAATCCTCATCCTGCCAATAGCCTACTATAACCTTTCTGTTAAGGCGCAAACGGGCGGCGATGTAGCCGTGTTCACGGTCGCCGTGAGCAGACTGGTTAAGATTCATAAAATCCATATCGATATCATTCCACGGAATTTCACGATTAAACTGGGTATTGAGATGAAGATAGGGTTTTCTTAAAGCCATAAGTCCCTTTACCCACATTTTGGACGGTGAAAAGGTGTGCATCCAAGTGATAACGCCCGCGCAGTTATCGTCGTTATTCGCACGGTTCATAATATCGTAAATTTCCTCGCTTGTCTTTACGCAGGGAAACCACTTTACCGTACAGGGTATATTTTTGTCGGCATTGAAGCCGTCAACCATTATCTTGGAGTGTTTGTCGATTTCAACCAAGGTTTCCTCGCCGTAAAGGAACTGCGAACCTACCACAAAATAGAAAACGGAATTTTTCATAATTTTACCACCTTTGTATTAGTTACATTAATTATACCAACATCGATATACATTTTCAACCTAAAAATACGACGGTTGTTGAAAAGAAAATTTAAAAATTATATAATTTTTACGGACAGTTTTAAAATTATATACGTCTTAATAAATAAATGAAAAAGGAGCTGTTAATATGGCTAAAAAGAAAATAGCAAACGTACCGAGACTTGATTTAAGGAAGTATTCTCCGGAGGCGCTGAGAAAAATAGAGTCAATAAAAAACGTCGCCGTTCTGATTATGTCGGACGACGAGGAAGCTCTTGAAGCGTTCGGCGAAATAGAGATTACGAACGTGGCGACAATCCGTTATATACCCAAGGACAGAGAATTTAAAGAGATGAACGGTACCTTTATTCTTACGGGCAATATGGTTCAAAAGGATACCGAGTACTTTTTAAACGGCATATGCATAGTATGCGATTTGCCGAAGGATTTGGAGATAAGCTTAAGCTTTAACGGGATTTTGCTTATTCAAAAGAGTTCAAATGTTATTATCACCTGTGCAAACGGCTTGTCGTTTTGCGACGATTTTGAAGCGGATATGATTAAAATTTTCTCCAATACCGTTACCGTTAGCCCCGATTTTGTAAACGAAGCGAAGCCCGGCACATATATAATTGCGGGCAACAGCATAACCGTGAGCAGCGACGTCACCTCGGATATGCTGAGAGAAAAAGGTATCCGTTTTCTTGCCGGCAACACAATTTCCTGCGGCAAGCATCTTGTAGGCTATGTTGAAAACAACTCAAAGGTCGGCAACTGCATAGAGATTATAAAGAGCAAAAAGTCATAAACAATCCGGAGGGGTGTTTACAGCTTGAACCGCAAGGATACATTTGAAGAACTTTATAAAAAATATTATTTCTCCGTCAGGTCGTATTTTGCAAAAAAAGCCCCTGCCGACGACGTCGACGACCTGACTCAGCAAACCTTTTTAAAAATATGGGCGTTTACGCTTACCGAAAGCACCATACGCTCGTACAAGCCGTTTTTGTTTGCCTGCGCCAAAAATGTACTTATCGACTTTTACAAAAAGCGGGCGAATTTCATCTCGATTGAAGATCTGCCGGCAGTATTTGAAATAAAGGGGGAAAGCGATTTTGTAAGCTATGCGGAAATGATGTCCGTTTTATCCTGCCTTTCTTACGAGGACAAAACGATAATCACCATGAAAAGCGACGGCTTTACAAGCAGAGAAATATCAAAGGTCATAGGTATTTCCGCTTCCGCCGTGAGGTCAAGGCTTCAGACGATAAAAAGCATTTTAAAAAGCAAAATGAAATAAGCCCCTGCCGAGCTTTTTAAGCGCCGACAGGGGAATTATTATGTGCTTTTATATAAAGTATTTTTATTTGCCGGGGCGGTGGAAGCGTATTTCGCAGACGTCGTCGCCCCTTGCGATTGTTTTGGGCAAATCAAGCACACAGCCGAAGCTTTCCGCTATGCCCCTGTCGCCGCACATGGCATGGTCGCAGAGCACCCTGATTTCCTCATCGGTACAGCCCTGCTTCTGCCAAGCCTTAACAAGCGGGCAATAATGAAAATCTATAAAAAGGTGATCGTCGTCGCACTGTTTGATTTTCATTTCAAAAATCACCTGCGCAAAGACGGTGAACAGCGACTTTTTTAACCCCTTTAAGGAATTGCCCATTTTCCCCTTTTCACGAAACAACGCGCCCTGATACAGTCCGCAGCGCCTGATTGCGTCGGGGGCGTATTCGGTTGAATCAAGCCCTTTTTTCTTTGCCTCGTCGCACAGCAGATACATCCACAGAGCGCGGTGCTCAAGCTGTTCTCTGATTGCGACGGTTATCGGTGTTTTCACCTTGGGTTCGTTTTTAATGCTCATTTTTCCCTCTCCTTATTTCAAAGCAGAAATATATTTTTTAATCAACTGCCTGTAAAAGCATACGCACTGACCTACGTTTTTAATTTTGATATGTTCGTTTGCGCCGTGAACGGAGGCGTATTGCTCCGAATCCAAATCAATCGGAGCGAAACGGAAGATATTGTCCGCAACCTCGCCGAAGCGTCTTGCGTCCGTACCCGCAACCAAAAGGAACGGCGACACGATTACGTCGGGAAAAACATCGTTTATTACGCTTTCGAGCAGTTTAAACTGCGGGGTTTTATAATCGGTGGGCGGACAGTAGTCGCGTTCGATTTCTTCGATTTCCACTCCGTACTTTGAGGCTATGGCTTTGATTTTTTCAAGCCCCTCGTACAAATCGTCTTCCCTTACGCAGCGCAGGAACATTGTGGCAGTTACCTCCTGCGCCGAAATTTGCGGGTCCTCCGAGGAGCCGCCGAAAATCGTTGTAAAAGCTATGCTTGTTGAGAGCATAGGTCTTGCCTGCGGTATTTTTTGCATAACCTTTTTGATAAGCGGGGCGAACAGCCCGATATTGCCCATAGCTATATTTAAGGGGAACTGCATATACGGCGCGTGCGTTTCAAAAGTTCCCCGCACCTCGGTTGAAAAGCCGCCCTTATAAATTTTGCCGTTTTCGACCTCGTAAATAAAGGAGGTCATCTGAGAAACGGTATTGTTTGCAGTCTGATTTAAACCGCCGTGTCCCTTTTGCGTTTTCCTTGCGGTACAGCGGTACATATGCCTGCTTTTTTCGTGAACGGCTACCATTGCGCTTTTTTCCTTAACGCCGGGCACCATACCCGCGGTAATAGCTCCGCCCTCGTCGAAAACTATGTCAAAACGAATACCGTTTTCTTTAAAATACCGAGTCGCAAGCACCATACCGTCGCCGCAAAGCTCCTCGTTATTTGAAGAACCTATGTAAAGGTTTATGCCTTCAAAGGAAAAATCCTCGTTTATAAGCTCCTCGCAAGCCTGAAGCTCGGCAAAAAGCGGAGTTTTTGTATCAATGGTTCCCCTGCCGTACATCGAGCCGTCCTTAATCACGGCGTCAAATGGGTCTGTATTCCAGCCCTCGCCGCCGTCGACGACATCGTGATGCGACATCAGCATAATATTCTTTTCGGCGTTCTTGCCCCTGATTACATAAACGAAGCAGCCTCCGCCGAACGTCAAGCGCTCCGCCCTTTTTGAAAGCGCGGGGAAACGTTCCTCAATAAGCTTATAGAATTTTTCAAATTCCGCCTTGTTTTGCTCGTCGTGAGTAAACACGGTTTTGCAATTTATCATACGGGAAAGCGTATCGGTATAATCAGAAAGCTTCCGAGCGGAAACGTTTTTCCTGTTTTCCTCTGAACCTAAAGCACGTTTTTTCATTGCTTATCTCCCTTATCGTCGTACTTTTTGATGCCTTGCGTAACCTTTTTATCGTTATAAACGGCAAACAAAATTAAAGACAGCAAGCTGAACACTCCGGCATACACGCCGGTAAGCTTAACCCCCTGCATACCGACCGATTCGCCGTTTAACGCGCCGACGGACAGCACGCTCGATACTATCATCATAGCCACGCTTACGGCAATTTTTTCAAGGAAGGTTTTTACGGCGGAGAATATGCCCTCTCTGTTTACCCCGCTTTCAAGGCAGTCGAGCTGAATAATATCGGAGATAACCGACTGCGGGAGTATATTGATTGCGGCAAACGGGAACGCAACCAATATGCCGACGCCTATTCCGATTATAAGCTCGCGTCCGGGAAGCAGGGCGGCAATTTTGTCGCCGACGTAAATAAAGGCAAATACCAGGGTGAAAATTGCGCTTGCGATTATCAGCGGTATTTTTTTATTGAACCTTCTGCAAATCTTAACGATAACCGGGAACAGGCAAATCGCCGTTACTATAGCGGCAAGCAAAACGTAGAATACCTGACCTTCTTCAATGTTCAAAAGCATTGTTATGTAGTAAAGCATCGCCGTTTCAAAAAAGCAAAGCGAGATAAAGCTGAATAAATCGCCGAGGCTGAAAATAACAAAGTTGCGGTTTCTTAAAACCAGACCGAAGGATTTTATAAGCGAGGTGGAGGGTTTAACGCTTTCCTTAACGTAATCCTTTTCGTTAAACGCATAGGAACTCAACAAAAGGCAAACTATACCTATTGCCACAAAGAAAGTGAACACCGCACGCCACGCCCAAAGCGGCGAAAGTCCAGCGTTTTTAAGCAAATCGACAAACAGCGTAGCCGCATACATAAATGCGCTTGAGCCCATAAAGAACGCCGTGCTGACCGTATAGTAGCCTACCCTGACGTTTGCGTCGGGTATTATTTCGGGAACGAGAGCGTTTCTCGGAATAAAGAAAAACGTATATGAAACGTAATACGCAACAAGGAAGAAGCCAACCCAAATTGCGTTGCCCACAGAGCCGTTCTTAAACGGCGCATAGAAAATAAGCAGTAATGACAGCGCATAAGGAAGCGCCGCAAAGCGCATAAAAGGCATACGTCTGCCGTCCTTATGACCGCATTTGTCCGAAAGGGAAGCAACCAACGGGTCGGTAACGGCGTCAACGACCTTGCCGACGCCCGTAATCAGCGCCATAACCGTTATAAAGCCCAAAAGCTTGTTTTGAGGCAAAAGATTGGGCAAACCGCTTTTTACGGTAGGTTGAAAGAAATACAGCAGGTAATTTCCTATCATACCGTTGAAAAGTCCCTTGGCGACGTCCGCCAGACAGTAACGGTACATTTTGCCTTTCGGCAGTGTTTTTGACATATTTATCCCTTATCCTTTTCAATTATTTAAACAGAACAAGCTGTTTATTCCCTGTTAATGCGGCAAAAGCCGCCTATACTCTTTGTCCGAATAAGAAAGCCCCCGAAAAACGAGGGCTTGGCTTTATTGAATTTGAAGAAATTATCTCTTTGAGAACTGGGGTGCGCGACGAGCGCCTTTAAGACCGTATTTCTTTCTTTCCTTCATTCTCGGGTCGCGGGTAAGGAAGCCTGCCTTCTTGAGAGCCGGACGGAGATTTTCGTCGTACTGAAGAAGCGCTCTTGAAAGACCGTGGCGGATAGCGCCGGACTGACCCGTAACGCCGCCGCCCGCAACCGTGCAGACGATGTCGAATTTATCCGTCAAGCCTGTAAGCGCGAGAGGCTGACGAACAACGAGCTTTAAGGTTTCAAGACCGAAATAGTCGTCAATATCCCTGTTGTTGATTGTAATTTTACCTGTACCTGCATATACGCGAACTCTTGCTACGGATTTCTTTCTTCTGCCTGTACCGTAAAAATAAGGTGTTGATTCGTACATTTATTTTTGCCTCCCTTTCTTAAAATTCCCTTACCTTGGGCTGCTGTGCCTGATGAGGATGCTCAGCGCCGCAGTAAACACGAAGCCTTGTAAGAGATTTTGCCCCGATTGTGTTGGCGGGAAGCATACCCTTAACTGCCTTTTTAAGTACAAACTCGGGCTTTTGAGCCATAAGAGTTTTGTACTGGATTTTTTTCATATTGCCGATATAGCCTGTGTGATGATAATACATTTTCTTTTCAAGCTTGTTGCCTGTGAGAACAATCTTATCAACGTTAGTAACTATAACAAAATCGCCGCAGTCCGCATGGGGAGCGAAAGTCGGCTTATGCTTACCGCGAAGAAGGTGCGCCGCTTCGGCGGCTACGCTGCCGAGAGTTCTGCCTTCTGCGTCGAGAACATACCACTCGCGGGTTATGTCGCCTGCCTTGGGCATATAAGTTGACATAGCATTTTCCTCCGAATATTAATTTTGTTTTATTGCCCGCATATAATACCACCGAAACAAAAATTAGTCAACATATTTTTTGAAAAATTTTAACGGGCGAGGGTAATATCTTCGGTTTTCTCCGTTTTTCTCGCGCTTTTATATGTTTTTCTCTTTTATTATTTTTGAAAACTATGTATATGCGGATATGGGGAAGGGATTATCTTTCCTCAAGAGGAACATACAACTGCTTTTCGCCCACGCTTGTATATGCCGGACGTATAATCTTATCGGCATTGATAAGCTCCTCTATCCTGTGCGCCGACCAGCCCGAAAGCCTTGCCACGGCGAACATCGGAGTAAAAAGCTCGCGGGGGATTGACAGCATACTGTAAACAAAGCCGCTGAAGAAATCCACGTTTATGCTTACTCCCTTGTAGATTTTCCTCTTTTGGGCGATTATTTCCTTGCCTATCTCCTCAACCTTACTGTAAAGTTCAAAGTCATCGGTTCTTCCCTTTTCTATCGCAAGAGCCTTGACGAAGGAACGGAACACCCTCGCTCTCGGGTCGGAAACGGAATAAATAGCGTGGCCCATTCCGTAAATAAGCCCTTTTTTGTCAAACGCCTGCTTATCGACAAGCTTGGTGAGATATGCTCTTACCTCGTCGTCGTCCTTAATATCCGCCACGTTTTGCTTTAAATCGTCCATCATCTCGACTACCTTGATATTCGCGCCGCCGTGCTTAGGGCCTTTAAGCGAGCAGAGAGCCGCCGCCACCGTAGCATAGGTATCCGAGCCCGCCGAAGTGACGACATGCGTGGTAAAGGAGGAATTGTTGCCGCCGCCATGCTCCATATGCAAAACGAGCGCAATATCAAGCACCTTGGCTTCAAGCTGAGTGTATTGCATATCCGGACGAAGCATTCTTAAAATATTCTCCGCCGTTGAAAGCTCGGGGTCGGGTCTGTGTATATAGAAAGAATCGTCACAGTCGTAGTGGTTGTAAGCGTGATAAGCGTAGACGGAAAGCATCGGGAAACAGCTTATCAGCCTGAGGCACTGTCCCAGCACGTTGTCAATGCTCAAATCCGACGCCCTGTCATCATAAGCGGCAAGGGTTAAAACGCTTTTTGTAAGCGAATTCATAATATCCCTGCTCGGCGCCTTCATAATTACGTCTCGGGTAAAATTCGTAGGCAAGGTGCGAAGATACGCCAAAACGCCGGTAAACTCCTCAAGCTGCTCTTTTGTGGGCAGACTGCCGAAAAGCAAAAGATAGGTTGCCTCCTCAAAGCCGAAGCGGTTGTTTCCCCTGCCCTTTATCAAGTCTATAACGTTTATTCCCCTGTAGGAAAGCTCGCCGTCGCACGGTACTCTGCCCTCGGGCGTTTCCTTAAACGCGGTAACCTCTGAAATAGCAGTAAGTCCCGCAACAACGCCCTTACCGTTTTTATCCCTGAGTCCCCTCTTTACGCCGTATTTATCATACAATTCAACATTGATTTTGCCGTTTTCAACGCAAATTCCGGCGTGGGTGCTTTTGTAGTTTTCAATATCGCTTGCTGTGTATTTCATTATCCGTTTCACCTTTCTTTCGGGAATAATTTAAAAATCGAAAATCATTTCAAATCCATTATATATAATTCTAAATCAAAATTGGTTAAAATATTGTAAATTTTTGTAAAATAAAAATGGCGGGAGTTTTATTCCCGCCGAGCTTTGCTTACGACTATATTTTTGAAAGCGCCTGTTCGATATCGGCAATAATGTCGTCAACATTTTCAATACCTACCGAAAACCTTACGAGGTCGGGAGTTACTCCGCATTCGACAAGCTCTTTATCGGAGAGCTGTCTGTGAGTTGACGAGGCGGGATGCAGTACGCAGGTTCTTGCGTCCGCGACATGGGTAACGATTGCGGCGAGCCTTAGATTGTTCATAAACTCCTCCGCCTTTGCCCTGCCGCCCTTTACTCCGAACGAAATTACGCCGCAGGTGCCGTTCGGCATATACTTTTCGGCAAGCTCATAATCTTTACTCGTTTTAAGACCGGGATAGTTTACCCAAGAAATTTTATCGTTGTTTTCAAGGTACTCGGCTACTTTAAGAGCGTTTTGGCAATGCCTTTCAACCCTTACCGCGAGGCTTTCAAGCCCCAAATTCAGCAGAAAAGCATTAAACGGCGACGGCGTTGAACCGTAATCGCGCAAAAGCTGCGCTACAATTTTTGTGATATACCCGGCTTTTCCGAAATCCTTTGCGTAGGTTGCGCCGTGATAGCTTTCGTCGGGTTCGGTCATACAGGGATATTTGCCGTCTGCGAACCAGTCGAAATTGCCGCTGTCAACAACACAGCCGCCGATAGTTGAAGCGTGACCCTCCATATACTTTGTGGTGGAGTGGGTTACAATATCCGCTCCCCATTCAATCGGGCGGCAATTTATAGGCGTGGGGAAGGTGTTGTCTATTATAAGCGGTACGGCGTGGGAATGAGCCAAACGCGCGAATTTTTCAATATCCAAAACGTCGAGAGACGGGTTTGCAACCGTTTCGCCGAAAACCGCCTTGGTATTGGGTTTAAACGCCTTTGCAAGCTCCTCCTCGGACGCCCTCGGGTCAACGAAGGTTACGTCGATACCGATTTTACGCATCGTCACGTTAAACAGATTAAACGTGCCGCCGTAAATTGTAGAGGAGCTGATAAAATGATCTCCCGCGCCGAGTATATTAATAAGGGCGAAGAAATTTGCCGCCTGCCCCGACGAGGTTAAAACCGCCGCGCATCCGCCCTCAAGGGACGCTATTTTTGAAGCTACGAAGTCGTTTGTGGGATTGGCAAGACGGGTGTACATATAACCGGGTTGGAGGTCAAAAAGCTTTGCCATATCCGCCGAAGTATCGTATTTAAACGTGGTGCTTTGGTAAATGGGCAGCACCCTCGGCTCACCGCTTTTCGGCTGCCAGCCGCCCTGTACGCATTTTGTTTCTATTTTCTGATTAGGGTCAAATCCCATTTTTTATTCCTCCAAAAGCTTTTTCATAAGTTCTACGCCGCTTTTAACAAAAATACCGGTAGCCTTGGCGCTCTCCTCGTTTACGCTTTCAACGCCCGCAACCTCTTTGTTCTTATGGTAAATCATAAACGGAACCGGGTCGGAAGCGTGCGTCGCCGTAGCTATGGGAGTCGGGTGGTCGGGCAAAATCATAATTTTATAATCGTCGTATTCCTTAAGCCCTTCCAAAATAATGGGAAGAACCCGACTGTCGATTAACTCTATCGACTTTACCTTGTTTTGGGGCTCTCTTCTGTGACCGCATTCGTCGGGAGCTTCAAAATGAATGTAAACGTAATCGCAGCCGTTTTTAAGCGCCTGAACGCCCGCTCTTGCCTTTCCCTCGAAATTTGTATCTATATAACCGGTAGCCCCCTCAACCTCGGGCGCTTCCATTTTGGCGCACTTTGCTATGCCTTTGAGCAAATCGACGGCGGAAACGACCGCGCCTTTCATTGAGTAAAGCTCCTCGAACGGCGACAGAGCCGGCTTTTTGCCCTCGCCCCAAAGCCAAATTGCGTTTGCCGGTCTTTTACCCTGCTCAATTCTTTTAAGGTTTACGGGGTGGTTTTTAAGCAAATCGCAGCTTTCCTTCATCATACGGATAAGCTCGGCGGCATTTTCGCTTTTTGAAAGATACTCGCCTATCACCTTGCCGGAAATATCGTGGGGAGGCGTCATATTGCCGAGATCTGTGGTTCCGCCGTTCCAAACAAGGCAGTGGCGGTAGCTTACCCCGCTGTAAAATTTATAAATATCCGAGCCGAAATGCTCCCCGACCGTATTTATTATCTGCCGCGCTTCCTCGGTTGAAATATCGCCCGCGCAATAATCGACCATGGTTTTTTCCTCAAATTTTTCCTCGTCGGACAGCGTTACGGTATTTAAACGCAGCGTAACGTCGGTATCCTTTAAATCAACGCCTATGCTTGCCGCTTCAAGAGGGCTTCTGCCCGTATAGTAAATTGACGGGTCAAATCCCATAACGCTCATATTAGCAACGTCGCTGCCGGGCTTCATACCGTCCGGTACGGTTTTAACAAGCCCTACGACAGACCTCTTTCCGAGGGAATCGAAATTAGGCTTGCAGGCAACCTCCATGGGCGTTTTTCCGCCGAGCTGCGGTACGGGATAATCCGCCATACCGTCATACAAAACTACAACATATTTCATAAGCTTTCACTCCAAAAATTAAATTACAGAATATTTTACCGCCGACAGCCGAAAATTTCAACAACGGCCTAAGCGGAGAAGGTTTTCGGTTAAAACCCGTTATAGGTTTGACTCCTCGATTTTTTCGATATATCTCTTGGTATTGCCCGCCCAGGCGTAACCGGTCATATACTCGCCCGCAAAGGCGTTTATAGCCGCTTCGCTGCGTTTTAAAAGGCGATAATAATCGCAGTCAAACTTAGAAACGTCAACGCTTCTCTGGTTTCTTACGTCTATGAGGATATCCGAAATACCCGCGTCCGCAAGAGCTGTTCTCAGGCTTTTTAAAACCTTTCTGAAAAGCGACTGCACCGTTTCGTCGTAATCCCTTTCCGGCCATAAAATGCCGACCGCATTTTCCGTGCTTACGGAGCCTCCCTGCCTGTCAACGAGCAGAGCAAGCAGTTCCTTTGATTTCGAGGAGGAAAAATAAACGGGCTTGTCGTCGACAAAAACATCAAAATAGCCGAAGGTTTTTATTACCACCCTTGACTTTGGACGCGCTCCGTCGGGGCTTGCCTTATCAAGCTCTTTTTTTACCATATCGGAAGAAAACGGCTTCAAAATATAGCCTATGGCGTTTACGGAAAATGCGTCGTAAGCATATTCCTTAAAGCCCGTGACAAAAATAATTTTTATATCGGGAATAAGCCTGTTGAGCCTTTTTGCAAGCTCCAGCCCGGTCATTACGGGCATCTCAATGTCAAGGAAGGCGACGTCTATATCGCTGTTCATAGCGGCGAATTCAAGGGCGTCCGCCGGATTTGAAAAAGTATTTATTCTTTTAACGGTTTTGATTTCCGAGCAGATATCCTTTAAATCCTCCAATACGAGCCTTTCATCGTCAACTGCGATTATGTTCATATATTCATCTCCTCAATAAGATTTTCAACGCTTATCCGGTTTAGACTTTCCTTTAAGGTTTTTACGTTCCTGTCCTTGGGAAGCCTTACCTTTACTTTTGTACCCTTGCCGACCTCGCTGTTGACCTCAACCTCGGCTCCCATTATAGTATTAAAGCGCTTTGTGATATTTTCAAGCCCGACGTGGCTTTTTGAATTGTCCGCCTTCAGGCAGTTAACGTCGAACCCTACTCCGTCGTCCTCAACCGAAACGTAGTAATTTTTTTCATCCTCAAACGAGGAAACGGTAACCGAGCCGCCCTGCGCCTTTTTTGTTACCCCGTGCTTAATGGCGTTCTCGACTAAGGGCTGAACGCTTAAAACCGGAACGTAAAAATCGGTACATTCGATATCGTAAAAAATTTCAAGCTTATCGCCGAAGCGAAGCTGCTCTATGCCGCAATATTTTTTAATATGGTCAAGCTCCTCGGAAATGGGAACGGGATCGGATTTTGAGAGGCTGTCCATATTATTTCTCAGATACCGGGAAAAGTCGATAATAGCCGTTTCCGCCTTTGCGGGATCTCTTTTTATAAGCGATTTTATTGTATTGAGAGCGTTGTAGAGAAAGTGCGGTTGAATTTGGGAAAGCATTATTGCGGTATTTGCGCTTTCAAGCTCGATTTCAAGCTGTTTTGACGCAAGAGCAAAATCGTGCAGTTTTTTTATTCGCCTTGCGTGAATTAAAACGGTTATCAGGACAAACGCCGCAAAGCAGGCGGGCATAAATACCGACAGCGCAGGCAAAAGTATGCCGTTTGAATAAAAGGTATCTACCGCAACTCCCACCGTTATAAACAGATACGACAGCAGGTACAGCAGCGCGTACTCCCTCTTTTTGCATATTTCCATACAAAGCCTGTTTATAATAAAAATGTCTATTATCGACGAGAAAAGATTTAAGGTAAGGTAATAATAAGTGTCAAAAATCGAATTGGGCAAATAGTTCATACCTATCGCCGCCGCCAAAAACAGCAGGCAGAAAACCGCAAATACGCTGTCCTTTACCTTTATGTTAAAGCATTTGGTTATATAAATAAGGGAAATAAGCTTAATGATATACGTTGAAGCAAAAACAAAAACGCTGACGTCCTCAAAGCTCAAATTAAAAAGCAGTGGCTGTAAAACCATAAAGCCTTCGTTCGTGATAACTATTCTTATTGCCATAACAAACGCAAGCGCAGGCAGCCATAAGGAATAAAGCTCTTTGTTTACCGAATATTTCAAAACTATAAAAAGCGCCGCGCAGAATAAAACTATACCGCATAAAATATACCTGAGCGCTATAGCGGAATTTTCGTATATGTTTTCCGCGCCGTAATTTGAAAGCACAACGGGCATATAAATACCGGAGCTTTTCTGCGCCGACACCTCGATTACCATCTCGTATTCTTCGCCCTTTTCAAGCAAAAACGGGAGGGAATTATGCGACGGAGCAGACCAGGTTTCGTTAAGGTCCTCGGAAACGACGCCGCTCGAGGTCACCGGCGTTCCGTTTATGAAAATTCTGTAAGCGCTTGTGATGTTCGGAATATAGACGGTCAGGTAATCTTCGGCGTCAATATTTTTGATAACGCATTTATAAGAGGCCGCGCCGCCGTTTTCGTAAGTCCCCGCCTCCGAAATTACGCTCGACCAGGACTTGGGAACGTCGTAAAACGTTGAAACATCAGACGCGTTTTCGGGATCGCTTACCGTCAGACTGCCGTGAAAAAGCTCCCATCTGCCGTTGAGATAAACCTTTTTACCGCTGTCAAAGTCAATGCCGGAAAGGTCGTAAACCGCATTTTCGTCCCCGCAGTTGTCCCTGTTTACAAGATAATTGCCCGCAAACAAAACGGTAAGCACAACGGCAAGAACCAACAAAACGGTTAAAACCAAAAGCAGGTTTGATTTCGCCCTGCCTTTAAGCCTTTGAACAAGCCTGCCCAACGAACCCTCCCCTTTCAAATGCAAATACAATTTAATTATATAACAAACCGCCCGATAAAACAAGACTTTTTATTTTGGAAGCCGGTAAAGCGGGATATTGACAACATTCGTTTAAAAATGTATAATTTTTAAGATTATATATATTGGGAATTGTAAATACGCAGTTTTCATATGAGGAGACAGCACAATATGGAATGGACAGGACTTAACGAATTAAGGGAAAAATATCTCAGCTTTTTTCAATCGAAGGGTCATTTAAGGCTTGAAAGCTTTTCCCTTATTCCGAATAACGATAAGAGCCTACTGCTTATAAATTCGGGTATGGCTCCTATGAAAAAGTATTTTACGGGTGAAATTACCCCTCCGAAAAAAAGGGTGACTACCTGCCAAAAATGTATTAGGACTCCCGACATCGAAAACGTCGGCAAAACCGCAAGGCACGGAACTTACTTTGAAATGCTCGGCAATTTCTCGTTCGGGGATTACTTTAAAAAGGAAGTTATACCGTGGGCTTGGGAATTTTGCACCAAGGTTATGGAAATGGATCCCGAAAGGCTTTATATCAGCGTTTACGAGGAGGACGACGAGGCTTACGACATATGGACGAAGGATATAGGCATTGACCCCTCGCATATGGTTCGCTTCGGCAAGGAGGACAACTTTTGGGAGCACGGCGCAGGCCCTTGCGGTCCGTGTTCGGAAATTTACTACGACAGGGGCGAAAAATACGGCTGCGGTAAGCCCGACTGCAAGGTAGGCTGTGAATGCGACAGGTATATAGAATTTTGGAACCTTGTATTTACGCAGTTTGAAAACGACGGAAACAACAATTACACAAGGCTCGCACACCCGAATATAGACACGGGTATGGGGCTTGAAAGGCTTGCGTGCATCTGTCAGGACGTTGACAACATCTTTGAGGTCGATACCTTCCAAAACATTATGAAGCATATAATTGAAATCTCGGGTATCGAATATCACAAAAATGCCGCAAGCGACGTTTCGCTTCGTGTTATAACAGACCATATAAGAAGCACTACCATGATGATAGGCGACGGAGTAATGCCCTCTAACGAAGGCAGAGGCTATGTGCTTCGCAGGCTTTTGAGGAGAGCCGCCCGCCACGGCAGACTTTTGGGGATTGAGGGCACTTTCCTGTATAAGGTTGCGGAAACGGTTATAAACGAAAACAAGCTTGCTTATCCGTCGCTTGCGGAAAAGCACGATTTTATAATTAACGTCATAAAAGCCGAGGAGGAAAGCTTCGCAAAAACCATTGATACGGGCCTTTTGATTTTTAATCAGATGATTGAAAATCTTGACGGTAAAGTATTGAGCGGCGAGGACGCTTTTAAGCTTTCCGACACCTACGGTTTCCCAATAGACCTTACCAAGGAGCTGCTTGCGGAAAAGGGCCTTACCGTTGACGAGGAAAAATGGGCCCTGCTTGTAAAGGAGCAAAAGCTTCGTGCGAGGGCGGCGCATAAGGGTGCCGGCGCAGAGGCATGGGAAGGCGCGGGAAGCGCAACCAAGGATATGGAAAAAACCGAATTTACGGGCTATTCGGAATTTAGCTGTAATTCCTGCGTTAAAGCCATCATTACAGGCTCAAAGTTAAGGGATTTTGCCTCCCGCGACGACGGTGATATTACACTTGTGCTTGACAAAACGGCATTTTACGCCGAAAGCGGCGGTCAGGTCGGCGACAGCGGCGTTATTAAGGGCGAAGGCTTTGTTTTTAAGGTAAGCTCAACAACAAAAACGCCGGAGGGCGTAATTCTTCACTGCGGCGAGCTCGTTGATGGCGAGTCGGTGAAGCTCGGCGACAGGGTAACGGCGGAGGTTGACAGACCGTTGAGAGAGGCGACGATGAGAAACCATACCGCGGCGCATCTTCTCCAGGCGGCTTTAAGGAAAATACTCGGCAGTCACGTCGAGCAGGCAGGTCAGCTTGTAAACGCGGAAGAAGTCCGCTTTGACTTTACTCATTTTTCCGCCCTTACGGCAGAGGAATTAAAGAACGTTGAAAACGAGGTTAACTCCTATATTTTGGCTGCCGTTCCCGTCGTAACCTCCGAAATGCCCATTGACGAGGCGAAAAAGCTCGGCGCCATGGCTCTTTTCGGCGAAAAATACGGCGATATTGTAAGGGTTGTAAAGGCGGGAGATTTTTCTACAGAGCTTTGCGGAGGTACTCACGCGGGCAACACGGGCAACCTCGGGCTGTTTAAGATAGCGTCGGAATCCTCGGTTGCTTCGGGCGTAAGGCGTATAGTTGCCGTTACGGGATATAACGTAATGAAATATATAGACAAGCTCAACGGAGAAATTGCCGACGCCGCTTCGGCGCTGAAAATTTCAAACGTTTCCGACGTTGTTAAAAAGGCCGCTTCCACGGTTGCGGAGCTTGCAAAGGCGCAAAAGGAGCTTGAAGCCCTTAAATCGCAAATTGCCGCCTCCAAAGCCTCCGACCTTATGAAATCGGCAGTCGAAATAAACGGAATAAAGCTTGTTATTTCGGATCTCGGCGAGGCGGACGCAAACGCCCTTCGTTCCATGTGCGACAAGGCTAAGGAATTCGGGGATAACACAATAGCCCTCTTTGCGGGCAGAAATTCGGAAAAGGGTTCTTGCTCTTTTGCATGCTCTGCGGGAAAATCGGCTATGGCAAAGGGCGCTCATGCGGGTAACATCGTGCGCGAGGTTGCAAAGCTTGCAAACGGCAACGGCGGCGGAAAGCCCGACAGCGCAATGGCGGGAGCTAAGGATATTTCAAAGATTTCGGAAGCTCTCGACGGCGCTCGTGAAATTATAGAAAAAATGATTAAATGAGGTAAGCTTATGAATGATTGTATTTTTTGCAAAATAATTTCCGGCGATATTCCTTCAAAAAAAATATATGAAGACGAGATATGCTATTCGTTTTACGATATTAATCCCCAAGCGGAGGTTCATTTCCTTGTAATCCCCAAGGAGCACATACCCTGCGCCAAGGATATTGACGAAAGCAATTCTGCGGTTGTGGCGCATATTTTCAAGGTTATAGCGGAGCTTTCCTATGAAATGCAGCTTGACTCCTACAGGGTTATTACAAACTGCGGCGAGGGCGCGGGTCAAACGGTAAAGCATCTTCATTTCCATGTTTTAAGCGGCAGTAATTTAAACGAAAAGCTTGTATAAAATATGAAAAGAACACTTGCGGTAACCGGATTTACAATGCTTGGCACTCTTGCGGTGTTCTGCAATATACCGAATACAAAGGCAATAGGCGCTGTTATTTTGACGGCGTTTGTTGCCTTTTTGTTGACCCTTGCTTTTAAAAAGACGAGAAAATCCAAAACCCTGCCCGTCGTCTTCCTTTTTGCAATAATTTCGCTTTTGCTTTTAAATTTCCATAACAGCCGTTATCTGCGCCTTGCAAACGCCTACGCGGAAAAGGAGATAACGGTTTCCGGCTCCCTCGACAGCGCACCTTACAAGCAAAACGGCAAAAGCTATTACATAATAAAGACCGACAAAATCAACGGAAATGACGAAAAGCTTAAAATCAGGCTTGTTTCTTCAAGTCCGCTTGATTTCGGCGCAACGGACAAGATAAACGCAACGGTAAAGGTATTTCTTTTGGGCACGGACAGCGAAACGTATCTGAGCTACTATAAATCCAAATCGCTCACGCTCGGCGCATATCCCGTGGGAAGCGTTAAGATACAAAAGGGCGTAAACGTAAATATATGGCAGTCGATATTGCTTTTAAGGCTTAAGATGTCAAACGAAATTATGCGTTTTATTCCAAACGACTACGGCGCGGTGATAACAGGTCTGCTGCTTGGGGACAGGTCGTATCTGAGCGAAAGGACGGAAAATGCGTTCAGGTTTTGCGGAGTTTCGCATCTTTTTGCGGTATCCGGTCTGCACGTTTCGGTATGGTCGCTTCTGATTTTCGGATTTTTGAGGAAAATCGGAATCGGAGTTAAAAAAGCCGGCGTTTTCGCTTCGATTTTCTGCCTGTTCTTTATGACGCTTACGGGCTTCAACCCTCCGGTTGTGCGCGCGGGCTTTATGCTTATAATGATGTTTTCGGCTAACCTTTTTAACAGAGAAGCCGATCCTTATAACTCCATAGGCTTTGCGCTGACGGTTATGCTTGCCCTGAATCCGTATAACGCCGTAAGCGTAAGCCTGCTTTTGTCGGTGCTTGCAACGCTCGGAATACTTATGCTTTATCCCCGCCTGCACGCCGAATGTCTGCCCGCCTTAAACGGCATAAAGAGCGAAAAAACGAAATCGGCGCTCTCCTCCCTTTTGTCAATCGTGCTGATAAGCATAAGCGTTACGGTATTTACAATACCCGTTTATATATTCACCTTCAAATCCGTAAGTACCTTGCAGATAATTTCAAATATACTTATGGTTTCCGCGGGTACTGTTTGTATGGAAACGGCGGGCGCGGCGGCGGTTCTTTGCGTTTTGGGGCTTAAAGCCTTGGGAGAACCTCTGCTTTTGTTTTCGGCTCTTATTTCAAAATTCCTTACGAAAACGGCATATTTTCTTTCGTCCTTTCGATACGCCCTGTTTCCGTTAAATAAAGAAATTTCACTTGCACTGATTATAATTTTCTGCGTTGCGGCTTTGATTTTCCATATAGTCAAGTACAAAAACCGAAGGATTATAAAATCCCTGTGTATAATTTTTGCGCTTGTTTTTATCGGCGCAAATATGCTGGTATTTTTCGCAAAATTCAATAAGCTGAAAATTGCGGTTGCGGACGTGGGAAAGGGCTGCGCCGCAGTTATGAGCTTTAAAGGAAAAAACTTTGTTTTTTCTTATGAGGGAGAATACTTTGCAGAAAGCGCAATTTGTGATATAATGAATACCTACGCGATAAGTACGCTCGATTATCTGTTCCTGCCGGGTGGCTCGGGAAAAAGCGAAAGGCTTATAAACGGATACGCCGTGAACGGTATTTATTCAAGCGATAATTTGAGCTTTAACAATACCCGGTTTTCCCCGAAATTTCACAAAATCGAAAAAAGCGTAGTTTATTCGGACGGGCTTATTATAGGCTTGGACAACGACTTTGCCCAAATTGAATACGGGAGCACAAAAATTCTAATCTCTTTTTCCGACAAAAACAGCTTTAGCGGCTTTGACTGCGATTTGCTCGTTTACAACAGCGTTATTCCCAAAAACGTCAGTTTTAAATTCGCCGTTTCTGCCTGCGCCGAAAGGGCACAAACGCAAAACGCCGAGGGCGATATATATTATATTTCAGAAAGCGGAAGCGTATTTTTCACCCTGGACGGCGACAAAACCATAAGGAGGGAAGGCTAATGCCCGAAATTAACGAATCCATACTTAAAAGCCATATAAAAGAGCGTAAGTTTTCCCGAGCTTATCTCATTTACGGAAACGAAGCCTATTTAAAGCGGCACTATGCCGGTTTGATTGCCTCAAAATGCGTTTCGGAGGGTATGGAGGGTTTTAACCTGAGAAGCTTTGACCAAGAAAACGGAAACGATATCAGAGAGCTTATGGACTCTACCGATACTCTCCCCGTTTTCTCCGATTACTGCTGTACGGTTATCAAGGATTTTCCGCTTGACACTATGTATTCCTCGGACAAAAAGCTTTTCGAGGGCTGGATAAAGGAACTGCCCGAAACAACCGTTGCGGTTTTTTGGCAGGACAGCGATGATATAAACCCAAAAAAGGACGCAAAATGGAAAAGCGTTATTTCCCTGTTTTCAAAATACGCAAGCGTTCTTTGCCTTGACAGACTCGATAAATCCTCGCTTGCCAAAACCGTTATGGGAGGGCTTAAAAAGCGCGGCGCGGATATTACCGCGGAAACGGCTTATTATCTTATAGACAGCGTGGGAAGCGATTTAAACATATTGTTAAATGAGGTTGAAAAGCTTGCAAATTTTGTACGAAGCGGGGTTGTTACAAAAGAGGATATAGATAAAATCTGCATTAAATCGCTTGAAGCCAACGTTTTTGATTTGTCGAAAAGTCTGCTTTCAAAGAACCTCGCGAGGAGCATGGGCATACTTGATAAGCTTTTTAAGGAAAAGGAAAAGCCCGAGGCTATACTCGGCGCGCTTGCAGGAAATTTTATTGATATTTACCGAGCCAAGGCTTCGGTTTCGGCGGGCAAAGGCGCGGATTATTTGCAGGAAATTTATAATTACAAAAACACGGGTTTTCGCCTGAGGAACGCCGCAAGGGACTCGGGACGTCTTAATATGCGGGAGGTAAGAAAATGCCTTGAGCTTTTGAGCCGCGCCGACAGCCAAATAAAAATGCGCGTTACGGACGAAAGAATTACTCTTGAAAGGCTTATTACCGAAATTTATAAGGTAATAACCGACGGTGAAACGATATGATAAAAATCGAGCAGGCTGTGATAGTGGAGGGCAAATACGATAAAATCAAGCTTTCCTCCCTTATTGACGCCGTCATTATAGAAACAGAGGGCTTTGGGATTTTCAAGGATAAGCAAAAGCAAAGGCTTATCAGAGCGTTGGCGGAAAAGAAAGGCATAGTCGTTATGACGGATTCCGATTCGGCGGGCTTTGTTATACGCTCGTTTTTAAGCTCCATAGTCAGCCCCGACAGAATTACGCACGTTTATATTCCCGACATACTCGGCAAAGAAAAGCGCAAGGACTCCCCTTCAAAAGAAGGCAAGCTCGGCGTTGAAGGCGTGGACCCGGAAATTATTTTTAACGCTCTTAAAAAGGCGGATATTACGGGAACAAAAACCGACGAACCCAAAAGGGTCGTCACAAAAACGGATTTTTACAACGACTCGATAAGCGGAAAAAGCAACAGCCTTAAAAGGCGAAGGGCGCTTTTAAAAAGGCTTGATTTGCCAGAAAACCTGAGCGCAAACGGTTTGATTAAAATCATAAACGCATACATGACTTATGACGATTACAAAAACGCCGTCAACGAAATAAATTCGGAGGAAGCAATATGAAAAAATTTTTTAAGCTTTCGGCAGCCTTATTTTCTTTCCTTTTAACGGCGCTTTCCGTTGCGGAGGCTTTAAGGAAAAAGGACGAGCTGGAGCAAGAGTTAAAAAACAAAATTAAATGATTTTTTTATAAAGGAGGGCTGATATGTTTTCAAAAGTTACAAGCATAGGGCTTTTCGGTATGGAATCCTACCGCGTTGAGGTTGAAGCCGACCTTTCCGGAGGTCTGCCGAGGTTCGATATAGTAGGTCTGCCCGATACGGCGGTAAGCGAATCGAGAGAAAGAGTGCGCTCGGCTATGCACAACAGCGGCTTTGATTTTCCCGTTTCGAGGGTTACGGTAAACCTTGCGCCCGCCGATATTAAAAAGGAAGGGCCCGTTTACGATTTGCCGATTCTTGTAGCCCTGCTCAAAGCAACCTGTCAGCTCAATGCGGACACGGACGGCTGCGCTTTTATAGGCGAGCTTTCTCTGAGCGGCGAGGTACACGGCGTAAACGGCGTTTTGCCAATGGTTATACGGGCGCAGAAGGAAAAGATTAAAAAGATATTCATACCCTATTACAATCGGCGCGAAGGCGCGGTTGTAAAGGGAATCGAAATATATCCCGTAAAGAACGTAAAGCAGCTGCTTGAACATCTTAACGGCAAAAAGGAAATAGAACCCATCGGCAGCGAGGACTATGCCGAAATGCTCGCCGCGCCTGATTTGCCCGATTTTTCGGACGTCAAAGGTCAGTATCAGCCCAAGCGGGCGCTTGAGATTGCGGCGGCGGGAGGCCATAACGTGCTTATGATAGGCCCTCCCGGTTCGGGAAAGAGTATGCTTGCAAAAAGGATTCCGTCGATACTGCCTGATATGACCTTTGAAGAATCGCTCGACACTACCAATATCTATTCCGTTTCGGGTAAACTGCCCGCCGGAGTTTCGCTGATAAAGGCAAGGCCGTTTCGCTCGCCTCATCACACCATTTCGCCCGCCGGTCTTTCGGGAGGCGGCACCGTTCCGAGGCCGGGAGAAATTTCGCTTGCGCATAACGGCGTGCTGTTTTTGGACGAGCTTCCCGAATTTACGAGAAGCGCTATGGAAATTTTAAGACAGCCCATAGAGGACGGCACAATCACCATAGCGAGGGTTGCGGCTACATATTCTTACCCGTGCAGCGTAATGCTCGTATGCGCTATGAACCCGTGTCCTTGCGGATATTTCGGCCACCCGTCAAAGAAATGCACCTGCCCTTCGGGAGCTCCGGCAAGATACCTTGCAAAGGTGAGCGGCCCGCTGCTTGACAGAATCGACATTCACATAGAGGTTCCCGCCGTAAACTACGACGAGCTTTCCTCAAACGCTCAAGAGGAGCGTTCCGCCGAAATAAAAAAGAGGGTCAACGCCGCAAGAAAAATACAGCAACAAAGGCTTGCGGGAACGGGCGCTGTCTGCAACGCCAAAATGAGCGCGCCGCTTACAAAAAAGTACTGCCAAATGACCTCGGACGCTTCGGCGGTTTTGAAGAAATCGTTTGAAGCCCTCGGGCTTTCCGCACGGGCATATGATAAAGTGTTAAGGGTTGCCCGCACCGTGGCGGACCTTGACAAAAGCGACATAATCGGCTCCGAGCATATACTTGAAGCCGTGCAGTACAGAAGCCTTGACAGGAAATTCTGGAAAACTTAACAAAACAACCTCCCGCACTCCGAAACGAAATGCGGGAGGTATTTTTATTCTTGTAATCAATCCTCGATTATCTCTATGGAATTTTCAACGGGAGAGGTTAAAAACACCCCGTCAAATTCATTCTTCAGCTTTTCCGAGCACCTGCAGGCGTCCCGCTTTTCCCTGAACAGTCCGAAAACGGAAGAACCCGAACCGCTCATAAGCGCGAGGTCTGCGCCAAACCTTTTCATGGTCGTTTTTATATACGGGCGTGCGGGGACTTCTATCACCTGTTCAAATACGTTCGCCGCCTTACTGCACATAAGCCCGTAATCCCCGGTTTTCATAGCGTAGAGCATTGCGTTCCTGTCGCAATGTCGTATTCTCGGCGCTTCGTCTACGAGCCTGTAGGCGTTGGGAGTTGAAACGTCGGTATCGGGCTTGCAAAGCACAACAAAGCAGTCTTCAAGCTTCGGAAGCGGAGCTATTACAGAACCCGTCCCCATACACAGCGCCGTCCCGCCGTGCAGAGAAAACGGCACGTCGGCGCCGACCTTTTCGCCTATTTCGCAAAGCGTAAAAAGAGGAAGCTTTGTATCAAACAACCTGTCAAGAGCGAAAATCACGCCCGCCGCGTCTGCGCTTCCTCCGGCAAGCCCCGCCGCCATGGGGATTTTTTTATCTATTTCTATCTCAATGCCGTAATTTTTTTCTATCTTATTGTACTCAAAAAAAGCCTTTGCCGCTTTATAAGCGATGTTTTTTTCGTCCCTCGGTACTCTTTTGTCGTCGGAAATGATTTTTATACGGTCCTCCGAAATAAAATCGACGCGGACGGTATCGCAGCAGTCGACGGACTGCATAATCATAAAAAGGCTGTGGTAGCCGTTGGGAAGCGTTCCCGTAACGTCAAGCATAAGGTTAATTTTTGCAGCAGCTTTTAATTTCATAGCAAACTAAGTGTTTCGCACTATTTCCTTTCTGTTATTCAATGGGCATAAGTATTGGCGTGCGCTTTTGGAAAATCGTAAAATTTGTAAAGCCCGCCGCTTTCATAGCGTTGTACGCCTCGTCTATTCCTGCGGTTATATCCTCGGCAAAATGGGCGTCGGAGCCGAAGGTAACGTATTTCCCGCCCAATTCCTTAAACCGCTTTACGGTTTCAACCTCGGGCGAAAGCTTGTTTATCGGCTGTCTTAGCCCGGCGGTATTGATTTCAAGCGCCTTGTCCTTCTCAGCCAAGAGCGAAAGAATTTCGTCCACCTTTTCGCTGTAATCCTTTAAATCGACCTCTATGCCCGCCTTTATGTAAAAGTATCTCATGGGATAAGTGAGATGCGCGAGTATGTCAAACTGCCCCCACTTAACCATATTGTAAATCTCGGTTAAATACTTTTCGGTATACTCCCTGACGTTTTCCTCGTTGTAGCCCTCAAGGTGGCAAAAATCCTTTGTATGCCTGAGCGCATGGATAGAGCCCAAAACAACATCGCAGTCGTATTTTGAAAGAATATTCTCGGCAAGACTTTTGTTGTAATGGCCCTGAGCCAGTTCTATGCCCCGAAGAACCACCAGCTTGCCCCTGAAAGCGCACTGAGCCTTTGTCACCTCAAAATATGACTGCATATAGCGCTTGTCATATTCCTCTTCGGTATATACATCGACCTCACAATGGTCTGTAAAGGCAATAGCCCTTACACCCGTCAGCTCCGCATGCTCGCAAATATACATAGCCGAGTGGTTGCCGTCGGGGGAGTTGTCCGTATGGACATGCATATCGACAAGTTTCTGATACACTCAATCGCTTCCCTTTTGTATAAGTAATATATAATATATTAATATAGCATATTTTTTTATGAAGTTAAACCAAATTTCAAAAATTTTCAAAAATATATTTTTTTTAGGCTCAAATTGTGATAAAATATTTGCATATTTTTGACGAGAGCGCACAATGCGCCCTACACATTGATTTTTTTTGATATAATCTTTCGGAGTTTGATACAAGCCCGTGGAAAAGCCAAAAGTGCGCTTGCGGTGTAATTTTCGCTTGCGGTGTAAAATGTGTGCAGGGAGTGGCTTTATTCACAATCTTTTAATAAGATGAATTGGGAATCGGGGTGCGTCCGCCCCCATAAGCAGTAATTTGGAGGGGATAGAATGGTAATCAAGACATTTGATGAAGGCTATCGAGATGATTTGATTTTTATGGTTTTACAGGCCAAAGATGCACTGGGAAGGAAGCCGACAATTAACGAGGATTTATTGGATATAAAGGCAAATTACATAGATCGTGGCGATATGTTTTGGATTGCGGTCGATGAAAATGACAGAGTGATCGGGTGCGTTGGATATTCTAAAATAGCCGGTACAACAGAAGCATTTCTCCATAGACTGTATGTTAAACCCGCTGAAAAGCATAAAGGAATAGGAACTGCACTTCTTAAGACTGCCGAATCATCAATGCGTGATAATGGCGTAACCATATCAAAAGTTCATCTCGGCTCCCCAAAGGAGCAGTGGTTTGAATCCTATTCATTCTATCCAAAGAATGGGTATTATGAATATGAACCGAGATACATGAAAAAAGAATTGTATTCTCTTTGTTAAAATGAGCAAACAGAAAACTCCTTACCGCCGACATGGTACAACAAGGCTTTTTCTGTTTGTATCAAAATCAGCAGGAACATAGATATAATCTTGCAGAGTTTGATACAGGGCAAAGGAAAAATTGAAAAGTGCGCTTTTGTGTTAAATTTAAGGATTGCATAGGGAAATAAAACGGGAGTTGGGGATTATTATGCTTGGCAGATTGCGAAATATGACGTCCATTTATTTGGTGAAGGATGAGAATATGCTATTGTTGTACAGACAAGGCGGCAGAGTCGTAAATAATGTTTGGACAGGTTCTGCAGGCGGGCATTTTGAAGAAAATGAATTGAATGATGCAAGGGCATGCGTACTGCGGGAAATGCAGGAAGAACTTGGGATAACGGAAGACGATATCGAGGGTCTTTCCTTAAGATATATTACATTAAGGCGT
>CANRIZ010000009.1 GCA_947630835.1 uncultured Clostridia bacterium | reverse complement strand
CACGAAAAAAACTTCACTTTTTTTAAAAAAAATATGTTGACATTATTGTCGTGTTATGTTATTATTATTTTGCGACATGTAAGTCGTCTCCTAAAATCTCGGAGGTATCACGGAAACTGACCTCCCTGACTACCTCCGAGATATTCTTATTAGGTCAGTATAAGAATAAAAAATAATTAATAATGAGGTGATATTATGACTCTTTTCGATTCTTTCCATGCAGCTTTTCCAAGCATTGAACGCCTTTCGCTTGTCTCTTTTATATGCAGAAATTTGATCTGTGATGATTGTAACTATTACTTGGCTTGCAACGATGACCCTGTTGTCAGTTGTATGTATCAAGTTGATAATGCTTTGGATTGTGAATTGAATGTATAAATACACTTGTTCAATTTGTCACAATGAAAAGTTGGCTTGCGATGAAATTGAAGTAAATAAAATCAATATTCCAACACGTGTTACTTTGTATAAGGCGGCCGATTTTGACTTGCTTTGTCCTGTTTGTAATGACTGTTTTTTAAAATTTCAACTTCATCAAAACTTTTCTAATTTATTCTATTTGAAATTTTTAAATTTTAAACAAAAAATTTTATTAAAAATAAAGGAGCTTTTTAAAAATGGAAAAAGAATTTTCAAAACTTGTCGGCATTCGTGAGAAACATTGGGAAATTAATGGTAAAGAGGGTAAAAACAAAACCTTGTATTTCCTTTCAATGGATGATTCAACGCCTAACAATAGTTTGGATGGATTGTATCCTCGTCAATTCACAGTAACGCCTGATAGTCCAATTTATAACTTGGATTTAAAAATCAATGAGGAATATCTTTTGATTTTGGGTGAGGCTAAAGTTAACGCTAACGGCTCGGTTCGAACTCCGATAAATCAAATCTTGAATACAAAATATCAGAAAGTTCCAAGTTTTGGTTTTTCTAAATAATTATTTAAAAATTAGGGGGTGTTTTAATTGAATAAGCTGTTAAAACACTCCCTTTCCGTTTTTCTTTCCGTCTTATTTTCCTTTTCTGCTTTTTCATTTAATTCTTTTGCTTCTTCAACGAAAACGTATAATATTCAAGATTTTTCCGTTGAAGCTACCCGTACTAATTTATCCGGTAGTGAACCTGAAGTTGATTATTCACCATATGTAACTTATAAGGATTGGTCGCCTAATGATGATTATACGGGCGTTTATATTAATAATCCTGATTTTTATCAGCTCGGCGAAGCTAAAATTTTGATGTTTTTTAAGCTTGAAAACTTAAAAATCGATGATGAGTACAATTTAAATTTTAAAATTAACTGTAATCGTTATTTTAAATATAATTTAGTTTGCTGTCTTTCTAATTCAAATTTAGAATCTGAAAGTATATTATTTTCGGCTGATTATTATGGTCAAAAAGCTGAAAATGTTAATTTTAATTTTACACTTAAAAATTTAAATTTATCTTCTAACAATGGAATTTATTTAACTTTTTTTGTTACTCTTTCAAAAAATTCTAATTCTTATATGGGCGAATTTCGCGATTATTGGATTCTGTTTTCACCTATTGAATTAACTAATTTAGATGATGATAGCGGACTTTTAGACGGTATATTAAATTGGGTTTCTCGAATTTACTATGGCATAGTCGGCGGAACTGATAGAGAAGGTGTCGACCATGAAGGAATTGTTCAGGGCATTAAAAACGGATTAACTAATTTAGGTAATTCTATTAGTAATTTCTTTTCTGACTTATGGAATAAATTAAGTAATGCATTTGATAAAATCGGTGATTGGTTTAGTGAATTAGGCGATAAAATAAAAGGATTTTTTGTTGACTTAGGAAATAAAATCGGTGAATTTTTTACTATGTTAAAAAACTATCTTCTTTATTTTAAACACCCCGTTACTTTAAATAAAGACGGTGTTCCTGTAGATGAAAATGGTAAACCTGTATATACAAATCCTTTTGAAAATTCAAATTTTCAAAAAATAGTTGACCAAATAACTGAGTGGACGGATTCTGTAAAAGAATTTACTAATGGCATTGATGATAAAAGTAAAGATGTTAACAGTTATTTAGATACTTTTAGTTCCTCATTTAATAAACTTTCTTCTGGTATTCCTATTATTGGCGCTTTTGTTGCTTTTGCTCTTTTAATGATTGTCATTAAAAAGGTGGTGGGCCGTTAATGCTTATCATCGCATATACAATTCGTGATTTCTTTCATTTTGTATTTGAACTATTCAGTTCAATATTTAATTTAATTTTTAATTTAATACTCGTTTTAGTTAAATGTGGTCAATTTCTTATTTCAATGATTGGACATTTACCTACAATAATAAGCGTATCTGCCGTTGTTCTTGTTATTGTATGTTTGCTATATAAAATATTAGGAAGAGAGGGTGGACAGTAATGGAATCTATTATTGATAATATTATATCCCTTTTTTCTATGCTTAATTCTGTTAAATTATTTGGCTTGCCTTTGCTTGTTTGGCTTGTCATTCCTGCTTTTTTAGGTATAGTTTTTGAATTTATAGGTGGTAAAAAAAATGATGAATAAGAGGTTAAAAAAATGCTTAAGCATATTTATTTTAAGTTTCGTAATATTGTTAACATTCCCTATTATTTCTGTCGCTTATTCCGAAGCATATCCCGAATATTTAGATAATTATAACTGTGCTTTTATTGAGTGCGATTGTAACCTTGGTAACGGTACCCTTGTTCTTCCTATTAAATGTAGGGAAAATGTTATTTCTCAAACAAAGCAAGGCCAATTTTTTAACTTATCCGAATCTACTGTTAACGGTTATTTTATATTAAATAATGGAACAAAATACACCGTCCGTGGTTCTTCTCTTGAAAATTTTAAATATTCACGACAGCAGGGTTATCAAAATATTTGGCAAGATATTACTTTTAAAAATATTTTAAATACCAACATAAGATTTAGTTTTGATAATTCTAATAATATTAAAGAAAATACTGTCTTTCCTATTTCTGAAATTGATCAAGTTATACTTACTATTGCCTTTCTTATTATTATTGGTGATTTTGCTGTTAATATTTTTAATTATTTTAAACAAAAAAAAATATAGGTGAACAATATGTCGGAACTTTATTCTTTAATTCAAGATTCTATCCCTTTGAGTAATGATTTGCAATTTTTATATCCTATAATTTTTATATTTTTTCTTTGCTTCTGCTCAATATTTGTATTCGCTATTTTTGATAGTATTTTTCATATTTTTAAATAAAGAGGTGATTTTATGCTTATTCTTCTTGCCGTTGATAGTTTTGGTTCAATGATAACTGAGGTTGGCGGTTATTTTACTACCTTGTTTGGAATAATAACGGGTAATTGGTTGCTAATAGCTCTTGTCGGAACTTCTATTATTATTCCCCTTGTTTTTTCTTTAATCTCATATTTGAGGAATCGTTAAGATGAGTTTTTTTTCTATTGAAGATAAAATCGGCGAAGCTATTAGTGGAGCTGCTTCCCTCATCAGCGAGCAATTGGATGAAGTTTCCTATATTTTTAATATCGGCTCTTGGTATATTCCATTTGCTTCTGTTTTAGTTATTGTTCTACTTTATGTCGTTTTGGTGAATATTTATGAAACAAATAATTAATGAAGTAAGAACTGCTATAAATTTTATATGGGATAATGCAAGTAATTTATTAAACATTCTTTTTGATAATGACTTTTTTTTATTGCTTTTTATTACTTCACTTTTAATGTTACTTTTAACTGTTCTTTATAAGTTTTTGTTTTCTGTTGGTAATGTATTTAACGATTCTGTTCGTTATGATAGTAAGAAAAGGGCCCGGGAACATCGCCGTCAAACCGAGATTGAAGCAAGAGAACTTAGTCGTAGAGAAGCAGAGGAAGAACGTCGATTTAATCGAGAGATTGAAAGAAACCGTCGTTTTAAAGAAAAATATCCTAATTTTGATGAAAGCTATCTTGTTAAAGCTGAAGAATATTTTAAAAAATATCCAGCACGTTTAACTTATTCTTATGGTGGTAGAACTTTTTATAACTATAACTTACTTGATAATTTAAATAAACCCGTTAATTCTAATCCTTATCAATATAATCATACTCCGTCTTATGATTTGAATAAAGCTATTGATGAAGCTGAAAACGGAAAAATCGAATACAAACGAAGAAAAAAAAATAATGATGATAATTAATTTTACATATTATCAAATATTTTAGGAAGGAGGGCGCTCTTATGTTTAACCTGAGCTTGCTTGAATCCGTTAGTGTTGCCAGCTTGACCGGTGTTGCATCTGGTGTGGTTGATGCGCTTACTTGGTTTTGGACTATATTCGGTAAGTTAACCGACGCTATTGTATCGAATTCATTGCTCCTTTGGGGTGCAGGATTTGCTATAGTAGCAGGTGCTGTTTTGCTTGCCGTCAAGGTAATTCGCAGGTTTGGAATTAAGAGCCGCAGATGATAATTAATGACTGTTAATGATGTATTTACGGCTCTTACAACCGTAATGGGAACTATTTGGGACGTTTTTGGCAGTGTAACCGAAATTGTTGTAACAAATAAACTTATATTTGTTCCCGTTCTTCTTACTTTTGCTGGCGGTATTGTTCTTTTCTGTATTTCTCTTTTCAGAAAATTGGGCGTTCGTGGCATAGCTTCCAGTGGTCGCCGTAGACGTAGAAGGTAAATTTAAAAAGTCAGGGAGGTCAAAATTTCTATGAATATAGCATTATCTATTTTAAATTTTTTTGTAGATTTTATTAAAATTTTTATTCAATTTGATTTTATTCTTATTTTGCTCTCTGCTTCTATAGTAATGTGTTTACTTGTAAACGTATTTAATTTTTTAATTAAAGGAGAGTTTTAGAATGAAAAAAATTTTGGATAAAATGTTTAATTCTCGAATTAAGAGTGCTTTAATAACTTCCGATTGTTCTTTAATTACCGGACAAAAACGAGTTGGAAAAAGTACTCTTTCTTCTTTTGCATGTCAATATTATAACAAATTGGGTTATACCTGTCTCTCTAATTATCCTATTCAAAATTCACTTTGTATTCCGATGAAACAAGAGTTTTCAAAAAAAGATAAAAAATTTTATTGGATGATTGACAAAGATTGGCTTTATGATACGGATTTACGCGAAACAGCTATTTTTATTGATGAGGGCGCTAATTATTGGCCTGCAAGAGGTTATTCTACTGATTGGACACAAAGAGATACAGAATTCTTTACAATGTGCGGAAAAAGGAAAATAAAGCTTTTTATCAATGTACAATATTTTGATTTGATTGATTTGAATGTAAAACGTGCTTGCGATACTATCTTTTTTCTCACAAAAAATAGGTGGTTTAAAAATTTAACTAACGTTGATATATCTGAATTATTAACTTTGCCTGTAGCAAATCTTAATGCTTCTATAACTACACGTTCACAAAAATATGCTTATCCTGTTACTTATACGGTCTGTCAAAATCCATTGTTTGATTGTCATTTTTACCGTACACCTTATTACAGTTATTTTAATACTGATTTCGATTTTAAATCATATTCGGACCCTCGAACCCCTGATACATTATCGTCTTGGAATTCCTTTTTTGAAAGTGATATTGAGGGGTAGGGGGCGGGGCGGAAGCCCGCCCCCCTATTAATATTTACTAAAAACTCATAAGTCAGACAAAATAAGGTTTTAATATGGATAAACGGGATAATGTTTATTCTGCTGCTAAGATTTCTTTGACACCTAATAATGTTATTATTAAAAAATATAAAATTCCTTATCAACTTGGGGAAAAAAGAAGTAATTTAAATAATTTAAAAAAAATAAAGCCTGAAAATTTTGAAAAAAGACAAGATAATTTGTATCGCACTCAATCTATTATTAAAGGCATAATAGACGCTAATTTAACTCCACATTCAAAGTTTTTAACTTTAACTACTTCTGATACTGTTTTAGATGAACAAGTTTTTCGTAAGCGTTTATCTGCTTTTTTTAAAGCTATGAAAAGGGAAAATTTCAATATTCGTTATTTATACGTTTTAGAGCGGCAGAAAAAAAGGGGAGCTAAGGAAGGTAATGAAGGGAGCATTCACGCTCATATTGTTATATTTAATAATGAGTATATTCCATTTGAAATAATTAATAAGCATTGGCGTGGTAATACCGATATTCATATTTTAGATGGTCTTAAATATGATAATAAAGAGCAAATTAACGATGTTGCTTCTTATGTTTGTAAATATATTACTAAAGATAATTTAAATGATTTTAATAAACGTTTTTTTTGCTGTAGCAAGGGTCTGTCTCGTCCATATCAATTTAATTTACCTGTCTATAAAATTGATGATAATACTTATATTGCTGATAAGTCTGAACAAATTTATAGTGATTACAATTTAATAGTTAGTAATTTGAACTTTTATAGAACTGACATTTTACTTGCGCCTTTAGCTTTTGATAATTCTAAAATTCAAAAAACTATAATTAAATATGGAAGGTTTAAACAAGATGGTTGATGAAAGTTTAATTTTGCGTTTTCTTTTTGATTCTGAGGTTCATTATCAAAATATTACATATCTGCTTTAAATAATTTTTATAAATTCCAAAATCACGAAATAGCAGATTTTTTTTTAATATATAAAGCTGAATTAGAATTTAAGTTGTTTAAAAAATTTTCTGATGATATAATAAAACTTATTGAGATAGGGAATCGGTAAAATGCACAAGTAATTATACATAATTAATATTTTGTATAATTAAGAGGAGCAAAAAAAGCCGAAAACACATAAAAACAGGCTCTTTTATGCCAAAAACGGAATAATATCATAGTATTAAGTAGGCTTTAATTGCTGTGTTCTCACAATCCGGCTTAATGTATTTTATATCTTTTTTAGCTCTGAATTTATTTTGATTTCATTTATTTTTGTACAAGCAATATATTCTTTTGATTTATCTCAATTTTAAGCTTTTACCACTTCATATAATTTTTTATTTGCCGTTAGCGAAATTTTTAAAAATTTATTTTGGTTTCACGGCGATAGAAATTTTTTCAATGATACTTTGTTAAATTAAATAATTTCTATCAGATTTTAATTTTCCGAAAATTTACTTTTATTGCAATTATATTTGAAATTTCGGCATATAGCTGTTAAAATAGTTAATATAATAATTATCATTTAAAGTTATTATTTAAGTTATTATTTTTTCGTTTCTGTAAATTTAATTCATACTCGCCCGATTTTACGGCCTTTAGCGTTAAACGTATTGTATAACGACGCCTTGTATTGCCTAATATTGATATAAATTATAATTTTAGTATTTGTTGTGAAACTGTTTCACGGAGGCTATGTTTTATGCTGAAATATTCAAGCGACCCAAATTTACCCCGTCTTTTAAAGGAATTTCTGCAAAATATTTATGTAGTTAAAAATAAATCCACCCTTACCGTTGAGGAATACTGCCTCGATATTAAGCTTTTTTTAAAGTTTTTAAAGAAAGATAAAGGGCTTGTCCCCTATGATGCGTCCATAGAGGATATTGATATAAGCGACGTTGATCTCCCCTTTTTGAAAGAGGTCACTTTAAACGACGCGTATAAATTTTTATCCTATTGTAAGGGTGAGCGTAACAACGATTCCGCTTCAAGAGCGAGAAAGGTTGCAAGCATTAGGGCGTTTTTTAAGTATTTGTCAACCCAACAGAAGCTTTTGGAAGAAAACCCTATGGAGGAGCTTGAAACCCCGAAAAAGAAAAAAGCAAAGCCAAAATATCTTACTCTTGACGAAAGCCTACGGCTTTTAAATTGCGTTGACGGTAAATTTAAAGAAAGGGACTTTTGCATTTTGGTTCTTTTTTTGAACTGCGGTTTAAGACTTTCCGAGCTTGTTTCGATAAATTACAAGGATATAAGGGACAATAATACGCTGTATATTACGGGTAAAGGCAATAAAGAGCGAACCATTTATTTAAATCAAGCCTGTCTTGACGCCATTAAAAATTATATGTCCGTTCGTCCCGTCGAAGGCGTTATTGATAAGGACGCCCTGTTTTTAAGCAGCAGATTAAAAAGAATCAGCCCAAAAACCGTTCAGCATATAGTGTACGAAAATCTTGAAAAAGCCGGTCTTGAAGGCAGAGGCTTATCCACCCATAAGCTAAGGCATACCGCAGCTACGCTCATGTATCAATACGGAAATGTAGACGTGCTGGTTTTAAAGGATATTTTGGGGCATGAAAACCTCGGTACTACCGAAATATATACTCATATAGTTGACGCTCAGCTGAAAAAAGCGTCGGAGAGCAATCCGCTTGCAAACGTTAAGCAGGAGCTTCCGAAAGTTCCCGAAAAGGTCAAGCAGGAAGACTGACGTTCGGCAGTAAAACCACTACGCTTCCCAACGCCGCAGAAAACAGCATAACAATATACAAAATTATGTTTCTTAATATGTACAGTTTATAATATTGCTTTGTGTTAATTTCCTTTTGATTTGCAAAGGCAAGCTGTATATCCTTTACCGTTAAAATACTTTCTTTGCAGCTAATAATCAAGGCGCAGACGGAAAATGAAGCGGGAATACAAATTGCCGCTATTGCATAAAGCAAACCGTCTACGCTGTAAGTACTGTATATGTAGCCTAAAATTATACCTATTCCGAGTCCTCTCACGGCAGGCAGCGCCCAAAGCAGCGGAGCGCCTGCCAGGCAGAGCCCGAAAACCGCCGATACTCCTATAAAAACCAAATCGGTAACCGCCGATGAAATAAAGTTCTGCATAACAGAATCTGTATTTTTCATTAATAGATAATTTTCGCTTATTTCCTTTATCTTTACAAGCGTTTGAGCGTCGGCGTTTTTAATTGAAAATGCGCCCGAAAACAGCCCGATAATAAATATAAATACCAAAAACACCGTTTTTTGATTGCTCTTAATAAATTTTCCTGTTTTTACTTTGCTTCTCTTTGCAAATTTACGTCTTTTAATCATTTTCTCCTCCGTTTAGGTCTTAAAAAATTGCTTTTTATTATTGCGCTTGAGGTTGATACAACAATGCACAAAATAATAATTATCAGCTCCTTAATATTAAAATTGCAGGAGCTTACTATCGTAAGAAGTATTATTATGTAAACGCTTAAAATCACGCCCGAGATACAGCCGTTTATTATCGCCTTGTTTTTTACTTTGCCGCAAGCGACGCCTGTTACCGCAGAAGCCAAAATGGCGGAAATAATTTGAGCTGTAAATTCGTGCGAATCAAAGACAGGATTTTTTAAATTTATCAATGACAAAATCGCCAAAACGGCTATAAACACGCTTAAACCTATCAAAGCCGACAAAGCGTATGAAATAAGGCAGTTTACCAAAGAGAATGTTTTATTTTTCTGCATAAAATAACCCCCCTCATCACCTACTAAAAGGTTATGAGAGGGTTTGTTTCTTTATTACTTAAATTCAGTCTTCTTTTTTATTTTTGTTTTTCTTTTCTTCTCTTTCCTTTTCCGCGGCGGCTCTTGCGGCTTCTCTTTCCGCCTTAAGCTTTTCGTTAGCCGTATTATTTGCCTGAATTGCCCAACGGGTAATTTTCATCTTATTTCTGTCGGCGCCTGTTTCGATAATTAAAGAATCTTCCTTTACGGTTACAACTCGTCCGATTATACCGCCGATTGTGGTAATTTCATCGCCGACCTGGGTGCTTTCACGCATTTCCTGTTCTTTCTTTTGCTGCTTTTTCTGAGGTCTTATCATAAGGAAATACATTCCGCCGAAAAGAACAACCATCAAGAGAATAGTGGAAAGCATACTGTTTCTGTTAGCGCCTGTACTTGCCGTAGCCTCTAAGAAGTTAAAAAAATACATTACTTTTCCTCCAAATTAAAATTAACATTATGTATTATACATTGCTTTTATAAATATTGCAAGCGAATATTAAAATTAAAATACGTTATATTCTTGTATCGAGCAAATCGGTATATTTGTTTTTAAATTCAATAAAATTTCCGTTATCGAGCGCTTCACGGATTTTGAGCATAAGCATATTATAAAAATATAGGTTATGCGTTACGCAAAGTCTCATAGCAAGCATTTCTTTTGCTTTAAAAAGATGACGTATGTACGCTTTTGAGTGCCTTTGGCATGTGGGACACAGGCATCCTTCTTCAATCGGTGACATATCATTGCGGTATTTTTCGTTATTGATATTAATAATTCCCATATTGGTAAACAAATGTCCGTGTCTTGCGTTTCTTGAGGGCATAACGCAGTCAAAAAGGTCAATTCCCCTGCTGACGCCCTCAAGTATATTGCCCGGCGTTCCAACGCCCATAAGGTAGCGTATTTTATCCTTTGGCATATAGGGTTCAACCGCCGAAATAATATAATACATTTCCTCCTTGGGCTCTCCGACCGCAAGACCGCCTACGGCGTAGCCGTCAAGCTCAAGCTCCGATATGCGCTTCATATTATCGATTCTCAAGTCCTCGTACGTTGCGCCCTGATTTATACCGAATAAAAGCTGATTTTTGTTGACGGTATCGGGCAAAGCGTTGAGCCTTTTAATTTCTGTTTTACAGCGTTTGAGCCAACGAACGGTTCTCTCGCTCGACTGCTTTGCATAGGAGTATTCGGCAGGATTTTCAACACATTCGTCAAAAGCCATGGCTATGGTCGAACCCAAATTTGACTGAATTTGCATGCTCTCCTCGGGGCCCATAAAAATGTGCCTGCCGTCGACATGAGAATTAAAATCCACGCCCTCTTCACGAATTTTGCGAAGCTTTGCAAGCGAGAATACCTGAAACCCTCCGCTGTCGGTAAGTATGGGACCGTCCCAACCGGTAAACTTATGAAGCCCTCCGAGCTGTTTAATCAAATCGTCTCCGGGTCTAACGTGAAGATGATATGTATTGCAAAGCTGAACCTGACAGCCTATTTCTTTTAAATCATAAGACGAAAGCGCACCCTTAATAGCTCCCGCAGTGGCGACGTTCATAAAAGCGGGAGTTTGAACCGTGCCGTGAACGGTGGTAAACTCTCCCCTTCTTGCCGTGCCTTCGTTTTTTATCAATTTAAACATAACGCACCTGATTTCATCAAAAATAGTTATTATAATAAGAGCATACAATCGCCGAAGCTGAAAAATCTGTAGTTGTCCTCAACGGCTTTTTTGTAAGCCGCAAGCACCTTTTCACGCTCATAAAAAGCGGAAACCAACATAATAAGCGTGCTTTCGGGCAAATGGAAATTGGTAAGCAGACCGTCGATACATTTGAATTTATATCCCGGGTAAATAAAAATGCTTGTCCAACCCTCAGACTCGCAGATTTTCGACTTGTATGCAGCAACGCTTTCAAGAGTTCTGCAGCTTGTTGTGCCTACGGCTATAACTCTGCCGCCGTTTTCCTTGGTTTTGTTAATCAAATCAGCTGTTTCCCCGGGCAGAAAGTAATGCTCGGAGTGCATTAAGTGTTCTTCTATATTTTCTGTTTTTACGGGTCTGAAAGTACCTATTCCGACGTGCAGAGTAACGTAACCTATATTTACGCCCTTTTCTTTGAGCTTTTTAAGTATATCTTCGGTAAAATGCAACCCTGCCGTGGGCGCGGCGGCAGAACCGAGCTCCTTTGCATAAACGGTCTGGTATCTGTCGGCGTCCTCAAGCTTTTCGGTTATGTAATGCGGAAGCGGCATCTCGCCGACCCTTGAAAGTACGTCGTATATATTGCTGCCATCGTAAAAGAATTTTGCAATCCTGTTTCCGTTATCCTTTATTTCAAGTATTTCCGACTTTAATAATCCGTTGCCGAAAACGAATTTCGAACCTTTCTTGGCTCTCCTGCCGGGACCTGTCATAACCTCCCAAACATCGTTTTCAACTTGGTTGAGCATTAAAAATTCCACCTGCGCACCGGTGTCCTCCTTAACGCCGTAAAGACGGGCGGGCAAAACCTTTGTATCGTTTAGTATAAGCAAATCGCCTTTATTGAGATAATCCGTTATATCGTAAAAATGCCTGTCCTCGATTGCGTCGGTTTTTCTGTCAATTACCATCATTTTAGAGCTGTCTCTGGGTTCTATAGGCGTTTGAGCTATGCGCTCTTTGGGCAAATCATAGTAAAAATCACTTTTTTTCATCAAATTTCTCCTGCAAACATAAAAATTTCAAAAATTATTTGACTATACTATATAATGGTGGTATTATATATACAACTGCGATAGAGGTGCAAAAACAATCAGTAATATGCGCGAAAATTCAGCGTTTTACGACCGCATATGAAAGGTGTTCTTGCCGAAGACAAAGTTTTAGCTGAACAGCTTTAGTCTGGGTATATTGTGAATAACAATATAACTGTCATCATTGTTTGATGGAGTGCTATCATATTGAAATTACACAGTTTCAATTTCACCCGTTTAACTGATGATGACCGGTATTTATACCGGTTATTATTTTTGCAGCTAATAGAATAACATTTTTCGGAGGTAATTACAAGTGGAAAAGAAATTTAATGTCGGAATTATCGGCGCAACCGGCATGGTAGGTCAAAGATTTATCACTTTACTCGATAAGCATCCATGGTTTAATATTACCGCTGTAGCCGCAAGCCCCCGTTCCGCCGGAAAAAAATATTCGGACGCGGTCGGCTCAAAATGGTGTATGGACGTTGATATTCCCGAGTCCGTTAAGGATTTAACCGTTATGAACGCAATAGACGACGTAGAAAAAATTACTGCCTTGGTTGACTTCGTTTTCTGCGCCGTTGATATGAAAAAGGACGAAATTAAGTCTTTGGAGGAAAAATACGCTAAGGCGGAATGTCCCGTTGTTTCAAATAACAGCGCTCACAGGCATACGCCCGACGTTCCTATGGTTCTCCCCGAGCTTAACCCCGAACACGTCAACATAATTCCCGAGCAGAGAAAAAGGCTCGGCACAAAACGCGGATTTATAGCCGTCAAGCCCAACTGCTCGCTTCAAGGCTATGTGCCGGCGCTTTTCCCGATAGACAAGGCGGGCTTCTGCGTAAAGGATGTGCTTGTATGCACTTATCAGGCTATATCCGGAGCGGGAAAAACCTTTGAAACCTGGCCTGAAATGGTTGATAACGTCATCCCCTATATCGGCGGCGAGGAGGAAAAGAGCGAGAAAGAACCGCTTAAAATTTGGGGTAAAATCGAAGGAAGCGTTATCGCAGATTCGCAAAGGCCCAACTTTACAGCTCAATGCTTGCGCGTTCCCGTTACCAACGGTCATATGGGCGCGGTTTTTGTAAGATTTGAGGACGGTAAAAAGCCCACTAAAGAACAGATGCTTGAAATTTGGAAAAGCTTTAAGGGACGTCCGCAGGAGCTTAATTTACCCTCCGCTCCCAAGCAGTTTTTAAATTATTTCACCGAGGACAATATGCCTCAAACGAAATTAAACCGTTCTCTTGAAGGCGGTATGGCTATTTCGATAGGCCGTCTTCGCGAAGATACACAGTACGACTATAAATTTGTTTGTCTTTCCCACAACACGTTGAGAGGCGCGGCAGGCGGCGCGGTATTGCTTGCGGAGCTTCTTTGTGCGGAAGGATATATGGATTAATCAGGAGGTAATTATTATGAAACAACCGATTTTTACAGGCGCAGGCGTTGCGATAGTTACGCCTTTCACACAGGACGGAAAAGTAGATTACCCCGCGTTAAAAAAATTGCTTGATTTTCAGGTTGAAAATTCAACCGACGCAATTATAATCTGCGGAACTACCGGCGAGGGTTCAACTCTCACTCACGAGGAGCATATAGAGGCAATCAGATATACGGTTGAGGTTATCGACAAGCGTATCCCCGTTATTGCTTCCACAGGCTCTAACGATACCGCGTATGCGGTTGAGCTTTCAAACGAGGCTGAAAAAATAGGCGTTGAGGGCTTGCTTCAAATTACGCCTTATTATAACAAAGCTTCGCAGGAAGGTCTTATAAAGCATTTTACTTACATAGCGGACCGCGTTTCCACCCCGATGATACTTTACAACGTACCGTCGAGAACCGGCTGCTGCATTAAACCGGAAACTTATCTTGAGCTTTCAAAGCACGAGAGAATCTGCGCCGCCAAGGAGGCAACCGGCGATCTTTCGGCTATTGCGAAGACAATTTCGCTTTGCGGAAACGATTTTTGCGTTTATTCGGGAAACGACGACCAGATTACCGCTATTATGTCCTTGGGCGGAAAAGGCGTTATCTCGGTTCTTTCCAATATTTTGCCTTTAGCGGCGCACAATATAGCTAAAGCCGCGCTTGACGGCGATTTTAAAAAGAGCGCGGCGCTTCAGCTTAAATACCTTGAGCTTTGCAACGCTATGTTTATGGACGTTAACCCCATACCCGTAAAAATGGCGATGAATATGATGGGACTTTCGGCAGGCCCGCTCAGACTTCCTCTTTGTGAGATGAACGAGTTCAATACCGAGAAGCTCAGAGCTGTACTTAAAAAATACGAACTTATCTGAAATTCTTTTGGGATGTGAAAAAAATGACCGATATTATTCTCAGCGGCTGCTTTGGCAAAATGGGCAGAGTTATAGCAAAGAGCGTTTCGGAGCGTGAGGACTGCAAAATAGTCGCCGGTGTTGATATTTTTGAAGCGCAGGCGGATTTTCCCGTTTTTAAGTCGTTCGGCGAAGTGAACGTCAAAGCGGACGTGATTATTGATTTTTCCAATCCTGCGGCGCTTGATTCAATGCTTGATTTTGCTTTGAAAAACAAATGCGGCGCGGTTATTGCGACAACAGGTCTTTCTGAGGCTCAAGTTAACCGAATTAACGAAGCTTCAAAGCTTATCCCCGTCTTTTATTCCGCAAATATGTCTATCGGGGTAAGTCTTATAACGGAGCTTGCAAAAAAAGCGGCTCATATTTTGGGAAACGATTTCGATATAGAAATTGTCGAGGCCCATCACAATCAAAAAATCGACGCGCCCTCCGGTACGGCTTTAATGATTGCGGACAGCATTTCGCAAGCGCTTGAAACAAAGCCGAGATATGAATTTGACCGCCACTCCAAGCGTGAAAAAAGAACTGCCGACGAAATAGGTATTCATTCCGTAAGGGGCGGCACTATCGTCGGCGAGCATGAGATTATTTTTGCGGGACACGATGAAATAATTAAAATTTCCCATTCCGCAAGAAGCAAAGAGCTTTTTGCCATAGGCGCAATTAACGCCGCCGTATTTTTAAAAGGTAAGGAAAGCGGCTTATATTCAATGAAACAGCTTGTGGAAGAATAATTTTAATTAAAATATACCGTTGCCGAATTTGCCCGGCAGCGGTATTTTTATGCCCTTTCCCCTATTTAAAGTAATAATTTGTATATTTAATTAAATAATATTAACGGTGATTAATTTGGATAATGATATATCGAAAACAAATAAAAAGAAAAATACCTCGCAAGCCTCCGCCGAATCTTACGACGGATTCCCAGAAAGCTCCTTTGACTTAGTCAACAAATACGGCACATACGAGATACAGCCGACCTGCGAAATGCAAAGCGAATGGCCCGAAATAGCTCAGGGCATCCCAAAAAATTATAAAAAACCGACGGTTAAAAACAAGACAAACAATTACGGTAAGGACTTAAAACCGAAAGACGCAAATAAAAAATAAAAACGGCTTCGGAGACTAAATCCCCAAAACCGTTTCTACCATCTCTCTTAAAGTCAATTATAATAATCCGAACTGCCCGGCGGTTCGCTTCTAATTTTCCTTAATAGGAAGCCCGCATTTCCTGCGGTTTTGGCGATATGCCGTGAAAACAGAAGATTATTAAATATTATCGGTTGTGTAAACAAGACCATAAGTCCCGAGTTACAACAAAATTTTTTTGCCAATAAGCTTTACTATTTCAAAATCGGCGCTGTCATTGCCTTTAGAGACGATTACCGTTTTTGCATAGCGGTCAAAATTCTTATGAAGCGTCGCAAACCGCAACACATTCAATTTCGAATTCCTCGGTGATTTAAACGGCGGCCCGAACTGCGGGACAACCGTCTGCATCAATTAAAATTTTCAAAACAGGAACTCAAAAGTTTAAATTTGACAACACGAAAAAACGGATTGGAATTGCAGTTTACTTGACATTTTCTTTGTACATTGTTTTAACGCATTCTTTGCAAATTTTAGAGCCGTGATACTCAATTAACTCATCGGCGCTGTTGCAAAAGATACAACAAGGTGTGTATTTCTTCAATACAACAGAGTCGTTGTCTGTGTAGATTTCAACCGAAGAGCCAATTTCGGTCAATGACAACAACTTCCTTGTTTCCATCGGTAAAACAATTCTTCCGAGCCTGTCAATTCTTCTAACAATACCTGTAGATTTCATATTCTCACCTCGCACCTATGATTGTATCATAATTGCAGAAAAATGTCAATTTTAATCAAAAAATGTAAAAAAAAAGCGGCATACTTTTTTTGTATACCGCATAAATTTTATGAATTTTACCTTTCAATAAGGGAAACGCCCGTCATTTCTTTAGGTTTTTCAACCCCCATAATGTCGAGCATAGTCGGTGAAAGGTCGCAAAGCTTTCCGCCTTTTTCTTTAAGCTTGAAATCATTACCGTATCCGACTACGATTAACGGAACCGGATTTGTGGTATGAGCCGTAAACGGAGAACCGTCGTCCTCATACATTTTATCGGCGTTGCCGTGGTCGGCGGTTATAAGAATAACGCCGTTCATTTTAAGCGTTGCGTCGGTAAGCTTTCCAACGCACTCGTCAACCGTTTCAACGGCCTTTACGGCGGCGTCAAAAATTCCGGTATGTCCAACCATATCGCAATTTGCGTAATTCAAAATGACAACGTCGTATTTTCCGCTCAAAATCTGCTCGCAGGCGGCGTCGCAAACCTCATATGCGCTCATTTCGGGTTTGAGGTCAAAGGTTGAAATTTTCGGGGAATCAATTAAAATTCTGTCCTCTCCCGGATATACCTTTTCCTCGCCGCCGTTATAGAAGAAGGTAACGTGGGCGTATTTTTGAGTTTCGGCAATTCTTAATTGAGTAAGATTGTTTTTTGAAACAATTTCGCCCATGGTATTAACAAGTGCTTCGGGCTTAAAGGCAACGTGAACGTTGGGCATTTCCGCGTCGTACTGCGTCATACATACATAATAAACGGGGAAGAAATTTTTTCTCTCGAAGCCGTTAAAATCGGGATCTACAAAGGTTCTTGTAATTTCCCTTGCCCTGTCGGGTCTGAAATTGAAGAAAATTACGGAATCGTTTTCCTTTATGCTTTGCGCGCCGCAAATAACGGCAGGCATAACAAATTCATCCGTAAGATGCTTGCCGTCGCCGTCTATGGCCTCATACGAGGCTTTAACCGCTTCAACCGCGCTGCCGGCTTTTATCCCATCGCCGTTTACCATCGCGTTATACGCCATACCTACTCTGTCCCAAATATTATCACGGTCCATAGCGTAAAATCTGCCCATAACGGTGGCGATTTTACCAACGCCTATTTCCTGCATTTTGCTTTCAAGCTGTTCTATATATTCAACGCCGGAAGCCGGAGGAACGTCCCTGCCGTCAAGAAGCGCATGGACGTAAACCTTGTCAAGACCGTTTTTCTTTGCAAGCTCGAGCAAGCCGTAAAGATGCGTGTTGTGGCTGTGTACGCCGCCGTCCGAAAGCAAACCTATCAGGTGGAGGGCGGAATTATTCTTTTTGCAGTTTTCAACTGCGCCCAGGAAAGCTTCGTTTTCAAAGAAATCGCCGTCCTGAATTGACTTTGTAATTCTTGTAAGCTCCTGATAAACAACCCTGCCTGCGCCTATATTTGTGTGGCCTACCTCGGAATTACCCATCTGACCGTCCGGAAGACCGACGTCCATACCCGAAGCCCCGATATAGGTCATAGGATATTTTGCCGCCAATTCATCAAGTCTCGGCGTTTTTGCCGCCTTAATTGCGTTGCCGTATTCGGACGGATTATTGCCGAAGCCGTCCATTATACATAAAACTACGGGTCTTTTCATATTAAAACAATCACCTTTTAAATTATTTTGAAGCCGCCTTAACTATAACCGAAAAATCTTCGGCTTTAAGCGAAGCTCCGCCTATAAGACCGCCGTCAACATTTACCTTGGAAACGAGCTCGTCGGCGTTCTTTGCGTTCATGGAACCGCCGTACTGAACGGTAACCGTTTCGGCAACGTCCGCCCCGTAAGCCTCGGCGATAGCGGCGCGAACATAACCGTTGCCCTCATCTGCCTGGTCCGCCGTTGCCGTAACGCCGGTACCTATGGCCCAAACGGGCTCGTAAGCTATAATTATGTTTTTAAGCTGTTCCCTGCCGACATTGGTAAGGGCCATTTTTGTCTGATATTTAAGGAGAGTTTCGGTATAGCCCAATTCCCTTTGTTCAAGCGTTTCGCCAACGCAGACTATAGCCTTGAAGCCTGCGTTTACCGCCGCAAGAGTACGAAGGTTAACGGTTTGGTCGGTTTCGCCGAAATACTGTCTTCTTTCGCTGTGACCTATAACCACATATTCGACTCCCGCCTCTTTAAGCATATCGGCCGACACTTCGCCCGTATATGCGCCGGAAGCTTTAAAATGTACGTTTTCGGCGCCGATTTTTATGTTTGAACCCTTTGCCGCCTCAACCGCCGCCGGAATATCGATGTAGGGTACGCAGAGTACAACGTCACAATCCGCATCCGCAACAAGCGGCTTCATTTCGTTAATCAAAGCCGTGGTCTGCGAGGGCGTGTTATTCATCTTCCAGTTACCTGCGATAACTGCTTTACGAACCGATTTTTTCATAATTCATTCTCCTATTCATATAATTGCAGGTGAACGTAAAAGCTCACCTGCAAATTTTTTAACAGCTTATTTCTTATCGTTAAGAGCCGCGATACCGGGAAGCTCTTTGCCCTCAAGGTATTCAAGAGAAGCGCCGCCGCCCGTTGAGATGTGCGACATTTTATCGGCAAAGCCGAGCTTCTGAATTGCCGCAGCCGAATCGCCGCCGCCGATAATTGAAATGGCGTTGCTGTTTGCAATAGCCGTTGCAACCGCTATAGTACCGGAAGCAAAGTTTTTCCATTCGGAAACGCCCATAGGTCCGTTCCAAATGACCGTACCTGCGTCCTTAACGGCGTCTGCAAACATTTTCTGAGTTTCGGGTCCTATGTCAAGTCCCATCCAGCCGTCGGGAATTTCATCGGAATTAACGTCCATATATTCGGTATTTTCGTTATATTCCTTGCCTACCTTATTGTCAACGGGAATAAGGAATTTAACGCCCTTGGCCTTAGCCTTATCCATCATTTCCTTTGCAAGCTCGATTTTATCCTCTTCAAGCAAAGAATTACCTATATGATGTCCCAAAGCCTTCATAAAGGTATAAGCCATACCGCCGCCGACTATAAGAGTATCGCATTTGTCAATAAGGTTTGTAATAACGCCGATTTTATCGGAAACCTTAGCGCCGCCGAGTATTGCGACAAGAGGTCTTTTCGGATTTTCAAGAGCGCCGCCGATAAACTGAATTTCCTTTTGAATAAGATAACCGCAGGCCGCGGGAAGATAATCCGCAACGCCCGTTGTGGAGGAGTGCGCCCTGTGCGCCGAGCCGAATGCGTCGTTAACGTACAAATCGGCAAGCGAAGCAAATTTCTTTGAAAGCTCCGGGTCGTTTTTGGTTTCGCCGGGCTCGAATCTTACGTTCTCAAGAAGGAGAACCTCGCCTTCTTTTAAGCCGGCGGCAAGCGTCTGAGCGCTCTCGCCGACAACGTCTTCCGCCATTTTTACTTCGATTCCGAGAAGCTCCGAAAGCCTTGCGGCAACGGGTTTCATTGAAAACTCGGGGTTAAACTCGCCCTTCGGTCTGCCCAAATGGGAGCAAAGAATAACCTTCGCCTTGTTGTCGATAAGATATTTGATAGTGGGCAAGGAAGCGACAATTCTTTTATCGCTTGTGATAACGCCGTTTTCCATTTTAACGTTAAAATCACAGCGTACAAGAACCTTCTTGCCGCTAACGTCAAAATCTTCAACCGACATTTTGTTTAATGCACTGCTCATTTTAATACATTCCTTTCAATGTAAGTATACATTTTTTAACATTGTTTATTTTATAACAAACTCAGCGTTTTTTCAAGTATTATCAAATAACAATCTTTTTAATATTTAAAAACATTTTTGTGTATTATTCACAACTCAATCGCCTTTGTCATATTTGATAAACTTTTCTTATTTCCTCCGCCCTGTCAAGAATCATTTTTTTTAGCGTTTCCGGGCTTTTAACGCGTATATTGCCGCCGTACTGCATTATCCAAGATACAAGGCCGCTGCTGACGGCGGCGTTGATATTGATTTTGAATTTTTCCTCGGAATACTTAATAATATTTACGCTGTCGCCGAATTTATCAAGTATATCGTCAATAAGCGAATTATGGCATATCAACTCTATTTCCTGCGGGTCGCCGGAAAACATATTAAAATGCTTGTTGACATAGTCCGCCGAATCAAACTTCTCCTTATACGGCGAAACGTCCGAAAAGCTTACAGCGGGCGTATTTTCAAGGATTTCAACCTGTTTTATACGGTCAATCCTCATTATCATAATATTGGAATAGTTTACGTTGTTGCCTGCAAGATAATAATGGTCGTTTGCCCATATAAGAGCGTATGGACTTATATGATGGGTTTTCTCCTCAAATTCTGCGATATTTCGCTCCGATATTTTTCTTTTTCTGTAAACTACCTTTACCTGACGTTTATTTTGTATTGCTCTGTCAAGCTTATCAATATTATAATAAATATTTTCGTTGTCGCATTTCGGTCTGTTGTCAACATAGACCTGGTTTTCAATGGTTTTTGCCTGGTGTACGCTTACAAGGGAATAAATTTTTTCCAAAAGCTGCTTAGTCTTTTTTTGCGAAATAAAGCCCGCCGCCTGTATAGCGTCGCACAGAAGCCTTACCTCCGCAAGCTCAAAATCTCTTGAAGCGATGAAAAATCCGCATTTCGGAGTACGCGTTTTTAAAATATCGTAGCCGAACTGCTGTAAAACGGCAATATCTTTATATACGGATTTTCTTTCGGCTTCAATCCCCTTTTCCTGCAAATCAATAATAATTTCCTCTGCGTCGATAGGATTGTTTTCATCGCTGTTTTTAAGCAGATTATCGAGTATATAAAGCAGTTTTAATTTTTGGTTGCTCTTGTTGGGCATAAAAATACCTCAAATCTTCATTTGTCTGTTAATATCCTTGAGCGTCTGCTCGTCCAATTTAAGATGAGCCCGGTCATAGGTGAAAATACCGTTCAACTCGTTTTCAACGTCGGTTATCTGCGTATATATCGTGCCGCAAAGACCCTTGTCTATAAGCGGTATTACCTGCTTTTCGTGAAGCTTTTTATAAGCGTTAGTCAAGGTTTCCTTATTTTTAAATTTAAGATAAAGTCCGAAAGCCTTATCCTCAGACCAGGTGTGACCTGTATATTTATTCTGATAACCGCCGAACTCGGTGATAACAAAAGCTCTGTTATCAAGCTTTGGCATAATAATGGGGAAAATATACTTATGCATGCTTTTAATATCGCCGCCGTGCTGATCGTACCAACCGCTTGCATGGTCTACAAGCCTGCTTGAATCAAGGGATTTAACGTAATTTGCGATACTTACCGCGTCAAACTGTCCCCAACCCTCGTTAAAGGGTACCCAGCAAAAGATTGAAACGACGTTGTAAAGCTGTTCAATCATTTCGGTCAGCTCTGTTTTGTAGTTATCCCTCGCCTCTTTCTTCTCTCGCTTAAATACTTTATAATTATTGTCCTTAACTTTTACGCCTATATTCGGCAAAAATCCCGCATAAAAATCGCCTATATAAACTCCGCCGCTCATCATATCCTGCCAAACGAGCATACCGAGCCTGTCGCAATGGTAATACCAACGCATAGGTTCTACTTTTATATGCTTTCTCAGCATATTGAAGCCGAGCTTTTTGGCTTGGCTTATGTCAAAAATCATAGCTTCGTCCGTAGGAGCGGTAAGTCCTCCGTCGGGCCAATATCCCTGATCAAGCAAGCCGCGCTGAAAATAGGGTTGATTGTTTAAAAATAATCTTACTTTTCCGAATTTATCTTTGCCGCAGCCGAACTTTCTCATTCCGAAATAGCTTTTTACGGTATCGACGGCATTTCCGTTTTCAAAAAGCTCGACGGCAATGTTGTAAAGATTGGGCTCTTCCGGACTCCACAGCTTAAAGTCCTTGCCCATATCAACGGTTGAGTCTTCGGAAATCTCCGTTTCGATAATTTCACTGCCGTTATCGTAAACGGTTAAAACAAGCCTTTGGTTTTCGGAGCCTGTAATTTTTGTTTTAATATTAATCGTACCCTTGTCAATGTCGGGCAAAAGCTTGATGCTTTCTATATGACTTGCGTTAACTCCCTCAAGCCAAACCGTCTGCCAAATTCCCGAGGTGGGAGTGTACCAAAGACCGTGGGGATGAGTATCCTGCTTTCCCCTTTGCTGCCAGCCCGATTCCGTAGGGTCGTAAACGCATAAATTGAGGGTGTTTTCGCCATCGGTAAGATAATCGGTAATATCAAAGCTGAAATTAATGTATCCGCCGGTATGAGAGCCTACCTGTTCTTTGTTAATATATACTTTGCATTGCCAGTCAACCGCCCCGAAATTGAGTATTATCCTTTTTCCCTTTAAACATTCGTCAACGGTAAATTTCTTTTGATACCAAAGCCTGTCGGTTGCCTTTAAGGGCTTTTGAACGCCGGAAAGCAGGGATTCAACGGCAAAGGGAACTGTTATTTTACCGTTGTAGGAGGAAATCCACTTTTCCCCTCTTGCAGCAATAAAATACTCCCACTCGCCGTTAAGCGACTGCCAGCAGTCACGCTCAAATTGAGGACGAGGATATTCCGGCAACGGTTTTGACTTGTCAACTTTATCGGTCCAGATGCTTTTCATATTACAAACTCCCTTTTTATTTAATATAAATATTCTATATCAAATCTCCCCTTTTGTCCATATAAAAGTACAATAAAAAAAGCGGTTATGTATTGAATTTTAAATTTTAATTTGATATAATTATGCAAAAGCGGCGAAAGATAACGTCGGCTTCGTTAAACTTATGCAGGTATGGTGAAATTGGCAAACACGCCGGATTTAGGATCCGGTGTCGAAAGACTTGCAGGTTCAAGTCCTGTTACCTGCACCAAAAAACGGCAAGTCTCTTACGAGCTTTGCCGTTTTTGATGTTAAATGTATTTGCTTTTTGTCTTTTTTCTTATACGTTTTAATTAAAAGCCGATTTGAAATTTTAAATAACAAATATTAATTTATGCGTTATTTATACCGGCAATTAATTTAAGAATAAGCTTAGCGTCGACAACCGTTACGTTTCCGTCGTTGTTCATATCGGCGGCTTTATATTCTTTATCGCTTAACGTCTGCATTTGGGCGACATATTTTAAAACAAGCTTTGCGTCAACAATGCCTACTTTGCCGTCTGCGTTTGCATCGCCTTTAACTACCTTTACTTCAACCTTAGGCAATACGGTGTCTTCCAAGCTAATTTCGGTTTTACCCTCGGCGTCAAGGAATGCTTTTTTACAATCGCCGCAAATATAATACTCTATATTGCCCTCTTTGGTTTCGCTTGCCTGTGTAGCGTCTACCTTTGTAAGACTGTGAGCGATAGCGGGAATATCCTTTATTATCTTTACGTCGGTATAGGTTTGACCCTGCATTTCGACAGTTGCGGTATATTTTGTTTCGCCGGGTTCGGTGCAGGTAGCCGCCTTAACGACCTCGGAAGTTACTTCTGCGACAACGCTTTTGTTATGCTCCGAGCTGTTGCCGCATACAAATTCGGCATAAGCCAAGGAACCGTCGTTTGCCCAAACAAATTGAGGTTCTTCCCATGCGTGTTCCGCGGAAATGGGAATATCCTTTATTATCTTTTCGTCGGTATAGGTTTGACCCTGTAATTCAACAGTTGCGGTGTATTTGGTTTCGCCGGGTTCTACGCAGGTAGCCGGCGTAACAACCTCCGAAGTGATTTCCGCATCTAAGGTTTTTGCGTGAAGCTCCGAATTGTTGCAGGTGAAAGACGCGGTTGCGGAAGAACCGTCCTCCGCCCATTCAAATGTGGGCTCGTTCCAGTCGTGGAGCTGATCCATTTCTGCGTCGGTAGAAGAAATTATAACCTTATGAATACAGTAAATGCACTGCTTTTCCCAATTACCCCTTACGGTACAGCTCGGCGCTTTGGTCTGAACCAAATCGCCGTAAACATGGTCTTCGTTTACAGTGATATTGGCGGTAAGCACATTGCCTGCCTTGTCATATACTTCAACAGTATGAGAACCGGCAGTATTTATTGTAAAGTAATACTTTATCTCATCATAATCATCTTGAGTATATCTGATAGGTTCGCCGTCTACAAGTATTTTATCAAAATACTCCTCAACAATGCCGCCGCTTACTGTTTTGCAGTAAATGCCGCCGTCTTTAAATGCCGAGCCGGAACGAATACGGGGAGCTGTTTTATCAATTTTTAAAGTGATTTTTTCAGCGCCCGATTCCTGACCGTCCGCGTCCTTTAAATAATAAGTAAACGGACTTGTGCGGTCGCCTTTTACGACAATCGACTGTTGCCAGTCCGAACCGTTTGAGGAAATCAAACTGCCCGGTGCAACAGGCGTAAGAGTTACGTCGCTTGTGTACCAACCGTCGTTGCCCTGCGTTCCCTCAACGCTTATATCGGTAACGTCGGCCGCGGGAGCCGCCGAAACAGCAGGCGCCATAAGAGTCGCCAGAATACTAAAGCATAAAAGAACGGAAAAAACTTTTTTGAATGAAGCGTTCATAATTTTTCTCCTGTATATTAAAAATTTTTAGATAAATAATAGCAAATATTATAACAAAAATCAAGAAACAACAATTTTTAAAAAGTTTATGATTTAAGCTGCAATGAATTTTCGGTATATTGCATTATTTCGATTTTATTGCCGTCGGGGTCGTGTATCCACATTTGATAAGTATTGTCAGGTCCTAAAGAAATATCGCTGTCGATTTTTACGTCCTTTTCAATAAGCTCTCGCTTTGTTTCGTTTATATCCTCAACGATTATCGCAAAGTGCTGATAGTTATTATGGAAAAAAGCGGGCCTGTTCATTACAAACGCGCCCAACTGGTCGAATAATTCAATAAATACGCCCTCCCCTGCTTCCAAATATGTAATCCAAGGGTTATCGCCTCTTTTTTCAAGATATTTGTAAGCAATGCCGGGGAGCTTAACTCCCGAATTTTTTACTATAGTAACAAAGTCATAATATTTGAGCGTAAATTTCTCTTTAAATCCGAGTATATCCCTGTAAAAAGCAACGCTTTCCTTCTGCCTTTTACAGTTAAACGCCAAATGCCCTATCTGTTTAACTTTCATTTAAAAATCCTCGCCTTTTTCAAACGGATAAACCAAATTCATCTGTTTTCTGCATTCGTCCATTATTTTCATACATTCAAGCGTATTTTTTAACGGAACGTAATCGGACTGCTTTTTACCCTGTCTTATTTCCTCGGCAGCCCTCGAAAATTCGGTAAGATAATCGGTTTTTCCTCTGAAGGTTTCGCTTGAGTCCCCCGATTTAAGCTTTGCAAGCGAACCCATATGGAACATAGGCACGCTGATTTTTCCGTTCTCGCCGATAATGACGCATTTTTCGTCAAGGCGATAAAAATCGGATTTTAAATGACACTCGAAGCCGTCATATTTCAAAGTTATTCTGTCGCTGTAATCGACGCCGTTTTTAATTTCACCCTTACAGATTATATCTTTGGGGAAGCCGAAAAGATTGTAACAATATGTAATCGGATAAACGGCAATGTCCAAAAGCGCTCCGCCGGCGGTATTAGGATTGAAAACCCTTGATTTTTTATCCATAAACATACCGGGGATACAAAAGCTTAAATTTGCGCTTTTAATTTTACCGAGCCTGCCGCTTAAAACCCACTTTTTAACCGTAAGCGCAACGTCGGAAAACCAAGTCCACATAGCCTCGCAAAGATAGGTATTGCATTTTTGCGATTCTTCAATCATTTTGCCGACCTGAGCGCAGTTGACGCCGAGGGATTTTTCGCACAAAACGCTTTTTCCGTTTTCCAAAGCCTTGAGCGTATATTCAAGGTGGGAGGTGTGCGGCGTTGCAATATACACGGCGTCAAAATCGGACTTTAACGCTTCATCAAAGCTGTAAAAGGCCCTTGCCGAGTGCTTTGAAGCAAACTCTTCGGCCTTATCGAAGCGCCTGCTGTAAACAGAAACTATTTGATGTTCGCCTTTTTCAATGCTTCTTGCGGTTTGGGAAGCAATATTACCGCAACCGACGTAAAGCCATTTAAATTTATTTTCCATAAAAGCATCCCTTTTTATGTAATTTATGCGGGTTTTCTCAAAACAATAAAGTTTTCCATAAGGTCGATTTTTTCTATTTGAGCCTCAATTTCGGTTTTTTCGCCCAAAATGTTGATTAAAATTACCTTTCCGTTTTCCACCTTAACGGCCGCTACATTTTCCTTAATCAACCTTTTGCCGCCGCCGTTTAATTCATATACGGAAGAAAGACACATATTTATTCCCCCTTTAAAATATTGAGAGCCTTTTCAAGCTTATCGTTTCCGCTTTCAAAATCCGCCACCGCCGATTTTATAAGCCGTGAAGCTTCGCCGTGCGTATTTGCCGACAAATTCTCCAAATCCTGCGCATGGTGACGGTTATGCCCGAGCATATATTCAAGTAAGGCAAGCGTTTCCTCGGGTGAAGCGTTGGAATGAGAATGTTGATGCGTATTTTTTTCCAAGTATATATCCCTCCAAAATTAAAATTCAATTTCAAGTCCGTCATAGGATACGTTAAAGCCGTATTGCTCTGCCAAAGGCTTTAAATCGTCGTAAACCGTTTTGCCGTTATGCGAAAAATGATTGACAAAGAAAATTGTGTTTTTGTTTGCGCCGCCCTCTTTTATCAGCCTTGATTTAACGTCACAACACGCCTTAAGTCCCATATGGTACTCGTAAGCCTCGTCTTTAAGAGTAGAAGTGCAGTCAAGCGAAACAAAGTCAAAAACAATTTTGCTTTGCCTGATATAATTCCAACTGTCTTCGGGAAAATATCCGCTGTCGTGGGCATACAAAACGGCCTTATTATCCTTTTGAATTATGTAAATTACGGGGTCGAGGAATTTTGCATGGCTCGCCCTTAGCGGAGTAACCGTATATCCGTTTGAAACAAAGCTTTTAAATTTTTTAATATAATTAATATTTATTGCGTTTTTATCTCTTTTTACCTTTTCCTTTTTAAAATACGGGCGCATAATTTTGCCCGAATTTCTTGTAAGGTAAAGCTCGAGAGGCTTTTTGGAAAAACCGTTATCGGGAAAAACGGCATACACGGGCGAACAGCGGTAAACCAAATCAAAAGGATAAAAATGGTCGTCGTGCCCGTGCGTTATAAGAAGAGTTTTAATTTTGCGCAAATCAAGCCCGTAATCCAAAACGTGCATGTAAGTATCGGCAGGAAAGTCGATAAGTAAATCGTCGTTAATCAGAGTTTGGGAGCGGGTTCTGATGTTTTTGCCGCCGAGCCTTCTTGCCTTTTCGCAAATTTCACAGCTGCAAAAAAGGGCGGGCGTACCCTCTGCGGCGGCAGTACCGAGATATTTGATTTTCATATCCGCACACCCCTGTATTTATTGATAATTATATTATACTTCTTTCTTTGCAAGTTTCAATATTAAAAGAAAAATTATTAAAATTTATTTTTCCGTTCGTTTTTGGCAAAATATAAGTAAACAAAAACGGGGTGATAATATGAAGCTTGCGCTTTTTGACGCCAAGCAGTACGACATAGAAACTTTTGAAAAGCACATAAGCGACAGTTTTCAAATTAAATTTTTTGAAGCTAAGCTGAACGAAGATACCGTTAAGCTCGCCAACGGTTTTGACGGCGTTTGTATTTTTGTAAACGACACGGCGAACGCAAAGGTAATCGACGCTCTTTTTGAAACGGGAGTAAAATTTATAGCCCTGCGCTGTGCCGGATACAATAATGTGGACGTTGAATATGCCTATAAAAAAACACACGTTTTTCACGTTCCGGCTTACTCGCCGTATGCGGTTGCCGAACACACCATAGCTATGCTTTTGACAAGCGTCAGAAGAATACACAAGGCTTACAACAGAACAAAGGATTTTAATTTTTCACTCAACGGATTAAAAGGCTTTGACCTGCACGGTAAAACCATGGGGGTGGTCGGCACGGGAAAAATCGGCAAGGTTTTTATTGATATATGCAACGGCTTCGGTTTAAATGTAATAGCGTACGACAAGTACCCGCAATTAAACAGCGGAATTAATTACGTTCAGAGGCTCGATACGCTTTTTGAAAAGAGCGATATAATCTCCTTCCATTGTCCGCTTAATGAGGACAGTTTCCATCTTATTAACAAAGACAGTATAGATAAGCTGAAAAAAGGCGTAATCATATTAAATACTTCGAGAGGCGCGATTATTGATTCCGAAGCCCTGCTTGACGGTATAAAGGAGCGGAAAATAGGCGCTGCCTGCCTTGACGTTTACGAGGAGGAGTCCGATATATTCTATAACGATTATTCGGGCCATATTATAGACGACGACACCCTTGCAAGGCTGATTACAATGCCTAATGTTCTCGTAACCTCGCATCAGGCGTACCTTACGGAGGAAGCGCTCAATAATATAGCCGAAATTACGGTCGAAAACATTAAAGAGTTTGAAAATGAAGGCGTGTGCGAAAACGAGCTTTGCTATAAATGCGGGCAGACAGAAAGCTGTAAAAGTCAAAAATGCAAAAAATGCTTTTAAAATACTTCTCAATTTGCAAAAATCGGCAAAGCCGCCGCGGGCCTTGCCGATTTTTGGTGCTGGTGACCGGACTTGAACCGGTACGGTATTTCTACCGAGGGATTTTAAGTCCCTTGCGTCTGCCGATTTCGCCACACCAGCATATCCGAATTGCTTTAATATTATATAGAAATTTTCCCGTAAAGTCAATAGCGGAAATTCATTTATTTGCCGAATTTATGCAAGACTTTAATATGCAAAAATATTTATTTTAAGACAGCGCATTGGTATTTGCTTTTATTTTTCATTTATGTTATACTGAATTTATATATAAACGGGAGGTATTTTTGTGACCGAAAACAAACAGGCAAATACTGCTGTAAAAAACGAAAATCCTAACAAAATAGGCATAAAAGAGGGCATGGGTTATATGCTCGGCGACGCGGGCAATCTTTTTGTTCTTACCTATATTTCCTCTTTTCTGAAAGTATTTTATACAGACGTTTTAAAAATCGCAACCGATAAAGTCGCTCATCTTTTTCTTATCACAAGGCTTTGGGACGCGGTAAACGACCCTATGTGGGGAACTATTGTTGCTAAGAAACGTCCCAACAAAGACGGCAAATATCGTTCTTATATTAAGTGGATTGCCGTTCCGCTTGCCTTATCGCAGCTTATTTGCTTTTTTAACATAAGGCAGTTTACAGACAGTCAATGGCTTATACTCGCCTTTGCGTATGTAACATACATAGCCTTCGGTATGCTTTATACCGGAATTAACGTGCCTTTCGGCTCGCTCGCGTCCGTAATAACCGACGACCCCGAGGGGCGAACTTTGCTTTCCACCTTCAGAACAATCGGCGGCGGAATAGGCGGCGCCGCTCCCCTTTTGATAGCTCCGTTTTTAATATATACTAAGGTTAAAACTCCCGACGGCAACACTCACAACGAAGCTAATCCCCGCGGTATGCTCCTCTTTGCCGTTGCGATGGCGGCGTGCGCTATAGTATTTTATTTAGCCTGCTTTAAATCCACCAAGGAGCGAGTACCCTCGCAGGCAAATCCCAAGCTGAATATAAAAGATACTTATGCGGGTATGTTTAAAAGCAGACCTTTTATCGCCCTTGCGCTTACCGGCATACTCATCAGCGGACAGCTTCAGTTTGCCTCTCTTAACCAGTATCTGTACAAAAATTATTTCTGTAATACAAGCCTGTCCGTTTTGGGAACAATAGCGCAATACCTTCCGATGGCTTTGATGATTCCCTTTGTACCAAAGCTTGTCAAAAAATTCGGAAAGAAAGAAATAAGCGAATTCGGAGCCTTCTTTTCCGCTCTTGCCGCCATAATCTGCTTCCTTATCAAACCCGGCAGAGATCAATCATGGCTCTTTATGCTGCTGTTGTTTATAATAGGTTTCGGCTATTCTTTTGTTTCCATAACCAACTGGGCGGTAGTTGCCGACGTTATAGATTACCAGGAATACAAAACCGGAATCAAGAGCGAAAGCGCAATTTACGCCGTATATACCTTCTGCCGCAAGCTCGGTCAAACCGTTGCCGACTACGGCGGGCTTATGCTTTTGGGCAAGGTCGGCTACGATGTTGAGATAATGGCAAATTCGGGTTACGTTGAGGGCGTAAGCGAAGGTATATTAAGCGTTTGCACGCTCATTCCCGCAGTTACATACACTTTGATTTTCATTTTGTACAAATTTGCTTATCCGCTTACAAAATCAAAACTTGAACCGATTTACGAAAAATTACATTCTTCCAACATAAATAATCAAGCGCAGGAAGAAAAATAAAAGCGTTAATTTATTCCGAGGTGAAAAAAATTGGGTGCAAAAAAGCCGAATTTACTGTTTATATTTGCCGATTCATTAAGGTACCAAAGCGTGGGCTTTAACGGCGATACTGCCGCAAATACTCCTAATATGGATATGCTGGCGCAGTGCTCAACCGTTATGGAAAACTGTTTTTCAAACCATCCCCTTGCCTCGCCCTACTTTGCCTCGCTGATTACCGGCAAATATTCTACCTCAACCGGAATCGTATGCAATTCTTTGGGCATTAATCCAAAGCAAAGAACGATAGCTCATATACTTTCTGAAAACGGCTATAATACGGAATTTATAGGCAGATGGAGTTTAAATCCGAAAAACGACTGCTTTATTCCCTGCGGCGAAAGCAGACTCGGCTTTAATTCATATTTCGCAAGCTTTGAATATAAAAACGGATACAACCGCCCTTGCTACGCGCTCGATGAAAAAGAAAAAATAACCGCGGACAAATACGAGCCCGAGCTTCAAACGGATTTGGCAATAGAAAGGATTGAGGAAAACGCAAAAAGCAAGACTCCCTTTGCGCTTTTTCTCTCCTACCCCACGCCCGGGATAAATTTATCAAAAAAGAACGTACCGGAAAAGAATCTCGCCCTGTTTAACGATACCGAGTTTCCTCTGCCCAAAAATTACGACAGCGTAAACGACCCTTATGCGGACAGGCAGGCAAGGGCTTCTAAGGGCTGCCGTAAAAAGCTAAACGAGCAAAAGAAGCTTTATTATGCGGCGGTCAATAATATTGACGACAATATAGGCAGAATTATGCAATGCGCCGTGGAAACGGGAATTGACGACAATACAATTATAGTTTTCACCTCAAACGGCGGCGAAATGTTCGGTTCTCACGGAAGAATAGGCAAAAACGTTTTCTTTGACGAGGCGGTAAGAGTTCCGTTTATAATAAGATATTCAAATAAGCTTGCCTTAGGCAAAAACGAAAGTTGTTTCGGCTCGGTTGACATTATGCCAACCTTACTCGGGCTTATGGGGCTTGAAATCCCCTCTTTTGTTCAGGGAAAAGATAAAAGCGCATATTTAATCTCCGGCAAAAGCGACAGCAAAGGTCAGCTTCTTATGAGTACGGGACCTGCCGATTATTTTGCGCCGTCAAAGGAATGGCGTGCATACAGAACCAAGGAATTTACCTACGCCGTTTATAAGGCGGACAACGAGGAACTGCTTTTTGACAACTTAAACGACCCCTGTCAAAACGTCAACCTGATTTACGATAAAAACTACATCGACATCGGAAAGAGGATTAAGGACGAAATGTATTCCGAGATGGCGAGCATTAACGACGAATTTGAAAACAACGCTTACTATAAAAAGAATTGGATTAAAAACAAAACGGTTGTTGCTCAATTAAAATAGCTTTATTAAGCCTGCAAGTTTACGCTTTGCAGGCTTTTTTAATATAAAAAATGAGCCCGGAAGAAATCCGAACTCATTAAAAACATTTTGATATTTTATTTGGTGCTTTCCTTTATAAACTCATACATCAATGGCGTAATATCGTCTTTATAGCATAAAAGCGTAGGATGTACGTCGTCAAGCATATGCGTTTTTTTGTTGTGCGCATTGACGTCCTCGTTCTCCCAAAGGTCAAGCAGCGGCATACTCCATTTTAACTCAACCTGCAAAAGAATTTCTCTCATTTGCTCATATTCGGGGCTGTCATATTTAAAAGACGTATAAAATCCTACCGGACATCCCCAGGTATCCTCGCAATAGCAAATTATGTATTCTATAGCTCCGGCAACGGTGGAGGTATCGAAATCTTCGATGGAATAAGTATTTCCAACCTCGCCCAAGGGAGATTTATTTTTTGCGTCGTTTGTTGAAAGCTGGCATATTACCATTTGAACGTCCATATTTGTATCAAGCTTTTTAAGCCTCGATATATAGGAGTCTTCTCCCGAATCGACAAGAGTTGTGCCGTTAACCGCCTCTTTTACCGAGTTAACCTTGTACATACTTGTAAGGTAATCGGCAAACGAAATATTGTAGGAGCCGTAGCCGTTTGTGATTGAAGAGCCCAAAAAGATTACGGTATTGCCCTTAATTTCGGATTCCTGCCCTTTTTGAAAAGCCGGAAGATACTTAAAAGCGTCGCCGGTAAATAAACCGACATATGCAACTACGCCTATCACAATTACCAGTACCACGGAAATAATAATTCTAAATACTTTCATAAAACCCCTCTTTCGTAATTATTGATATTTTAACAAAAAATAAGCCGTTGTACAATAGTTATTATCAAATAAATTTAATTTTCGGCGTTTTATTTATTTAACAGGGCGGTAATTTTTGATTATTTTAATACGCAGTCCAAAAAATCCGCCGCCTTATTTATCCAGCCCTCCGCTTCAAAGCCCTCGGCAAGCCCTATACCGTGTCCGCCCGAATTATAATAAAGAAATTCGTTTTTTACTGATTTTTCATTAAGCGCCTGTTCGAGCATAACGGAATTTTTATAATCAACGGAGCCGTCGTCCTTATTGTGCCAGCAAAAAGTTGGCGGATAATCCTGCGAAATATGCTTTTCGACGGAAGAAGCTTCTCTTTCGGTTTTTCCGGTAAACAAGCCCAAAAAGTTATTTCTCGATACCTTGTGCGTTAATTCGCCCATAGTTATTACGGGATAAGCAAGCACGAGGGCATTCGGCTTTAAAGAATAGGTTTTTCCCTCGTATTCGCTCTCAAAGCGTTTATATTGCACAGCGAAGAACGAGCATAGATGCCCGCCTGCCGAACTGCCCATAAGCGCAAATTTTTCGGCGTTAATATTTAATTCGTCCGATTTTGATTTAATAAAGCTTATAGCCCTTGCCACGTCCTCCATAGGGTAAGGATACCTTGCGTTTCCGCTTCCGACGCTGTAAAACAGCACAAAAGCGTTATATCCCCTTTCGTTGAGCTTTTCGGCAAACGGTCTGCCCTCGTTTTTGTCGGAAACAAATTTATAAGCCCCTCCCGGACAAATAATTACCGACGCCGCATTGCCGCCTATAACGTAGCTTTCAAGTGTTACAAGCCCGCGTTTGGGTCTTTCTTTAATTTCTTTTTTTGAATATAATTGATAAATCATAATATCACCGTATTTTATAATAACAAAAATTGAAATCCATGTAAATAAGTATTATAATAATATTTGAGGTGAGATAAATGGCGGACAATTACGAAAAATTTTTAAAGAAAACAAAATATGATATTCCCAAACAAACCAAAGCTGAAAATTTTAACTATCTTAACGAGAGATACCCTGCCGAAAACTGCACCGTAATAATCGGCGATTCTATAGTGGAGCTTTGGAATTTGGAGCTTTTCAAAAAATACGCCAAGGTTATTGACTGCGAAATAATTAACAGAGGAATCAGCGGCGACACAAGCGACAGAATGTACCAAAGGCTTGAGAGCAACGCAATTAATCTTAAACCCAAAAACATAGCTGTATTGATAGGCACAAACGATATAGGCCTGGGACTGCCGCAGGAATATACCGTGGAAAATGTTGAAAAAAGCATACTGCTTATAAAAGAAAAACTGCCCGAAACGAAAATAATAATTATAAGTCTGCTTCCCGTAAACAAAAATATAGGAATGTTTAACAGCTGCGTCGGCAAACGAAGCAATGAGCAAATTGACGAAACAAATTTAAAGTACAGGGAGCTTTGCAAGAAGCATAAGGTCGAATACCTCGACGTAAACACTAAGCTCAAGGATAAAAAGGGAAAATTTCAAAAGGATTATACCTACGACGGACTGCACCCGAATATAAAAGGCTTTGTGCTGATGACTCCCGAATTAATTGATTTATTAAAGTAGTTGCATAAATCAAAATTTTCCTATATAATATCTAAGTTAATATACTTTTCGAGAGGTATAAAAAATGTAGTTAATCGCTTAAACAAATTAAAAATCAATATAAAGGAAAAGGTATATTTATGCTTCAATATGAAGAATTAAGATTAAGACTGTTGGGCAACGAGGACGCTTTAAACGATTTGGCGGAAGCTCTCGGGCTTGAAAAAATGAAAGAGGAAATCGCCGAGCTTGAAGCAAAAACGGCCGAAAACGGATTTTGGGACGATATTAAGGGCTCGCAGATTGTGCTTAAAAAGCAGAGCTCGTTAAAAAACAAGGTGAATTCATACGAAAAATTAAAGCAGGATTACGAGGACGCTCTTGTTATGATTGAGCTTGCAAACGAGGAAGAAGACGAAAATCTTTTCCCCGAATGTGAGGAAAGCGTTGCAAAAATCGAGCAGGAAATCGAAACTATGACTCTCTCTACCCTGCTGTCCGGCGAATATGACGGTAAAAACGCCATTTTAACATTCCACGCCGGCGCAGGCGGGACGGAAGCTCAGGACTGGGCGCAGATGCTTTTCAGAATGTACTGCCGCTGGGGTGAAAGACACGGATACAAGGTAACGACGCTTGATTATCTTGACGGCGACGAAGCGGGTTTAAAATCCGCAAGCATCTTAATCGAGGGCGAAAACGCCTACGGATATATGAAAAGCGAAACGGGCATACACAGGCTTGTAAGGGTTTCGCCGTTCGACTCCGAGGGCAGAAGGCACACCTCGTTTGCCTCGCTTGAGGTTATGCCGGAAATTGACGACACCATAGAGGTTGAGATTGCGCCCGAGGACATTAAAATGGACGTTTACCGTTCTTCGGGAGCGGGCGGTCAAAAGGTAAACAAAACCTCCTCCGCAGTCAGGCTTACTCACATTCCCACGGGTATAGTAGTATCCTGCCAGGTTGAAAGAAGCCAGCACCAAAACAGGGAAGTTTGTATGACTATGCTCAAATCCAAGCTTATAGAAATTAAGGAAAGAGAGCATCTTGATAAAATTTCCGATATTAAGGGCGACCAAAAGGAAATCGCATGGGGAAGTCAGATAAGGTCGTATGTATTTATGCCGTATCAGCTTGTCAAGGACCACAGAACAAATTTTGAAACGGGAAATATCACAAACGTTATGGACGGCGACCTTGACGGCTTCATAAACGCCTATCTTAAAATGGAATCTCAGAAAAAGCTTGAAGAATAATTGAAGGCATTGCGTTATTTTTAATTTGATTGAAAGGAGATATTTTATGAACTGTTACATCATTGATAAAAAGGGTATCAACACAATCGAAAAGAATTTTTCCTTAACCGTAATGGGTAAAAGGGCAAGAGTGCCTGTAATACTCTCAATAGTATTTATGGCGGTTTGGATAACGGTAACTTTATCGCTGATAAGCCTTGAATGTGCCTGCGCGAAATGGGCAATGATAAACAATATCAAAAATATTTCCTTTGTTTCAAGCGAACCTATGTCGTTTTTCATCGCCTTTTTGATTGTTGTTTTAATGTGCGTCATTTCATATATACATTACAACAGAGAATTAAGGCGATATATAGAATCGCTTTAAGCGCTTATACCTAACCTCAAACAACAAGTAAAAAAGACATGACAGTTTATTTTCTGCCATGTCTTTTGTTTTGCCAAAGTTTAATCACGGGCTTCGTTTAATTTATCAAGCAAATCAAATTTGCCCTTTTTGCACAGAAGCGTATTTTTGTCGCCCGGTTTTATTCTTATAGCGGTATTGCCTATGTAACGAATATCTATAGGGCAAAGCTTTTCGCAAAGCTCGCAGACGGATTTACGGCTTTCTTCTTCAACCGCAAGCTGTTTTTTAACAGGCTGTTTTTCCTTTAAAGCGCCGGTGGGACAAACGTCGACGCAAGCGCCGCAGAACGTGCAGGAGCTTGATTCGAGCGGAAGTGAAAGCTCGGGATTTACAATAGTGTCAAATCCCCTGCCTATAAGCCCGAGCGCGGTAACGCCTTCTCTCTCCTCGCAAACACGCACGCAAAGGCCGCAAAGAATACATTTATCCGCATTTCTGATAATTAAAGAAGATTTATCCTCATTATTTCTAAAATGCTTTTCTCCGCTGAATTTTTGCGGTTTTACGTCATATTCGTTGGCGTATTCTATAAGCTTGCACTCATAATAGTCGTGACATCCGCACTCAAGACAGCGCATAGCCTCGTTTACAGCCGCTTCCTCGGAGATACCGAGCGAAACCTCCTTAAATCCGGTTTTTCTCTCGTCTGCGGGAAGTACGGGTATCTGCACGCGCTCGGCCTTTTCAAATTTATCAAAATATCCCTCGGGCAGAGTTTTCTCAACAAAATACGGTTTTTTGTACTTAACGTCCTCGCCGTTTAAATATCTGTCAATTACAACCGAGGCCTTTTGCGCCTCGCCTATCGCCTCTATAGCTATAGAAGCGCCCTTGTTGGAAACGTCGCCGACGGCAAAAACTCCGTCCGCGGAGGTACGAAACGAACCCTCGTCCGCAAGGATTGTATTTTTTCGGGAAATTTCAAGCTCCTCAAAGCCTTCAAGCTCGGGGTACTGACCTATAGCCATAATAACGGTGTCAAATTCAACTTCTTCAACCGCGCCGTCAACGGCTTTAGGACTTCTTCTTCCGCTTTCATCGGGTTCTCCGAGTTCATATTTTTGGATTTTAACGGATTTTAATTTCCCGTTCTCGCTTAAAAATTCACACGGGCTTGAAAGGAAACAAAACTCAACGCCTTCCTCTGTAGCCTCTTTGATTTCTATATCCTCGGCCGGCATTTCGTCCCTTGTTCTTCTGTAAAGAACTCTGACTTCCTTTGCGCCCAGCCTGACAGCCGTTCTGCAAGCGTCCATGGCGGTGTTTCCGCCGCCGCAGATTGCTACCCTGTCGCCTATTTCGGGCTTGTTTCCGAGCGCAACCTCACGCAGAAAATCTATGCCGCCGATTACGCCCTCGCATTCCTCGCCGTCAATACGCATTTTACTGCTGTTCCATGCGCCGAGAGCTATAACAACCGAGTCGTAATCCTTTTTAAGCTCGTCAAGACTTATATCCCTGCCTATTTTTACCTTGTTTTTGAATGTAACGCCCAAATCCTCAATCTGTTTTATTTCCTTATCGAGTATCGATTTCGGAAGCCTGTATTCCGGAATACCGTATCTGAGCATACCGCCCATCTTTTCCATCATATCAAAAACGGTTACGCCGTGACCCATTCTCCTGAGGAAAAACGCCGCGGTAAGCCCTCCGGGCCCTCCGCCGATTACGGCAACCCTTTTGCCCGTATCGGGTTCAACGGGAGGAACATAGCGCTCGTCGCTTGCCAAATCCATATCTCCGACAAAGCCCTTTAAAGCGGCTATTGATACAGGCTCGTCAACATACTTTCTCCTGCATTTCTTTTCGCACGGATGCGGACAAATTCTGCCTATCGACGAGGGAAAAGCTATTCTCTCTTTTATAAGCCTGACCGCTTGCTTATATTCGCCGTTTGCGATAAGCCCCACGTAGCCCTGACAGTCCGTATTTGCCGGACATTCAAGAGAACAGGGAGCTTTGCAGTCGCCGTCATGGTCGGACAAAAGCAATTCGAGAGCGGTTCTTCTCGCCCTTATAACCCTTTCCGATTTTGTATTGATAACCATTGAATCGGCGCATTTTGTTGAGCAGGCGCGCAAAAGCTTCGCCGAACCCTCGGCTTCAACAACGCAAAGGCCGCAAGCGCCGTATGTTTCAACCCTGCCGTCATAGCATAAGTTGGGTATTTTTATTCCGTTTTCGCACGCGGCTTCAAGAATTGTGGTATTCTCTTTGACGCTGAGCTTTTTTCCGTCTATTGTTATATTTATCATATCATCTTACCTCGACAGCCGAGAAATTGCAGTTATCCCTGCATTTTCCGCACTTAATACATTTATCGGCGTCAATCTTATGCGGACGCTTTACCTCGCCGGAAATTGCGTTTACGGGGCAGTTTCTCGCGCATTTTGTGCAGCCGACGCACTTACTCTCGTCAATTACATAATTAATAAGCGCAGAACATTCGCCGGCCGGACATTTTTTCTCGTTGATATGCGCCTCATACTCGTCTCTGAAATATTTTAATGTTGTAAGTACGGGATTCGGCGCAGTCTGACCAAGACCGCACAAAGCGCCGTCCTTAACGCTGTAGCAAAGCTCCTCAAGCAGTTCGATATCTCCCTGCTTCCCCTTGCCCTCGACAATCCTTGTAAGCATCTCGTACATTCTCTTGGTACCGAGTCTGCAATGCACGCATTTACCGCAGGATTCCTTGGTGGTAAAGTCAAGGAAAAACCTTGCCATACCGACCATACAGGTGTCCTCGTCCATTACAACCATACCGCCAGAACCCATAATTGCGCCCGTCTGCGCAAGAGCCTTATAGTCGATTACGGTATCAAGCTTTCGGGAATACAACCGCCCGAAGGTCCGCCGAGCTGAACCGCTTTGAATTTTTTTGAATTTCTTATTCCGCCGCCTATATCAAAAATTACCTCTCTTAAAGTCATACCCATAGGTATTTCGACAAGACCGCCTCTCTTTATTTTTCCGGTAAGAGCGAATACCTTTGTGCCCTTGCTGTTTTGAGTACCCATAGCGGCAAATTTTTCACCGCCGTTTAATATAATCCAAGCGACGTTTGCGTAGGTTTCAACATTGTTTATGTTTGACGGCTTATGCCAATATCCCTCCTGTGCAGGGAAAGGAGGCTTTAACCTCGGCATGCCTCTGCTTCCTTCGAGGGATTCGATAAGCGCCGTTTCCTCGCCGCAAACAAACGCGCCCGCGCCCGCCTTTATCCTCATTTTGCAGGAAAAGCCGCTTGAAAGTATATTCTCTCCCAAAAATCCTCTTTCCTCAGCCTGTTTTATGGCTTTTTCAAGCCTTTTTATGGCAAGAGGATATTCGGCTCTGACGTAAACTATCATTTCGCTTGCGCCTATAGCGTATGCGCCGATCAGCATACCCTCTATAAGCGAATGAGGGTCGCTTTCAATAACGGCCCTGTCCATAAATGCGCCGGGATCGCCCTCGTCGGCATTACAGATAAGGTACTTTTCCTCGCCCTCGGAATTGCGGGCGGCGTTCCACTTAAACCAGGTCGGGAAGCCCGCGCCTCCCCTGCCGGCAAGACCGGAAATCTTAATTTCCTCAATAACCTGCTCGGCGGTCATAGTCTTTAAAACCTTTTCGACAGCCTTATAGCCGTCGCAGGCAAGATATTCGTCAATATTCTCGGGGTTTATCAATCCGCAGTGCCTAAGAGCAATTCTCGTCTGCTTATTTAAAAATTCCTCGTCGGATTCGCTTATTTTAAGCGCTTCCAATTTTTCAAGATTATGTTCGACGACAGCCTTAACTATAGCCTCGCAATCATTTTCCGAAACCTTGACAAGCCTTGTTAAATCGCCGTTATCGTCATAAATATCAACTATAGGCTCAAGAAAGCACATACCGTTGCAGCCGGTAAAGCCCAACTCTATGCCGTCAATATTACATATCAGCTTTTCCAAAGCGGAATAAACCTTTGCGGCTCCCGCCGCAATACCGCAGCTTCCCTCGCCGACTATAATTTTCACTGCCCGTTCGCCTCCTTTAAAGCCTGTTGTTTAAGTCCGTTTATAATCTCAATCGTTTTGTCCGGAGTCAGACTGCCGTAAGTTTCGCCGTTAATCATCATAACGGGAGAAAGACTGCAGCAACCGAGACAGGCGACGTTTTTAAGGCTGAACAGACCGTCGTCCGTCGTTTCGCCGTCGCTTATGCCAAGCGTTTCGTTGATTGTTTTTTCGATAAGGTCGGAATTATTTACATGACACGCCGTACCCTTGCACAGCATAATCAAATATCTGCCGACGGGTTTTAAACGAAATTGCGTGTAAAATGTTGCTACGCCCATAATTTTGGCAACGGGTATGGACATTTTTTTCGATATGTATTTAATAACGTCCTCCGGCAAGTAACCGTAAATATCCTGCGCGCGCTGTAAAACGGTTATCAGACTGCCCTTTACGGACGCATATTCTTCAAGTGTTTTATCAAGCAAGGTTAAATCTGTATTACCGGTCATACTATCCTCCGTACATTTTTATTCAAATTATATTTTAAACTTTTTTGTATCAAATGGCAACGAACAAATATTGTATTTTTTATCGACAAATGTTGAAAATTATAGTATAATATGCACAAAAGAGGTGTAATCAAATTATGTATAAAACCGAACTACACTCACATACTTCGGAAACGAGCAACTGCGGAAAGACCAAGGCGAAGGACCTTGTAAGCGTTTACGTTAAAGCAGGTTACAAAACTGTGGTAATAACCGACCATTTAAGCACCCATACTTATTTCAGGTACAATTATGTTAAGATGAGTTGGGACGAAAAGATAGATGTTTTTGTCAGGGGATACAATACGGCGCTTGAAGCGGCAAAGGGCAGGATAAATATACTTTTCGGTATGGAACTTAGATTTGACGAGGAGCTTCCCGAACACGATTTAAACGACTATCTTGTTTTCGGTATAACAGAGGACTTTTTAAGAAACAACGGAAACCTTATCAATATGAACATAAAGTCCTTTTCGGATCTTGCGCATAAAAACGGATTGTTGATTTACCAGGCGCACCCTTTCAGGGACGATATGACGAGGGTCGACCCCGCCCTGCTTGACGGTGCGGAAATATACAACGGGAACAGAAGGCACGATTCAAGAAACGACAAAGCCGAAAAATGGGCAAGGGAAAACGGCTTAAAGGGCACCTCGGGTTCCGATTTTCATAAACTTGAAGACGTCGCTCACGGCGGAATACTAACGGATACGGAAATTAAGACAAACGACGATCTAATCAAAATTCTTAAAAGCGCCAATTATGGAATAATCAGAAATTAACCGCAAAATTTATGCCGCATTGGTTATCAATGCGGCAATTATTTATGTTCTGTCCGAGCCTACAAAGAACAGGCCTATTGCGCCCGGTCCCGTATGCGAGCCAATAATCGGCCCTATATCGTATTTTTCTGTTTTTCCTTTGAGGTTGGGGAACTTTTCCTCAATCATTCCGATTACCGCGTCTGCGTCTTCTGAACAGGCGGCGTGGGAAATAAAGCATTTGTTGTCGTAATCAAAGCCGTTGTCGGCATATTCAACCATTCTTTCCACAAGCGCGCTCATAGCCTTAGCCTTGCCCCTGCATTTTTCCGTCGGAACAATTACGCCCTTTTCGTTAAGTCTCAAAAGCGGGCATATTTTTAAAATTGTACCTACCCAGCCCGAGGCCGGTGAAATTCTGCCGCCCCTTATAAAGTTTTTAAGGTCCGTCGCAAAAAACCAATAATGAATTTTATGCTTGAGTCTTTCAGCATATTCAATTAAATCCTCTAACTTCATACCCTCGTCCCGCCTGTCGGCAAGAATAGCGACGTACATACCCTGTCCGGTTGCGCCGCCGAGAGAATCGACAACGTAAATTTGCGAGCCGGGGTATTTTTCCTCTACCTCCTGCTTTGCCAAAAGGGCGCAATTATACGAACCGGACATACCCGATGAAAAATCAATATGTAAAATCGGTTTTTCGTCTTTTATAAGCTTTTCAAAATACTCGACGTATCTGCTGACGTTTACCTGCGAGGTGGTGGGCTCGGCGCCGTTTTTCATTTTTTCGTAAAATTCGGCTATAGGCATGGTTTTTCCGAAATCGTGCGGATATTCAACCCCGTCAAGAGCATAGGTAAAGCAGATAAATTTAATATCCCTTTTCTCCATATACTCGTTAGTAAGGTCAACGGTTGAGCTGCAAGAAAGGATGTAATCGTACATAGTTTTTTCCTCCTGAAATTACTTATTAATATCGGGCTTATGACTTACGGCCCAAGCAATGTTGGTGGCGTGATCCCCGACCCTCTCAAAATCGGTCACGGTGTTTATGAAAAGCAGACCGGATTTTGTACCGCATATGTGTTTATTGAGCCTCTCTATATGCGACTGACGGTAATCCTCCTCCATCTTATCCACAAAAGCCTCCAAAGCATTGATTTTTTTGGCTTTTTCATAAGTTAGTACCTGATTTGTAAACGACTCGATTGCTTCGTCTACAAGCTCAAGCACGGTTTCAAACATATTTTTTAGCTCGGCGCTTCCCGCATCGGAAAACTCTATACCGTCTTCAAACCTTGACATCGCCGCTTCGGAAAGGTTCTGAGCATGGTCGCCTATACGCTCAATATCGTTTATTACGTGGAAAACCCTGCCTATATATTTTGCGTCGTAATAAGATAAATCAAGTGCGTTTATTTTTACCAAAATCGGCGTTATGTTGTGATTGAGATAATTGATAACATCCTCCGTATGCTGAATTTCATCAAAATGCTCAACGGAATTTGATAAAAGGTCGTTTGCCGCCAGGGAAAAATTATTCCTTGCAAGCAGAGCCATTCTGTGTACTTCCTTAGCAACCTGCGCAACGGCGAAGGGAGGAGTATTTACCATAAGGTCGTCGACATAATGCATGGTAAATTCATTTTCTTTTTCGTTTTTGTCCTCCGGTATAATAATATTTGCAAGCTTAACGAGCAGATTTGCAAACGGGAACATAATTACGGTGGATACAACGTTAAAAATTATATGCACAAGCGACAGCTGCATCATTTTATTGTCGCTTATTTGCTCTATCCAATCGGTAAACGGAACAAGCCTTGAAAAAGCGATAAAGAAAATTGCGCCGAAAATATTAAACAAAATGTGCATAACGGCGGTTCTTTTTGAATTTTTCTTTGTTCCTATGGTGGAGAGCAAAGCGGTTACGCAAGTGCCTATATTTTGACCGTAAATAATATAAACGGCAAAATTTAAAGGTATAAGCCCCTGCGACGCCAACGCCTGTAAAATTCCTATGCTTGCGGCGGAGCTCTGTATTATTGCGGTCGTAACTGCGCCGATAAGCACGGCAAGCAGCGGATTTTCCGCCTCCAAAATCCAGTTTTTGAAAAGCTGCGACTGAGCAAGCGGTTCCATAGCGTTTTTCATCAAATTCATTCCGAGAAAAAGCATACCGAAACCGGTTACCGCAAGCCCCAGATGCCTGTGCGAATTTTTCTTTGCGAACATCGACCAAAACGCGCCTATGCCTATGGCTACGGGGGCATATTTGCCTATATCGAGCGAAACCAGAACGCTTGTCGTCGTAGTACCGATATTAGCGCCCATAATAACGCCTATAGCCTGCGTAAGGTTCATAACTCCCGTATTTACAAAGCCTACGACCATAACGGTTGTAGCGGAAGAACTTTGAATAAGCGTTGTGATTATAAAGCCGATGAAAACTGCGGAAAATCTGTTGCTCGTTGTCTTTTCAAATAAAGATTTAAGCTTTTTTCCCGCCGCAAGCTCAAGGCCCTCGCCCAAAATTTTAATTCCGTAAAGCAGCAAACCAAGACCGCTTAACAGCATGGCTATGCTATCAAATCCCATTACTTCCCCCGTTAATCAGTTTCGCTTTCCTTGATTTTTTGACTTTTTGCAAACTCCTTGCCGTCAAAGCCCAAATGATACGATACATGTCTTTCAAAATCGGAATAATCCTTTTCAACACGGCTGTAATTAATATTCTTCTTTCTCATATATGTTTTATACCAATCAAGGCGCTTGTGAAAATCCTTATAATTCCTGTTTTCAAGCTTAGTCCATGCAACCTCCGCCAATGCGTTTATGCGTGGGAAAACGGAAAATTCAAGAGCCTCGCTTCCGTCGATAAACTCCGTCCATACAAGCCCTTCAAAGCCCTTGATTCTGTATTTGTCGCCGACAATGCCGATTTTGGTAAGATTAAAATTATAGGTCTTTTTTAAAGGCGTTTTTGAAAACTTCCAATCAAAATAAAAATATGTAACAGGCGAGATGATAACGTCTCTCTTTTTCGCCTGACCCCTGACAGCGGCTACGGAAGACGTCTGCCAAAGCTGTGTGACGACGGAAAAATCAAGCTCGTCCGTGGCGCAGTCATCCCAGGCTATCGGGGTTTTGCCGTACTTTTTAAGCGTCTGAGTAAGCCTGTTCATAAAGTATATTTGGAGCTCTTTGGACTTTTTAATACCAAGCTCGGATTTTTTCGCGCTGCATTTATCGCATTTTTCCCAAACCTTGTAGCCTGTAAACGCTTCGTCGCCGCCGATGTGAAAGTATTTTGACTCAAACAGCGGACAGACTTCCGAAAACAGATTATCAATAAATTCATATACGGCCTCGTTTCCGGCGCAGAGTATAGCGTTCAACACGCCGTTGTGACAGGCTATTTCTATCTTTTCCCCCGTGCAGGAAAGCTCCGGAACGGAGGAAATTATCGCCGTCGTATGGCCCGGTAAATCGATTTCGGGTATAACCTCGATATTAAGCTCCCGTGCATAGGAAACTATATCCTTGATTTCCTGCTGAGTATAAAAGTGAAAATACTCTACATTGTCGTAATCAAGACCGTAACCCTTTAAATGCCTTGAAAATCTTTTGGAGCCGACCTCATTTAGCACGGGATATATTTTTGACTCTATTCTGTATGCCTGGTCGTCGGACAAATGCCAATGAAATTTATTCAATTTCAGCATCGCCATATTTTCAAGCAAATTTTTAACGGTATCTACGTCGAAAAAATGACGGCAGGAATCGAGCATAAAGCTTCTGTATTCGGTATCCGGCTCGTCCTCTATAATAAGAGTTTCAAGTATTGCCTTACCGTCACGCTTTTTTGCCTGCATCAAGATGGTTTTCAAGGTGACGGCGGCATAAAACGCTCCGGCATAGTCGGAAGCCGAAACAAAAACTCCGTCGTTGGTAATTTTGAGGATATACGCCTCTTTGTTCATTCCCTCGACCTTTGTAAATTTTATTACTCCCTCGCCCTCCTCGGGTTTCGTTTTGAGATAGCCGCAAATAAAATTGCCCGCTTTTACAAACTCCTCGGAGCAAAGGACCTTTGTTTTGGGAGAAACCTCATATGTAGAATCTCCGCAAATATATTTGTTTGGCTTGGGGATAATGTTATATACTGACATATATATTCCTCCGTAAAAATACCTTTTGCGAAAAGTGTACTTTATAATTATACCAAACGCAAAAGGTAATTTAAAGTGAATATTAAATTTTTCCCGTTATTTTTTCTAAAAATTCAATAATTTTAAACCGAGGCTCGTATTTTACGTCGCTTTGAACAATTTTCAGCTCGTCGTCTGTAAGCACGTCCTCCAAAGATACGTCGTTTTGCGCGGCGGGCAAACACATAGGCGGAAACATAACGCACCACCAATTATGACCCTTGCCCTCGCCTATCACAACGTTAACCGCCTCGTATTCGCCGGCGGGAAGCGTAACGCCGTTATCATACTTTCTTGTAAGAAAATCAGCCTTGCCTATGTTTACCTTTACGTCGTAATCAAAACCGTTTTCTTCTATTACCTTTTTTGCCGCGGAGGCAAGTTCGTCCGTTTTAGGCTTTAAAACATTTTCCGCTTGGGAAACGTCAACCGAACCGTCGAAATATTCCCGTCCTGCCGCAAGCACGGCGTCCCTGACTTTAAGCTTCAGCTCTTGGTCGCCGGGGGAATCGGAATTTGCTATAACGTGCATCCTGAGAAGCTTATCCCTGATGTTGTCGCAATTATGCGAAAAATCCGCAACGCTTAAAGCTACGGAAATTATCATTGCGATAAGCAGCGACAGCTCAAAAATTTTAACTTTTTTAATTTTATTTGATATTTTCATTTTACGCTCAATCCTTTCGTGGTAATTATTGGAAAGTTTGAGCGTTTTATTCAATTTTTTTCGATTAACTTTAATTCCTCGGCGCCGATTTCCCTCGAAGAACCCTCCGAAAGCTCCGAATCCAACGAAAGTCCGCCGATTTTAATCCGTTTAAGCTCAATTACTTCAAGCCCTACCGCTTTAAACATTCTTTTAATTTGATGGTATTTTCCCTCGCATATGACAACCTCCGCAAGCGTTCTTTCGCCGTTTAACGCTTTAACGGAAGCCGGCTTAAACCGAGCGCCGTCCTTCAATGTCATTCCGCCCTCAAGAACGGAAATATGCTCGTCCGAACAGGCTTTGTCGAGTCTTGCCAAATAAGTTTTAGGGACGTGATTGGAGGGCGACAAAATTCTGTGCGCAAATGCGCCGTCGTTGGTAATCAGCACAAAGCCCGTTGTATCCTTGTCCAGACGTCCGGCGGGAAAAAGACCTTTTCTTTGTAAATCCTCGGGCAAAATATCGACGACGGTTAAATCCGAATCGCTTGCGCTTGCGCTTACAACGCCCTTGGGCTTGTTTTGCATAATATATATAAATTTGCTCGTGTTGACGATTTCGCCGTTAAGCTCTATTACGCTTAATTGCGCTTCCGCTTTTTCGGACAAATCAAATACCGGCTTGCCGTTGAGCTTTACGGCTCCTTTTTTGGCAAGCTTCTTTAATTCGCTTCTCGAAATACCGCAGGCATTTCCCAAAATTTTATCAAGTCTTTCCGTCGCCATACTACCCCGTCGCTTTCTTGGAAGCGGCTGTTGAAGTAACGTTCTGCGACTTAACAAAGCTGTGCATAAAGCCGTTTAACTCCACCGAACAAATATCGCCGCCTATTACGTTGCCGTCGTAAATCAGCATTGTCGCCCTGATACAACTGCTGTTCTCGTAACCCGGATAATTAGTAACTATGTAAGTCCACTTTTTAACCCTTTTTGAGCAATACTTTTTTAAATCAAATCCCTGTTCAAGCTGAATTTTATTGTAGTTTTCATAAACGTCGTCAAATTCGGCGGGGATTATGACCTCTTTTACCTCGCAGGGTTCTTCGTCAACGCTCCAACCGAATTGAGAAAGATACGCAATCCTTTCCTCCGCGGTTGAAGCCCTGATATTAAACTCGTTTGCCTTTGCGGTTTCAACGCTTTTTTTAGTCAAAACCAGCAGCGCAATACACATTAAGATGAGCAAAAGAATCATAGTCGCAAATCTAATCTGCCTTTTGTTCACTGAATATACAAACATATAATTTCACCTCGTACACAATTATATGCGACGAGGTGAATATTAATTCTTAAATTTATTCGTCGGAAGATTCCTGCGCGGCAGCTGAGCGCAAGGACATTCTTGCCTTTCTTATCTCGTTAACGGCCGAAGTGAGAGCTTCGTCGGATTTTGCGACGATATTTTCAACGTATTCGCCCGCGCTCTTTCTAAGCTCGTTTGACCATTTCTGAGCTTGCTCCGTAACCTCGGAAGCGGAAGCCCTTGCCTGCTCGATAATTTCGGCGGCTTGGGTTTTTGCCTGCTGCAAAATATCCGCCGCGTTCTGCTCGGCAAGCTTGGTAATTTCGTGTTCGGAAACAATATCCTTAGCCTGCTTATGAGCCTCCTCGATAATTTCATCGGCAGAACCCTGAGCAGCGTCTATTATTTCTTTTCTTTCGGAAGCAATCTTTCTTGCTTTCATAAGCTCATCGGGCATATTGAGACGAATGTCCTCAATTAAAGTTATTATCTGTTCACCGTCAACGGAAATTTTTGATGAAAACGGAACGTTTTTGCTGTTTTCAAGAACTTCCTCAATGCTGTCGAGCAAACTTTCAATACTCATTTTTCTGCACCTCTACTAATTCTTTTTGTAATGTCCTCGCATATCTCGGCAGGGACGAATTTGCTGATATCCCCGTCAAGCATGCAAATATGTTTAACAACGCTTGAGCTTAAATACATGTTTTCCGCTCTTGTCGTTATAAAAACCGTATCAACCTCGCCGTTAAGTTCTTTGTTTATAAGCGCCTGCTGAAATTCATATTCAAAATCGGAAACCGCCCGCAAGCCCTTAACAATGGCGATAGCGCCTACTTTTTTCGCGTAATCCGCAAGCAAGCCGTCGTATGTGTCGACCTCAACATTCGGCAGATTTTTGATGCAACGCTTTATCATAGCCACTCTTTCAGAAGACGTAAAGGAATAATTATCTTTTTTCAAATGATTTATCATAACAAGGACTATGACCTTGTCAAACATTTTTGCGCTTCTGTTTATGATGTCAAGATGACCTAAAGTGACAGGGTCAAAGCTGCCGGGACAAATAACTGTTCTCATAATTTTACCCTTTTAGATATGCTTATATGTTGTAAGCTTGGTTTTGGAGTATTTATATTCCTTATGCTTTACAAACGAGCCCAAATCATCGGGCAGCTCCTCCGAAAAATCGGTTTCGCAAATTATGGTTGCGCCGTCCGTACAACATTCGGCGGCATAAGGCAGAACCTCTTGGGAAACGCCCTTTTTATACGGAGGGTCAATAATTATCAAATCAAATTTAAGCTTTGAACTTTTTATAAAGCTTATGCTGTCGGTGTTCAAGACCTCGGCGTTTTTATAAAGACCCGTTGTTTTGAGATTTTCTTTAACCGTTTCAAAAGCCTCGGCGTTGTTATCGACAAAGACGGCGCTCTGAGCGCCCCGACTTAAAGCCTCAATTCCGAGCTGACCGGAGCCTGCGAATAAATCAAGCACCCTTGCGCCGGGAAGCTCGAACTGAACTATGCTGAACATAGCTTCCTTTACCCTGTCGGTAGTAGGTCTGATTACCTCGCCGCCCTCAAGCGTCTTTAATTTTCGTCCTCTTGCCGTGCCTGTGATTACCCTCATTTTAGAATAGCTCCAACCATTATTACAGTATATTTTCCTATTTTTACGGTAAAAAGTCAATAGTTTTTTGAAAATAAGGGCGTTAAAGGCGGTAAATCGGGCGTTTTCAGGCGTTTAAAATGACGTTTTCAAGCTCTTTTACATTGTTTGCAAAGTTAATAACCCCAAATTCTTTAAAATCGTCAATATCACGAAATCCCCACAAAACCGCTGTAAAATCGACGCCCGCGTTTTCTGCCGTTAAAGCGTCAACACGGCTGTCGCCGACGTAAATAACGTCGGATTTATTCAAATTAAGCGTATTCAAGATATAATTTACTCCGTCTGCGGAAGGCTTGTTTTCCCTCTCCGGCGCGCTTCCTATTACCAAGTCGAAGCTGTCGCCGAAAAGCGATTTACAAAGCTCTTTGGCAGCAAAATCAGCCTTATTTGTGACAACGGAAAGCTTTAATCCCTTGCTTTTCAAAAGACTTATTAAATCCGTAATACCGTTGTACGGCTTGGTTTTATTCATCATATTGAGTTTATATATTTGCGTAAACTCTTTATAGCATTTATCGACGGTTTGAACGTCGGTATCGCTCGGCAAAGCCCTCTCCACAAGCTTGTAAATACCGTTGCCCACAAAAAACCTTACCTCGTTTTTTGTCCGCTTTGGACAGCCGTGCGAAGCAAGCAGACGATTTACGCTGTCGGTTAAATCGTCAAGCGTATCAAGCAGCGTTCCGTCCAAATCAAAAATAACAGCTTTGTATTTCATATCAGCTTTCCTCTCCGTAATACGAGATGATATTCTCCGCAAGATTCTCCGTAATTCCGCTTACCTGCATCAATTCCTCTTTGGTAGCAGACTTTACCGCCTTGATTGTTTTGAAATGCTTTAACAAAGCCTTCGCCTTCTTTTCGCCGACGCCGTTAATTTTTGTAAGCGACATTGAAAGGCTGTTTTTGCTGTGCTTCTTATGATGATATTCAACTGAAAATCTGTGAACCTCGTTTTGTATCTCGGACACAAGCGTAAAAACGGCGCGCTTTGAATTAATGGCAATTTCACCGCCGTTTGAAGCAATGGCCCTCGTTTTGTGTTTTCCGTCCTTGACCATACCGAAAACCGGAACGTCAAGCCGAAAACGCCTCATAACGTCCGCAACGGCGTTTACCTGGCCTATGCCGCCGTCAAGCAAAATCAAATCGGGAAGCCTTCCGAAGCCATCGCCCGAATCCTTATTTTTTTCGTACTCGTTAAATCTTCTTGTCAAAACCTCGTTCATTGAACCGTAATCATCGTTTTGAAAACCCTTTATTGTAAAGCGTTTATATGCTCTTTTATAAGGTTTACCGTCCTTAAAGACTATCATACCGCCTACGGAATCGGCTCCCGCGGTATGCGAAATATCGTAAGACTCAATATAATTCGGCGCGCTTTTTAGGTTGAGCAGGGTTTTCAGCTCCTCAAGCTCCGCCATAGACTTTCTGTTTTTGTTTTTATATAAGGCAAGCTTGTCCCGCGCGTTCTCACAGCACATTTTGACAAGCTGAACCTGCTCGCCCCTTTCGGGCTCGAATATGACAACTTTTTTACCCTTTTTTTCGCTTAGCCATTGCTCCAGAAGCTCTTTGTCGTCAATAGGACCGTCGACGGTTACACGTTTGGGTATGTTGTTCCTTATGGAATAATACGAGGTAATGTAACTTGCTCTGCGTGACTGCGGGGAATCCTCACCGTTTTCAAAAAAGAAATGCTCGCTGTCGTAAAGTCTGCCGTCGTTGAACCTTAATACGACAAGGCAAACCGTACCGTCAAATTCGGCGGAAGCGAAAACGTCCTGTTCCTCTACGGTTTTATATACGACCTTTTGCTTATCCTTAATTCTTTTTACGGAGTTAATTTTATCCCTGTACTTAGCCGCGTTTTCAAATTCCAAATTTTCCGAAGCCGCGTTCATCTTTTCGTTAAGTTCTTTTAATACGGACTCGGTTTCGCCCTTCAGAAAACGCAAAGCTTGGTCAAAATTTTCGGCATATTCCCTCTGAGATACCTTGCCCGTACATACGCCGCAGCATTGTGAAATATAATAGTTAAGGCAAGGTCTTGATTTTCTTATATCCTCGGGAAAACGCTTATTGCATTGATACAGCTTAAAAATCTTATTTGCGGTATCCACGCTTTGCTTAACGGCATAAGAGCTTGTATAAGGGCCTATATATTGAGCACCGTCGTCGGTCTTTTGCAAAACGGCTTCGATTTTTTTATATTTATCACCCGTAATTTTTATATAGCTGTAGCCCTTGTCGTCCTTTAAAAGTATATTGTACTTAGGCATATGCTGTTTTATCAGGCTGCATTCAAGAACGAGCGCTTCAAATTCGCTGTCGGTTACAATGTAATCGAAATGGTCTACGTTATCAACCATTTTACGAACCTTTACCGCGTGATGGTTTTGCGAGCCGAAATACTGGCTCACCCTGTTTTTAAGCTTTTTTGCTTTGCCGATATATATAATTTCGTCCTTTGCGTCCTTCATAATATAAACGCCTGGAAGCAAAGGCAGGCTCATTGCCTTTTTTCTGAGTTGAGGGATTTTGCCGTTCAAAAAAACTCCTCCCTATAAACAAAAAGACACACCGAAATTTCGATGCGTCCCTCAGTATATTATAGTGTTTATTCCTCTGCAAATCCGGAATCAACGAGATTAACAAGCTCCTCAACCGCCTGTTCCTCATCGGGACCGCCTGCTATTATACGAATTTGCGTGCCGCCCATAATTCCGAGTGAAAGGACGCCGAGAAGGCTTTTTGCGTTGACTCTTCTCTCTTCTTTTTCAACCCAAATTGATGACTTGAACTCGTTGGCTTTCTGAATAAAGAAAGTAGCAGGACGAGCATGCAAACCTACTTGATTCTGAACAAGAACATCTTTTGTGAACATATTATATCTCCTCACATCTGAAAATACATTTGCTAGACTTTTCGCTTATCCGTTAACATATTATATCACAAATCTTGTTCTCGTCAACATTTTTAACACGAGATATGGTGGTTTTTTTAATAATTCGGTGGTAATTCCAAACTATTAACTTTTTAAAGTCAAACATTTGTGCAAATTGACAATTATATAATACCATTAATATGTAATATGCACAAAATCAATTGTTTACCTTATGGTGAACCGGAGGGGTGTTTTCATTAATTGCGCTGAATTTATAACCCAACGCTTTGTAATTTTCAATAATTTTGGGCAAAGCGTCAACAGTTGTGCTTTTCGCCTTGGTATCGTGCATTAAAACAACAATGGTGTTGCTGTATTTGGGCACCTTATTGCACTGTTCTATAAGCTCTTGAACGGGTACATTGTTGCCGTCGGCGTCGCCCGAAGAAACGTTCCAATCAAAATAGGTGTATCCTTTTTCCTCAACGCCTTTTGTAACCTTTGACATAATCCCGTTACAGTAATTTCGGCTAATTGTATTGCTCCCGCCGCCCGGAAATCTGATAAACTTGGTTCTAACGCCGGTTTCGTTGAACACGGTATCGGAAATCGCCTGCAAATCGCTGTAATATGCGTCCTCCGAAGAATATATTTTTTTGTAATCGTGCGTGTATGAATGAAGCGCTATGGTGTGTCCCCTGTCAACAATATCCTTCATATATTTATTATAGCCCGAGTTTATAACAAAAAATGTCGCTTTTACGTCGTATTTATCAAGTATATCCAAAATTTTGGGTGTGTTTATCGAAGGGCCGTCGTCAAAAGTAAGATAAATGGTTTTTTCTTTATCCTTTACGGTATTGCCGCTTGCGGCCGTGGTAGTAACCTGATGGCGCATCGCTTCCTCCGAAGAAAGCGGTTCGGCGGCAAGAGTTGTGCCGCTGTTTTCGGCAGCGGTCGTTTGAGCGGCAGTCTGCGAGCTTGTTTGGGTAACGCTTTGAGTTTGAGTAACCGACTGCGTTTGAGTTAAATCGGAAGTAACTTTTTTGGCGGGCGCTTTCTTAGTCAAAGCAAAGCAGACGACCGACAGTAAAATAACCGCCGCCAAAGACAAAATGAAAATTAACCTTTTTGTGTTGCTCTTAGTTAATTTTACGGTTTTAAATTTTTGCTCCATATCCGTTTCCCTCTTTAACACTTATACTAACGGCAACCGCCGTATATTCATATTATATTATTTTTATATTCCCAGAATAATTCCGGCAACCCGGAAGTAGACAAGCAAAGATATCGCGTCAACTATCGTTGTGATAAACGGGCTTGCCATTACGGCGGGGTCAAAGCCTATCCTTTTTGCAAAGATGGGAAGAGTTGAGCCGACAAGCTTTGCAAAAACTATTGTAAGCACCATAGTAAGGCAAACCGTGGCGGAAACAAGCAGCCCGACCTTATCGAATATCATAAGCTTAGCGAAATTGGCGACCGCAAGAGTTATGCCGCACATCAAAGCGACCCGAAATTCCTTCCATATTACCCTGAAAATATCCTTGTAATCAATATCGCCGAGCGAAAGACCTCTGATAATTGTTACGGAGGACTGACCGCCGCAGTTGCCGCCCGTATCCATTAGCATCGGAATAAAAGAAGTAAGCACAATTTGAGCTTGCAGAGCCTTTTCAAAATGAGTGATAATTCTGCCCGTAAACGTAGCGGAAACCATAAGCAAAAGAAGCCAGGGAATACGCTTTTTCCAGGTGTCGAAGACGCTCATTCTCAAATACGGCTTGTCCGTGGGAGTAATGGCCGCCATCTTTTCGATATCCTCGGTGTTTTCCTCCTGCAAAACGTCCATAGCGTCGTCGAACGTAACGATACCGACAAGCCTGTCCTCCTGGTCAACGACGGGAATTGCAAGCATATCGTACTTTTGGAATTTTTCGGCAACAATCTCTTTATCCTCAAGGGTATTTACCGAAATTACGTTGGTTTCCATAATTTCAAACATTTTTTTACTCTTGTCGGATAAAAGCAAATCCTTTACCGTAACCAAGCCCAAAAGCTTGCGGTTTTCGTCCGTAACGTAACAGACGTAAATTGTTTCCTTATCAACGCCGGTACGCCTTATTCTTGTAAATGCGTCGTCAACCGTCATATATTTTTTAAGGTCAACGTATTCGATTGTCATTAAGCTTCCGGCGGAATCCTCGGGGTATTTAAGTATATCGTTTATACTTTTTCTGACCTCGGGGTCCGTGTGCATAAGTATTCTTTTTACGACGGTAGCGGGCATCTCCTCAATAAGGTCAACCGCGTCGTCAACATAAAGCTCGTCGATAACCTCTCTAAGCTCGGTATCGCTGAAAGCTCTGATTAATATTTCCTGTGCGTCGGACTCCATATTGACAAATACCTCCGACGCAAGCTCCTTAGGCAACAGCCTGTAAAGCAAGGGCAACGCTTCCTCGGGAACCTCCTCGAGAATAGCGGCTATATCCGCCTCGTTCATCTGAGAAAGCAGCTCTTTTAATTCCCGGTAATTCTTTTTACCGAGCAGTTCAAGGATTTCATCATACACCTTGTTTCCCTCCAATCTTGATTATAACGATTTAATCGTAGGAAACAAAGCACAAAACCTATAAGCAGAAAACAACGGCGCAACGGCAAGCGCATTGTTTAAAGCGGCAACTTCGCGGTTCTGTACTTATCACGCCTCCTGCGTCCATTGTTTTCACCTCACATAAAATTATTCTTAAATTGCAGTAAAAAACTCATACCGGCGAAAGAACACGGTATGAGAAACAAACGCATGTTATTTCGTTCAAGCTTTAGCTTCAATGGGCGATGAAACTGCGTTAGTTTACACCTTGTTTTTTCGATGTAAACTGCTGACCTGCTTACAGTGTCTCCACTTTTCGCGGCAGCAGCCCGTATCCCAATGGGAGCCTTACCTACCGATATTAATTTATAATTATATTATGAATATTTAATCGCTGTTTGTCAATAGCTTTTTAAGAAAAAGTTATAAAATAGCCAAGAACCGATTGAATATGAAAAAGCGGCAGAAAATTCAACTTCCGCCGCGATTTCCTCTGCGTTATGAATTTGCCGCTTCAATTTGCTGAATTTTGCCGTCAATATCCATATAACCGTCCTTAACGACAGTTTTAATTGCGTCGGATATGACCTTGGACGAGCCTGCAAAGGTATCGTGAAATTCCGTTTTTGTACTCTCGTCAATATTTTTCCAAGCGCGTCTTGCGCCCCTGACAGAAGAAACAATATTTCTTGCAAAATTAGTCAGATTAACCTGCCCCGTACCGTTGACGACCGCGGTCATTACCCTGTCGAACGCCGCGCTTTCGTCGTCGTTAACCGTAAGCAGTATTTCCATCAAGCTGAGGTCGGCAATTTTTGAAAGAGCAAAAGTGTCGGATTTTGTAACAAACTCCGTACCCTTTACCTTCCAGGTGGAAGCGTCGTGCTGAAGCATACCCCAGAACTTCTTGTTTTTAACAATCTTGTAATCGTCGTCGTGAGCCAAAATCATACCTATAAACGAGTTGCTCGGTATGAAATGCTTGTATTTGGGTAAGATTTCCTTATACTCTTTCGACTTTATGAAATTAAAGTTTTCAAACCCCGGTCCGTCGTTATTGTAAACGGTTTTAATCCTGCTTCTCGCCTCCCGGGAGCAATGCAGAGCGCTGTAAAGCGAAACGTGCCCTCCCTTTGAATGGCCGCATATAATCAGCGGGCCGTCAAACCTCTTTGATATATTGTTAACATAGTTAACCCCGAGCTTTTGAGACGGTATACCCTTTCTGAGATATATATCAAAATCCTCTTTCCAGCCGGCAAGGGTATCGTCGGTTCCTCTGAAAATTATAACCAAAGTATCGTCGGGCAAAATAAGGGTTACCGCCGCAAATTGAAGCGCGGGTTCCGTAGCATAAGCGCTTTGACAGGCGACGACTTTTAAATCCCTGTATCTTTTGCAGCTTGCCATTGCCATCATTTTAACGCTGATTTTCTTAAAAAGCATAATGCCGGGCCCCACATGCTTATATCCGTTATAAGCAAAAATCCTGTTGCACGCCTCGGCAAAAGGTATGGGCTCTTTGTTGAAATTGTCGTTTATGACTTTCTCAAACGGCATATAAAATATTTCGCACAAGGCTAAATTATCCACATCGCAAAAAGGTACTTCGTCAAATGTTTTGTCGCCGTACTTTTTAATAAAATCAATGGATGTTGCCACACCGAACTCCCCCTTATAATTTATAATAAATAAGTTTATCACTGTTGAAAAAAATTGTCAAATAATTATCAATATTTAACAAAAAAGCGGACAGCCTTTTAAACTGTCCGTTTTTCGCATTAAACTATGGGTTTTATTCGCCTTCAGCGTCCTTTTTGTCCGTTACAAGCTCTTTTACGCTTGCGGCAAGACCCGCCAAGCCCTGTATTTCTGAGGGTATAATAATCTTTGTAGCCTTGCCGTCGGCGGCCTTTTCAAAGGCTTCAAGACCCTTGATTGTAAGAACCGCCTTGCCGGGATTTGCCTGGTTAATAAGCTCGATAGCCTTGGCGTTCGCCCTGCCAACCGCAAGTATCGCTTCCGCCTCGCCCTCGGCTTCACGGATTTTTGCCTCCTTAACCGCCTCGGCGCGGAGTATGGCAGCCTGTTTTTCCGCCTCTGCGTTAAGGATTTGCGATTCCTTATGTCCTTCGGCAACAAGTATCTTACTCGCCTTTTCGCCCTCTGCGGTAAGAATTGACTCACGGCGCTGGCGTTCGGCTTTCATCTGCTTTTCCATAGCGTCCTGAATTTCGCGGGGAGGAATAATGTTTTTAAGCTCAACACGGTTTACCTTAATGCCCCACGGGTCGGTCGCTTCATCAAGAATTACCCTGATTTTTGCATTGATTGTATCCCTCGACGTAAGGGTAGAGTCAAGCTCAAGCTCGCCTATAATATTACGAAGAGTGGTAGCGGAGAGATTTTCGATAGCCGAAATCGGATTTTCAACGCCGTAGGTATAGAGCTTGGGGTCGGTTATCTGGAAGAAAACGACCGTGTCTATCTGCATGGTAACGTTATCCTTTGTGATTACGGGCTGCGGCGCAAAGTCAACTACCTGCTCTTTCAGGGAGACTATTCTCGCAACCCTTTCAATAAAGGGAATTTTAACGTGAAAGCCCGTTTCCCAAGTGCCCTGATATGCTCCGAGCCTTTCTACAACGTAGGCCTTTGACTGCGGAACAATCTTAATGTTTGCGGCCACTATAACCAACGCAAGAACGATTGCAATTATTAAAAAAATCATAACATTTACTCCTTTTCTGACTTTACTATTAATTTAACCCCGTCAATTCTCACAGCCTTAACTACAGAACCTTTCGGGATTATTTGATTGTTTTCCGAACGGGCGGTCCAGACGTTGCCGTTTACCTTGACCTGCCCCTTGGAGTTTAAATTGTCAATTTCCTCCGTAACAACAGCGTCCATACCTATACACCTGTCGGCATTGGTGCTTTGAATGTTTTTCGTGTGAATTTTATTGACGATAGGTCGGGTTGCCAATAAAGATATCAGCGAAACAATTATGAATACCGTGACCTGTGCCGGAAAGCTTGCCGACAAAAGCTTTGCAATAAAAGCGCCGAGCGCGCCAAGAGCAAACCATATCGAAACAAGCGAAACCGTAGCGGCTTCGGCCACACTGAAAATTATCAGCAACACGAACCAAAACGCCGCGGCATTCTCGGATAAGAACTCTATCATAACGCCTTCACCCCTTTGCTGTTTATAACTTAAGCTCAAGTCTGATTTTATTATATCTGATTTTAATAAAATGTCAAAAAATACTTTTTACGGTCGTTTGAGCGCAAAACGCCGTCTTAAAATATTTATATTAAAAAATTACTCAAAAATGCGAGAAAAAAATTAACAGAGCCTAAATTTAAGTTCAAATTAAGCCGAAATTTTAAAATTTAAAAGAAAATAATTTGCATTTTTGATATTTGACGGTCACTTGACCGTAATAAAAATTTTTTTATTTTTAAAAATATGTCCTATTTGGGACACTTTTTCACTTTTTTACGTTTTTGGGTGTGAATGCGCTCGGCAAAAGCTCCGCCAAGGTATAGGAAACGTATTCGTTTTCGGATTTTACGACAAGTATTTCAAACTCGGGCGGGCAAAACTCCGCCATCACCTGACGGCAAACGCCGCACGGCGGAAATTCGGACGAAACCTTACCGTCCCTGCCGCCCGATACGGCAATTTTTACAAAATCTTTTTTCCCTTCGCAGACGGCTTTGAAGATTGCCGTCCTTTCGGCGCAGACGCTCGGAGAATAAGCGGCGTTTTCGATATTACAGCCCGTATATATTTTTCCTTCTTCGGTTAAAAGCGCGGCGCCGACCTTGTACCCCGAATAAGGCGCATAAGCGTTATCCATAGCTTTAACCGCAAGAGCGCATAATTCTTTGTCCGTCATAATTTCACCCCTTTAAAATATCGCTTAATCTGCTTGTGCCTACGGTATTAAATTCAACGCCGAGATAATCGGCAACGGTTGCGCCGATATCGGCAAAGGTCGGAAGCGTACCGAGATTTACGGGTTTAATCTTATCGCCGTAAATTATTAAAGGCACATACTCCCTTGAATGATCGGTGCTGTCGTCTCCCGGGTCGCAGCCGTGATCGGCGGTTATCATAAGCACATCGTCATTTTTCATACCCTTAATAAACTCCCCGAGCCATTTGTCAAAAGCGGAAAAAGCCTTTGCGTAGCCGTCAATATCCTGCCTGTGACCGTAAAGCATATCAAAATCGACAAGATTTACAAAGCAAAGCCCGTTAAAATCTTTGTCCAAAGCTTCAAGCGTTTTTTCCATACCCTCATCGTTTGAATGGGTAAATACATATTCGCCGATACCCCTGCCGGCGAAAATATCGTATATTTTTCCTATAGCATAGACGCATTTGCCGTCGTCCTTGATTGCGTCAAGCAAAGTTCGTTCGGGCGGTTTGAGAGAGAAATCGTGCCTGTTCGCCGTTCTTATAAACTCGCCGTCCTTTTTTATAAACGGCCTTGCAATTACCCTGCCGACCGCATTTCTTCCGCAAAGTATCTTTCTCGCTTTTTTACAGCAGTCGTAAAGCTCGTCAAGAGGTACCGTTTGCTCGTCGGCGGCAATTTGAAAAACGCTGTCGGCGGAGGTGTATACGATTAAATCGCCCGTTTCCAAATGCCGGTTTCCGTAATCCTTAATTACCTGTGTACCCGAATACGGCTTGTTGCAAAGAACTCCTCTGCCCGTTTGCTTGGAAAACTCGTTTATAATTTCGGCGGGGAAACCGTCGGGATAAGTGGGCATGGGATTTTTTGAAACAATGCCGGCTATTTCCCAATGCCCGGTGGTGGTATCCTTGCCCCTTGAGCTTTCGCTAAGCCTTGCTACCGCCGCAAGAGGGTTACTGCTTGCAGGCAAATATCCGCATCCGTCAATATTCCCAAGTCCCATTTTTACCGTGTTTTCGCAGGTAAAATACTCGGATTTTGAAATCCTTTTTAAAGTATTGCAGTCCTTGTCGCCAAAATCCGCGGCGTCCGGCATTTCGCCTATTCCGCAGGAATCGAGAACTATAATAAAAACCCTTTTTGACATAAACCTATCACTTCTTAATATTTATATTTTCATTTTCCTTAACCGCTTTGACTATTCTGCTTGTGCCGAGCCTTGAAGCGCCCAATTCAATAAAATCCTCGGCGTCGCCGATACTCGAAATCCCTCCGGCGGCTTTGATTTTAAGCTTTCCCGTAATGCTGCGCGAAAAAAGCTTAATATCCTCCTTTGTTGCGCCTCCCTTTGAAAATCCCGTGGAGGTTTTAATAAAATCGGCGTCGGAAGCGGAAACAATTTCGCACATTTTTACCTTTTCCTCATCGCTTAAAAGGCAGGTTTCGATAATAACTTTTAATATTTTTCCGTTGCAAGCCTTTTTAACTTCGTTTATTTCAAACAGAATATCGTTATATTTTTTGTCTTTCAGGCTTCCTATATTAATAACCATATCTATTTCGTCCGCGCCGTTTTTTACCGCGTCGGCAGTTTCAAAGCATTTAACGGCGGTTGTAGAATAACCGTTCGGGAAGCCTATAACCGTGCAGACAGCCGTTTTATCGCCCAGATATTCTTTAGCCCGCTTTACATATGACGGCGCAATACAGACAGAAGCCGTGCCGTATTTAACGGCGTCGTCGCAAAGCTCCTTTACCTGCCGCCACGTTGCCTCCGGGCTTAAAAGAGTATGGTCGCATTTTGATAAAATTTCTTTTATATCCATTTTAAATCACCCGTTATAAAATATGATAATAAGGACAAATGTCCTCGAATTTTCCGTCCTTCATTCTAAAACCGTTCGGTATTGTGCCAAGCTGAACAAAACCGAGCTTTTCGTACAGACGCCGAGCGTGAATATTGGAAGCCACTACAGCGTTAAATTGAAGGATTTTAAAGCCCGCTTGCCCGCCCTTTTCAAGGCAGTCCGAAACAAGCTTTTCTCCAATATGCCTGCCTCTTTCGGTTTTTAACACCGCAAAGCTTGCGTTGCATATGTGCGAACACCTGCCCACATTGTTCGGGTGCAGAATATAAAGCCCCAAAATTTGCCCGCTGTCCGTATCCTCGGCAACGGCGCAATAGGTTTGGAAGGCAAAGAACTCCCCGCCGCCGTTTTCGTCGAGTAAATCCTCCTGCGGAAAAGCGATACCGTCCTCAACAACCTCGTTCCAAATTCCAATCATTGAAAGCAAATCGGAGGTTTTATACTCTCTTATTAAAATACTCATTTTCAGCATCACCGTCTACGAACTGATATTTTTATAATTAACCTGCTTTTATAGCCAATAAGAATATGACGTTTCGCCGTCGTTTATAAATACTTCAACAGCTTTTTCATCTCTAAGTATATGAACGCTTTTAATTTCGCCCTTAAAGCAAAATTTATTAAAGGGCCTTGCTCCCCGCATTATAACCGTGTCTTTACAAATTTTCACCGATTTATCCTCGCTTTTAAGCAGTCGCCGCGCCCGATCAACGGGAAACAAATGAATTTTGCCGTCATATATTTTCACTTCCCTCGGTATAGTAAACGCGCCGGCAAAATCAAGCCTCGGTTCGGGCTTTTTCTCCCAATTATAAAACCATGCGATTAAAATCCTGCGCCCGTTGCCGTCGCAAAAGGTCTGAGGGGCGTAAAACTGCGGTCCGTTTTCGGGAGCTTGAAAGTATTTCGGATAAAATTTTTCTCCGTCAAAATCCCCTATAATAAACTGCGTCTTGTTCATATCGGGTACCATTTTTGAGAACATAAGCACGAAATCCTCTCCGATTTTAAAGAAATCGGGACACTCAAAAACTTTTCCGTAATCCCTGTTTTCATAAAGAACGCCTATATATTCCCAATTAAGCAGGTTTTCCGATTTATAGAGCAAAACTTTACCGACGCCGTCCTTTCCTGAGCCTACCACCATATAATATTTTCCGTCGATAAAGCCGACCTTCGGATCCCTGAAATCCCCGCTTCCGTCGCAGGGCGGTTCGGTTATTACGGGATTGCCCTCGTATTTTTTAAAATTAATTCCGTCCTCGCTTGTTGCCACGGACTGGGTCTGACCGAGGCTTTTAGAAACCGAAGTATAGAAAAGATACATAATCCCGTCTTTTTCTACAGCGCTGCCCGAAAAACAGCCGCCGTCATCTTCGTAGTCCGTATCGGGCTTTAAAGCTATCGGCAATTCCTCCCAGTGAATTAAATCCTCACTGACAGCGTGTCCCCAATGCATAGGTCCCCATTTCGGCTCTTTTGGGTTGTGCTGAAAAAACGCGTGATATTTGCCTTTAAAATAAATCAATCCGTTAGGGTCGTTCATCCAGCCGTGTTTAGGCTCAAAATGATATTTAAATCGTTTCATAATTTAACCCGTAAAATAAAAATTCATATGCGTTCTGACAAAAAGCTTAAAATTTCCGCCTTTTCGGGCATCACTTTTAGCGCGCCGCGACGAGTTGTGATAATAGACGACGCAGCGTTTGCAAAGGTAAGCATATCGTAAAGCCTGCTTTTGTCGAAGCCTTCAATTCCGTTTTCCAAAACGGCGTCAAGCACGCACGCCATAAAAGTATCGCCCGCGCCCGTGGTTTCAACCGTGTTTACGTCAAGGAAAGTTTCACGGTATACGGATAAATCCTTATAATATGCTTTACTGCCCTTTTTGCCCATTGTGGCGCAGATAAGAGGTATATCGTATTCCTTACGGATAATATCAACACCTTTGTCTATATCGTCAAAGCCTGTTATAAAAGCTATTTCATCGTCGGATATTTTAAGAATATCACAGCGGCTTAAACCGTATTTTATCTTTTCTTTGGCGGTTTCGGCATTTTTCCAAAGTCTGAGACGAAGATTCGGGTCAAATGAAATAATTGCGCCGAAGCTTTTGGCGGCTTCTACCGCAGCCTTCGTTGAAGCTTCAACGGAAGAATCCGTCATAGAAAGCGTACCGAAATGGAATATCTCGGAATTTTCAATTAAATCAAAATTGATATCATCAGGACGCAGGGTCATATCGGCGCCCGGGTTTCTGTAAAAGGAGAAGCTTCTGTCGCCGTCGGGAGCGGTATGCACAAAGGCAAGGGTAGTGGGCGTAGTGCCGTCGGTAAGAATATTATCAGTATTTATCCCCGCTTCCCGCACGCAATCAATGAGCGCTTTTCCCAAAAAATCGTTCCCGACCTTTCCTATAAAAGCCGTACTCCTGCCTAATTTTTGAAGCATGGCAAGCACGTTGCACGGCGCGCCTCCGGGATTGGCCTCAAACATCGGGTTGCCCTGCTTGCTTAGCGTTCCGTCCTGCGTAAAATCAACAAGCAGTTCCCCGAGAGCCGTTACCGAAATTTTTTTCATTTTTTATTCACCTGTTTTTATACGCTTTTTTTCATTAGAAATATAATACTATACGGCGTTGTTTTTTGCAATAAAAAAGAGAATTTTAAGCCTTTTGCAAAAAAAAGAATATTATTAACCTCTGTATACGCAAAAACGGATTTTACCTAAAAATCGAGCGTTTATAAAGCATAAACCTTACAAACGCCCGATATGGTACGCCCGACCGGATTCGAACCGGTGGCCTTTAGAGTCGGAGTCTAACGCTCTATCCGGCTGAGCTACGGGCGCATATTTTATATAGCAGACTATCCGCGATAACCCCGGGAATCGGGAATTACCGCAAAAAGCCCGATAATTACACGTTAAATCTGAAAAGGACTATATCGCCGTCCTTCATAATGTAATCCTTACCCTCCGAACGGACCTTTCCGTTTTCTTTGGCGGCCTGCATTGAGCCGTAAAGCATAAGGTCGTCAAAAGAAACTATTTCCGCACGGATAAAGCCACGCTCTATATCTGAATGTATTTTTCCCGCGGCTTTTGGAGCTTTTGTACCCTTTTTAATAGTCCAAGCCCTTACCTCGGGTTTGCCCGCAGTAAGGAAAGACATAAGCCCGAGTAAGTCATACGAACGCTGAATAAGAAGGTCAAGTCCTCCCTCGTCAACGCCTATATCGGAAAGGAACATTTCCTTTTCCTCCTTGGAAAGCGAGGAAATTTCCGCTTCAAGCTCAGCGCAAATGGGAAGCACCTGCGCACCCTCCTTTGAAGCCAACGCCTTAACCGCATTGTATCTTTCGTTCGTATCTATGTTATTTTTGAAATCGTCCTCGCACATGTTACATGCGTAAATAACGGGTTTTGCGGAGAGAAGCCCTATACCGGAAAGTATTTCGCTTTCCTCCTCGTCAGCTTCAACCGCCCTTGCGTTTATCCCGTTTTCAAGCTCCGCCTTGAGCCTGTGCAGGAAATCAACTTCCTTCTGAAGCGACTTATCGCCTTTAAGCTCCTTTTCGCTCTTTGTTATTCTTCTATCAAGAATTTCCAAGTCCGATAAAAGCAATTCCAAGTTTATCGTTTCAATATCCCTTACCGGGTCTATTGAACCCTCAACGTGAATTATATCGTCGTTTTCAAAGCATCTTACGACATGAATTACCGCGTCAACCTCTCTTATATGAGAGAGGAATTTGTTTCCGAGCCCCTCGCCCTTTGACGCGCCCTTTACAAGACCGGCAATATCAACAAATTCTATCGAAGCGGGCGTAACCTTGTCGGGCGAATACATTTCGGCTAATTTTTCGAGCCTGTAATCCGGCACGTCAACAACGCCGATATTCGGCTCTATTGTGCAAAAAGCGTAATTTGCGGACTGCGCCCCGGCATTGGTAATCGCATTAAACAACGTACTCTTTCCGACGTTGGGAAGCCCTACTATACCTAATTTCATATTAATTCACATTGCCTTTCGTCTTTAATGTAATTTGTGTATAAAAAGTCCGCTTAGCAGCTTAGGCTCAAACCAGGTGGATTTCGGCGGCATAATTCTGCCGGCGTCGGCTATCGTCATAAGCTCCTCAAGAGATGTAGGATACATTGAAAAAGCAAGCCGCATATCGGAATCGGCTCTTTTTTCAAGCTCGCTCAAGCCTCTGATTCCGCCTACAAAATCAATCCTTTTGTCGGTTCTCGGGTCGTCGATGCCGAGTACGGGAGCTATAAGATTATTCTGCAAAACCGACACGTCAAGGCTTAAAACAGGGTCGTTTTCGTCAAACGTACCGCTCTTTGCCGTCAGGGAATACCATTCCCCGTCGAGATACATTCCGAAATTGTGCCTGAATTTCGGCGCATAAGCTTCTTTGCCGATTTTTTCCGTTTCAAAATTTTGTGAAATTCTGTTTAAAAATTCATCGCAGCTTAAACCGTTCAAATCGGCAATAACCCTGTTGTAATCCAAAATTTTCAGCTCGTCCGCACAGAAAAGAACCGAAAGAAAAAAGTTAAACTCCTCTTCTCCGGTATAGTTTTTGCTCTGTTCACGGCGTTTAATACCTACCTTTACGGCGGAAGCCGCTCTGTGATGACCGTCGGCAATATAAAGAGAGGGTATTTTTTTAAATTCCTCAACAACGGCGTTTATAATGCCGTCGTCGTCAATAACCCAAACCTTTTGCCCTACGCCGTCGGACTCGAAATCATATTCCGGATTGTGCTTTGATTTATATTCGGCTATTATATCGGCAAGGACGTTATTTTTTCTGTAAGCCAGAAAAATAGGCCCTGTGTTGGCGTCAAGAGCGTCAACGTGACGTATTCTGTCCGCTTCTTTGTCGGCACGGGTTAATTCGTGTTTTTTAATCACGTTGTTAATGTAATCGTCAATGGAAGTGCAGCCGACTATACCCGTCTGCGTGCCGCCGCCGACGGTCTGAGCGTAAATGTAAAGGCAGGGCTTACTGTCCTGTATAAATACGCCTTTTTCTATAAGCGAATTTAAATTTTCATTAGCTTTTTCATAAACCTTGTCGTCATAAATATAGGTTTCGGGGGGTAAATCTATCTCCGCTTTGTCAATATGAAGAAAAGAATATTCGTTATCCCCCGCCATTTGGCGAGCTTCCTCGCTGCTCATAACGTCATAAGGCAAAGCGGCGACCTTGTCCGCAAGCTCTTTAATCGGTCTAAACGCCTTAAACGGACGAACGATTGACATTTTTATACCTCTCTTTTTTAATTAACATTTTAATAAGAAAATAAATAACGGTAATTACGGCGGTAACAAGAACCGCCCCGCAAAAATCCACAAAAACGTCCCTGACCTGGCACGCCCTGCCGATTACAAAATACTGATGCAATTCGTCGGCAGAAGCGCAAAATACGGTTGACGCAAGCGAAACAAACGGCGCATATTTTGAAAACGAAAAGTAATAAGCTATATTAAAAGCAAGGCAAAGACCGCCGAATTCCGCGGCGTGCGCCGATTTTCTTATAACATACGCGTTAAGCTGTATTCCGAAGCGCTCGAAAATCAATTTTAAAAGATTGTTGCTCGTTTGGCTTGAAAGCTCCGCCGTCTGATGAGAAAAATAAAATATAACTGCAATGCAGAACAAAACGAAGCACCAAGCGGAAAATAGCAGAGTTTTTTTCTTAACGGTCATAACATATCATTTCTTTGCGGCATTTATAAAATATATATTGCTTCCGGAGGAGTAAAAATATATACCGTCGGTATCGTCGGAGGTTATAAAATAGCTTTTTTCATAAAATACGGGAATTATAACGGCATCGGAAACGAGAATTTTCTCCGCCTGCATACATAATTCCTTTAATTTTTGCGAACTGCCGCTGTTTTCCCTGATGCTTTTCAGCAAATTAGAATATTCCTGCGAATTGTAATTTAAAAAGCTGCTTTTGGAAATTTCCTCAAAGAAATCGGCGGCAAACACGGAATTGGCCGTATAAGGGTAAAAAGCAACGGAATAATTACCGTCGCGCATTACAGCCTCAAGCTCGCTTTGCTCAACCGCCGTAACCGATACGATAAACTTAACGCCGAGTATTTTTTGGAGCGACTGCACAAGCTGTTTTAATACGTTTTCATATTCTTTTGAACATTTTATGTTAAGCTCAACGCTTGCTTCGCCAAGCTCAAGCAGACCTTGTTCAAGGCAATTTTTCGCTTTCTCGGCATTAAACGAATTTAACATTGAACCGAATCCGTCATCAATATAGGCGGCATTGCCGACCTTACAGCAGGGCGGTACAACGCTTACGGCACGTTTAATATCGCCGTTGTCAAATTTAAGGGACGAAAAATCACAGGCATAGTTTACCGCAAGGCGTATATTCTTGTTTGACAAATATTTATCGTTTTGATTAAAAACAAGCGAAAAAACGGTATTTTCCACGCTGAGCGTATTAAAATCGTCTTTTTCCTCAAGGCTGTCGTAATTATACTTATTTAGAAAAGCGACATCATACGTCTCGGAATTCATTTTTTCCGCAATTTGAGCCTCATCGGAGTTAATATAAAACGTAACGGAAGCGGGTTTTACGCTGTTTACGCCGACATAATCATCATTTCGTACTATGCGAAGCGAAGTACCCTCTACCCATTTGGAAAGATTAAAGGGCCCGTTGCACAAAAGATATTTGGCGTCAAGACCGTATTTGCCGCCGGTAAGCTCATAAAATTCCCTATCGCAGGGCATAGCTCCCGGAGCGGCAAGAGAATAAAGGAAATTTTCATTCGCAAATTTGAGCCGAACGGTAAAGGTGTATTTATCGTTTGCCTCGTAACTGTCAACGCAGTAAAACAATTCACGGTAGGGAGAATTTATATTGCTGTCGAAAATACGGTCGAAGGCAAATTTAAAATCCTCGGCATAAACGTTTATATCGAAGGTTTCCTTGTAATTATCGCCGAGCAGCTCGCTGTGCCCCGAAAACAGAGCCCAATGAGCATTGTTGCGAAGCTTAAAAGTATATGTAAGTCCGTCGGGCGAAACGGTATAGCTTTGCGCAACGCCGTTTTCAAGCTCGCCCTTATCATTTACCCTCATAAGCCCCTCGAAGCAGTTTAGAACTACGGTTTTCTCCGAATCGGAATCGGCAATTTGCGGGTCAAGGCTTGTGGGTTCACCCAAAACGGGCGCAGAAAAGGACTTGTCAGCCTTTGGACCGAAGCAGCCGCTGAACAAGGTTATAATTACAGATAAAATAACTAATAACGATAAAACCCTTTTGCCCATAATTTCCTCGTAATAAATTAATAGCTGTATTATACAACAAAACTTATTATAATGCAAATAAAATAGAATATAAAATTTAATTATAAATTACTTGATTTTTTGTAATTTATCATTTATAATAACTTGGTAACCACGGAGAGTTGTCCGAGCTGGTCGAAGGAGCACGATTGGAAATCGTGTAACGGGCCAAAACCTGTTCGAGGGTTCGAATCCCTTGCTCTCCGCCAAAAAAAGAGGAATCGCAAAATGTGATTTCTCTTTTTTATTTTATAGAAAAATTATGACAAGGGATTCGAACCTCAGTCCATCTTTTGCGAGGTACGAGCAAAAGGACTAAAATAGGATTTGTTTGCGAAGCAAACTTCGGCGGAGTGTAACGCAGCCGAATCCCTTGCTCTCCGCCAAAAAAAGAGGAATCGCAAAATGTGATTCCTTTTTTATTTTTACAAAAAGACTTTTTGCAAGGGATTCGAACCTCAGTCCATCTTTTGCGAGGTACGAGCAAAAGGGACTTAAAATAGGATTTGTTTGCGAAGCAAACTTCGGCGGAGTGTAACGCAGCCGAATCCCTTGCTCTCCGCCAAAAAAGCCGTAGATAATATTCTCTTAAAAGTTGCCAACGCACCGATCAAAAAATACAAAGTGAAGTACACGGAGGTACAATGATGGAACAGAGTTTATTTGAGCAAATGGGCGGGAAATACGAACAGCAGGGCGAGTATCTGTTGCCATTTCCAACTTTACCCGCCGAGGAAGAACAGCCTGTAGGGATATGGGGACAGCGGCATAGACTTTATTTGAAAGAGCATCACCGTATTCTGTACACAACCTACTCACCACTTGCGAGCTGAACAGCCACCTTGCCGACATCGACCAACAGGCACAGAAACTGTTCTCTCGGCTGGTAAAGCAGATGGCGGAGCGTGAGGGTGTGACAGAAGCGCTCAAAGCGCAAGACCAAATGACGTGGGTCGGGAGGATGAACAATATCCGAAACAGGGCAACAGAGATTGTCGACAAGGAACTGATTTATACATAGATAAATAACGAGAGGGACAAAGGCGGATCTTTTGCCCCTCTCGTTTGGTTTGTTATACCCTTTTCTGCCTACAAGCAAGGCGTGGTCATAGATTCTCATTCTTCAAAGCATCAATCGGATTGTCTTTTTTGATCTTGTTCATTGCGTATCCTTCTTAAACTTTTCCTCAACCTTTCCGGCAAGAAGATTGATGGCTCCGTCAATGTTCAGCAAGGTTCCGACGATTGCACCCAGAACGACAGACACAATCAGAATCAGCGTGTTTTCGCCGACAAGACTGCCTGATATTCCGATATGCAGCGTACAGGTACCAAGACCGATCATCGCCGCCTTGGTCACCCTTTCGGGTATGCCTTTCTTAAACAGCAAACCTATAGATGATCCAAGAAGCACAGTAATTACATTTACAATAACGCCAATAATTTATTTCTCACCATCTTTGCGTTTCACAATTGCTTCAGTAACATCTGTCAGCACCACATCTCCGTTTTGGTTATATACCACGATAGTAATCTCAACAAGTCCGTTCTTCTGATTGCGTTTGACTAACTTTGTTATGGTTGCCTTGCCGGATAAAACATCGTCAGCAAAGACAGGTTTTAACCATTCGATCTTAGTTGATTTTCCTGCAAGCAACTTATCCCCGAAGAAATCCACCTCAAGATATTTTGCCCAGACCGACATAAATGACATTACACCGGGAGCAATCAGCTTACCAAACACTGTTGTTTTTGCATATTCCTCGTCTGTGTGAAGCGGAATGTTGTCGTAATCACGGGCAAAGGCCATCATCTTTTCCTTTTCGATCACGGCAGGTACGGTTTCCACCGTCATACCGACTTTCAAATCGTCAAAATACATACCGCTTCACCTCGCAAGTAATCCATCTATAAACTGTTTAGCAAGTCTTGCAGATCTTCCGCTGCGCCCCAAAACAAATTGCTCTGCCTTGGTATCAAGTTCTTCGGTTGGCATATCAACACCGTTTTCCTTTGCTAAATGGTGAACGATGTGAAGAAAGGTCTCCTTATTCGGCTTTGAAAATGTCACGTGGATTCCAAAACGTTCAGACAAGGACACAAGTTCCTGCATCGTATCATTGCGATGAACATCATCACCATCACGGTCGGAAAATTTCTCTTTAATGATATGACGGCGGTTGCTTGTAGCGTAAATAACCACATTGTTCGATTTTGCTGTAACAGAACCTTCCAATACCGCCTTGAGTGCATTGAAGTTATCGTCATTTTTGAGGAATGAGAGGTCATCAATGAACAAAACGAATTTCAAAGGATTGCTTGACAGTTCATCCAGTATCTTCGGGATACTGTGAAGCTGATCTTTTCTTACCTCAACAATACGAAGTCCTTCGTTCCACAAAGCATTGACAACAGCTTTTACGGTTGACGATTTACCTGTACCTGCATCGCCTGTAAGCAGAATGTTTGCCGCCGGTTTTCCTTGAAGCAACGCCCTGGTATTGTCGATGATAATATTTCTTTCTCGCTCGTAATCAACAAGGTCGGAAAGTTTGGTTTTATCGGGATGCAGCACGGGAACGATGCTGCCTTGCTCGTCAACGTAGAACATACGGTTCTTTGCATAGATACCGTACCCGCATTTCCCGATATTTTTTGCTCTGTGCAGATAGATTTCCTTCAAATCAATACTTGTTGAGGTAAACTCCGGCAAAAAGCCTTTATAATCAAGCAAACTGCAAAGCTTGTCTTTGTTAAGTTCCGATACTTCTTGCAGAATATCGAGTTCAGATTCGAGCGAAGACTGCATATAGGTCGGTACATCTTTGCCAAGACCCACAGCCTTTACGTACACATTTTCACTGTTGGTGCAGATTTCTTTGATATATTCACCGAGGTTTCCGCTTGCCCGGTCGTAGAGAACCGCCACAAGCTCGGCATAAGCCGAGCTTGTAGGGTTATCAAGATAGGCACAAAGCGAGGAAATCACCTTATCTTTTAATAATTCTCTGAACACACAAAGTGTACCGAGTTTTTCTTTTAAATCTTTCATATCAGTTCAGAATTGCCCCCGATGCGCCACCGGATACCAATGCCGCATAGCGTTTGAGATAACCGGAGAGTTCTTTCTGTTTCGGTACAAAGTTCTTCATACGCTCGGCAAGAACGTCGGCATCCACTTTGAGTTCTATGGTGTTTTCGGGGATATTGATGCTGATAATATCGCCGTCCTCTACTACACCGATCATACCTCCCGAAGCTGCTTCGGGAGTAACGTGACCGACACAAGCACCACGAGTAGCACCGCTGAAACGACCGTCAGTAATAAGTGCAACGCTGTTACCGAGACCCATTCCCATGATCGCAGAGGTTGGGTTAAGCATTTCACGCATACCGGGGCCGCCTTTGGGGCCTTCATAACGGATAACAACCACATCGCCGGCAACGATCTTGCCTGCATTGATTGCCGCCTGTGCTTCCTCTTCTGAATCGAACACTTTGGCAGGGCCTTTATGAACGAGCATTTCGGGGAGAACCGCAGAGCGTTTAACAACACTTCCTTCGGGAGCAAGGTTGCCTTTCAGCACTGCAATACCGCCCGTTTCGCTATAAGGATTTTCAACGGGACGAATAACATCGGGATTGAGATTAACGCAACCCGCGATGTTTTCTCCCATTGTTTTACCTGTTACGGTCATACAGTCGGTGTTAAGCAGACCTTTCTTTGTCAGTTCGTTCATCACAGCATATACGCCACCTGCTTCGTCAAGATCTTCCATATAAGTGCGACCGGCAGGTGCAAGATGGCAAAGATTCGGTGTCTTTGCGCTGATTTCATTGGCAATATCCAAATTCAGTTCCACACCACACTCGTGAGCAATAGCAGGAAGATGAAGCATACTGTTGGTGGAACAGCCAAGCGCCATATCTACCGTCAGCGCATTCATAAGAGCTTCCTTGGTCATAATATCACGGGGACGGATATTCTTGCGAAGAAGTTCCATCACCACCATACCTGCGTGTTTTGCAAGTTCAATACGCGCAGAATATACTGCGGGGATTGTACCGTTTCCGCGAAGCCCCATACCGAGTGCTTCGGTGAGGCAGTTCATTGAGTTTGCCGTATACATACCGCTGCAAGAACCACAAGTGGGACAGGTCTTACATTCGTATTCCTTCAGCTTTTCATCATCGAGTTTGCCTGCATTATAGGCACCGACCGCCTCGAACATAGAAGAAAGGCTTGTTTTCTTACCTTCCACTCTGCCTGCAAGCATCGGACCGCCGCTGACAAATACGGTAGGAACATTCACTCTTGCCGCTGCCATTAAAAGTCCGGGCACATTCTTATCGCAGTTCGGAACCATAACGAGTCCGTCAAATCCGTGAGCCAAAGCCATAGCTTCGGTTGAGTCGGCAATCAAGTCACGGGTTACGAGAGAATATTTCATTCCCGTATGTCCCATAGCAATACCATCACAAACGGCAATTGCCGGGAAGACGATAGGAGTACCGCCTGCCATCGCAACACCGAGCTTGACGGCATCCACGATCTTGTCGATATTCATATGTCCGGGTACGATTTCGTTGTAAGAACTGACGATGCCGATTAACGGTCTTTTTTGTTCTTCTTCGGTCAGTCCCAGTGCATGAAACAAACTGCGGTGCGGTGCATTTTGCACCCCGTCCACAACGTTTTCCTTACGCATAATCCGCACCCCCTGTTAGTTGTTTATAAGTTTATCCTCATCACTCCAACTGTAGAGTTTACGGATATCGGCACCTACGACCTCGGAAGGATGCTCGCTTGCTTTCTTTCTCATAGCATTGAAATGAACCTGCGCGCCGCTTGACGACATATCCAAAAGGAAGTCTTTGGCAAAAGAGCCGTCCTGAATGTCGGAAAGGATCTTTTTCATTGCTTTTTTGGTATCCTCGGTGATGATCTTGGGGCCGGTAATGTAGTCGCCGTATTCGGCGGTGTTGGAGATAGAATAACGCATACCCGCAAAACCGCTTTGATAGATAAGGTCAACAATTAGCTTCATTTCGTGGATACACTCAAAGTAAGCGTTACGGGGATCGTATCCTGCTTCAACCAAGGTTTCATAACCTGCCTGCATCAAAGCGCAAACGCCGCCGCAGAGAACTGCCTGCTCACCGAACAGGTCGGTTTCGGTTTCGGTGCGGAAAGTAGTTTCCAGAACACCTGCACGGGCACCGCCGATACCGAGCGCATAAGCCAAACCGATATCCCAAGCATCGCCGGTGGCATCCTGTTCAACAGCGATAAGGCAAGGAACACCTTTGCCTGCCTGATATTCGCTGCGAACGGTATGACCGGGGCCTTTGGGAGCAATCATAATAACGTTAACATTCTTCGGAGGCTTGATACAGCCAAAATGAATATTAAAGCCGTGTGCGAAAGCGAGAGTTTTGCCTTCGGTAAGGTTGGGTTCAATAGATTCTTTATAGAGAGCCGCCTGCTTTTCATCGTTGATAAGGATCATAATGATATCGGCTGCCTTTGCCGCTTCTGCCGCAGTCATTACTTTAAGTCCCTGTGCTTCTGCCTTTGCCCAACTCTTGGAACCAACATAAAGACCGACAACAACATCGACGCCGCTTTCCTTTAAGTTAAGGGCGTGAGCGTGTCCCTGAGAGCCGTAGCCGATGATAGCAACGGTCTTGCCGCTGAGTTTCTGAAGATCACAATCTTGCTGATAAAAAATTCTGTTTGCCATTTTAATTACCTCTTTCTGTATTTATAAATTCAAATTTTGACGTATGGTGGTACTTCCTTTTTCAAGGGATACGCTGCCTGTTCGACAGATTTCGAGAATAGTAAAGTCTCTCATAACATTTATGAAATCATCTATCCTTCTACTTATATCCGTAAGACGGAACATTAAATAACCTTTGGAATAATCCACGGTTTTTGCACCAAATGCATCCGCTGCACTGCGGACTTCATCTCTGGTGTCTGTTTCATTTTTAACTTTGAGCAGAAGCAATTCACAACTAATCGAATTGTCCTCGTTAAACTCTTTAATTGAGCAAACATCCGGCAATTTATATAACTGATTGATAAGCTGTTGTTTTGCCACATCTTCCCCATCAAAAACGACAGTAATTCGTGAAAGCTCCTTTGTCTCGGTTTCACTTACCGTCAGCGCACTTATATTAAACTGTCGGCGGCGAAACATACTGGTAACTCTATTCAATACACCGAACTGGTTGTTAACCAACACGGCAACGGTATATCTACTCATAGTTTCACCTCCAACTTTGTGATAATATCGTCCATACATCCGCCGGGAGGAAGCATGGGAAGAACAAATTCGTCCTTATCAATCTTGCAGTCGATAACATAAGGACCTTCGGTATTGAATGCACGCCCGAGGGCTTCGTCTAATTCTTCGGGTGTGGTAACAGATTCACCGTCTGCACCAAAGGATTTGGCGAAAGCCGTAAAATTCGTTTTTCTTTCCAAGATCGTATTAGAATAATGCTTATCATAGAACAAGGCCTGCCACTGGCGAACCATACCGAGCACACCGTTATTCATAATGATAACCACAACAGGAACATTGTATCTTACAGCAGTAGCAAGTTCGTTAAGATTCATACCGAAACTACCATCGCCTGTGATCAAAACACTTCGCTCACCAATACCGTATGCCGCACCGATTGCCGCTCCGAAACCGAATCCCATTGTACCCAGTCCGCCACTGGAAAGGAAGCGGCGTGCTGTCTTAAAATTAAGATTCTGAGCAGCCCACATCTGATGTTGTCCAACGTCGGTACAAACAACTGTGTTATCACCTAAATACTTATTAAGTGTAAGGATTGCTCTGCGAGGAGTGAGTCCTTCACGGTTATCAAGAAAGTTTTCTTCTTCCTTACGGAACGCCTCAACCTTTGCCATCCATTCGGATTTCGTTCCTTCGTTCAAAATAGGAAGAAGCTTTTTCAGTGTGAGCTTTACATCGCCTCTGAGTCCGCAAGCCGAGTTAACGGTTTTATTAAGTTCCGAGCCGTCCACGTCAACGTGAACGATTTTTGCGCCCGTTGCAAATTTTGTGCGGTTTCCTGTAACACGGTCATTAAAACGAACACCGAGTGAAAGGATGACGTCAGCATTATGCATTGACATAGAGGATGCAAAGTGACCGTGCATTCCCTGCATACCGAGGAATCTCGGATGGTCGGTAGGAATAGCGGAAAGTCCCATTAAAGAGCATCCAATCGGTGCATCAATCTTTTCGGCAAGAGCTAAAACCTCGTCTTGTGCATTCGAGGTAATGACGCCTCCGCCAAAATAGATGAAGGGACGCTTTGCGGAGTTGATGATCTTTGCCGCTTCTTTGATGCGAACGTCCTTTGCGGCAAAGGGTTCGTCTTTCTCCACGGGAGCCTGTTCTTCATATTCGCATTTAGCAATCTGAACATCCTTGGGTATGTCAATAAGAACAGGTCCGGGTCTGCCTGATTTCGCAAGCTTGAATGCCTCACGAATGGTATCTGCTAAATCTGCAACGTCGCTGACGAAGTAGTTGTGCTTTGTGATCGGCAAGGTCACGCCCGTAATATCAATTTCTTGGAAACTATCCGTACCGATCTGTGTTGTCGGCACGTTACCGCAAATAGCGACCATCGGGATAGAATCAAGGTAGGCGGTAGCAATACCGGTTACAAGGTTGGTAGCACCGGGACCGGAGGTGGAGATGACTACACCGACTTTGCCGGTTGTTCGGGCATATCCGTCGGCGGCGTGCGTCGCACCTTGTTCATGAGCGGTCAATACGTGATTGATTTCATTTTGGTATTTATAAAGGCTGTCATATACGTTGAGGATCTGTCCTCCGGGATATCCGAAAACAGTTTCACAGCCTTGTTCAATCAGGGTTTTTACTACGATATCTGAACCTGAAAGAAGCATTTTGTTCACCCCTTTTCCAAGTTATCTCGAATCAGCTTACCACACTGCTTACAGCCTACGAGTTTTCCTCCCTCACTCATAATGTCGGCGGTGCGGTAGCCTGCATCGAGGTATGCGGAAACAGCGTTTTCGATAGCATTTGCTTCTTCACACATATTAAAACTGAATCTCAGCATCATTGCTGCTGAAAGAATAGTGCCAATTGGATTGGCTTTATCCTGTCCTGCAATATCGGGAGCAGAGCCGTGAATAGGCTCATACAATCCGCAGGAGGAAGCGCCAAGACTTGAGGAAGGAATCATACCGATAGAGCCGGTGATTTGGGAAGCTTCATCCGAAAGAATGTCGCCAAACATATTCTCGGTTACGATAACGTCGAACTGTGCAGGGTTCTTTACAATCTGCATAGCGCAGTTATCAACCAGCATATCGGTTAATTCTACATCCGGATATTCCGTGCTAAGACGGTGCATAACTTTCTTCCAAAGACGGCTTGAGTCAAGCACATTAGACTTTTCAACCGAGCAGAGCTTTTTGTTTCGCTTTTGAGCCGTTTCAAAGCCGATTCTACCGATGCGCTCGATTTCTGCTTCGTTGTAGGTCAACACGTCAATAGCTGTATCGCCTTCGGTCTTGTGTTCGCCGAAGTAAATACCGCCGATGAGTTCACGAACGATGATAAAGTCAATGCCTTGCTCTACGATAGATTTTTTCAAGGGAGAAGCACTGCTAAGCTGCGGCCAGATTTTTGCAGGACGGTTATTGGAGTAAACGCCCATTCCGGCTCTGAGTCTGAGAAGGCCTTTTTCGGGACGCATATTTCCGGGAACGTCGTTCCACTTATTTCCGCCGACAGCACCGAGGAGAACGCTGTCGGATTCTACGCATTTTTTAAGTTCGCTTGTCGGAAGTGGGTCGCCGTGCTTATCAATAGCACATCCGCCCATATCCACATCTGTGTAGTTAAAGATGTGTCCGTAAAGTTCAGCAACCCTGTCAAGCACATTAATCGCTTCGTTTACGATTTCGGGGCCGATGCCGTCACCACGGATTACCGCTATGTTTTTAACCATTATTTTCACCTTCTTTCAAGGACATTAAGAGTCCTCCTCTTTTAATAATATTTTGAATAAAAGGTGGGAACGGTTGCGCCTGATAGGTCTTTCCGGTGGTGACGTTGGTAATAACACCTGTGTCGAAATCCACCGCAACCTCATCGTTTGCATTGATTTCCTCTGCCGCTTCTTCACACTCCAAAATCGGAAGACCGATGTTGATAGCGTTGCGGTAGAAGATACGGGCAAAGCTCTTGGCAATGACGCATCCCGTCCCGCAGGTTTTAATAACGAGAGGTGCGTGTTCACGGGAGGAGCCGCAACCGAAGTTCCAGCCTGCAACCATAACGTCGCCTGACTTTACATTTTTAACGAATTCGGTGTCGATATCTTCCATACAATGCAAAGCCAGTTCCTTTGCATCGGGAGTATTCAGATAACGGGCGGGGATGATTACGTCGGTGTCAACGTTATCGGGATATTTGAAAACTTTTCCTTGTGTATTCATGGTTACGCCTCCTTATATTCGGTAATGTATCCTGTCAGCGCACTTGCGGCAGCAGTGTGAGGCGATGCGAGATAAACTTCGCTGTCAACATGTCCCATTCGACCGACAAAGTTACGGTTGGTTGTAGCAATACATTTTTCACCTGCGGCAAGGATCCCCATATACCCGCCAAGGCAAGGGCCGCAGGTTGGTGTGGAAACGATGGCACCTGCATCGATAAAAGCGGTATAATATCCACGCTCTACACACTCACGCAAGATTTGCATTGTGCCGGGGATAATGATGCAACGGATTCCGTCAGCCACCTTTTTGCCGTTCAAAATCTTATAAGCGGCTTCCATATCTTCCATTCTTCCGTTGGTGCAGGAGCCAATCACGACTTGGTCTACTTTAATATCGTGCAGTTCACTTGCCGGGTGGGTGTTTTCGGGAAGGTGCGGACAAGCAACGGTAGGAACGATTTTGGAAAGGTCAATATCAACAACCTTTTCATATTCGGCATCGGCATCTGCTTCATAAATAACGGGTTCTCTTTCACTTCTGCCGTTCAGATATTCCATAGTAACGTCATCCACGGGGAAGATTCCGTTTTTAGCACCCGCTTCGATTGCCATATTACAGATGCAAAGGCGGTCATCCATCGAAAGACTGTGAGTGCCTTCGCCGACAAATTCCATACTCTTATAAAGAGCACCGTCAACACCGATCATACCGATGATGGTGAGGATAACGTCCTTACCGCTGCAATTTGAAGGAAGTTTCCCCATCAAATTGAACTTGATGGCAGACGGCACTTTAAACCAAGCCATACCCGTTGCCATACCTGCCGCCATATCGGTAGAGCCGACACCGGTTGAGAATGCGCCGAGCGCTCCGTATGTACAGGTGTGGCTGTCAGCACCGATGATACAGTCGCCTGCGGTAACAACACCTTGTTCAGGAAGAAGAGCGTGTTCTATGCCCATTTTTCCCACGTCGTAGAAATGGCTTACACAGTGAGCGCAGGCAAATTCACGGCAGGTCTTGGATTGTTCGGCCGCTTTAATATCCTTGTTGGGAACAAAGTGGTCAAGCACGATAGCTACCTTATCTTTGTTAAATACGGAATCAAATCCCGCTTTCTTAAATTCATTCACCGCAACGGGTGTCGTAATATCATTGCCGAGCACGATATCCAGCTTTGCGCTGATTAGCTGACCGGCAACCACCTTGTCAAGCCCCGCATGGGCGGCAAGGATTTTTTGAGTCATTGTCATTCCCATTTCATTTGCCTCCCTTAGTCATATTACAGAACGCACTGAGAAGTGCTTTTGTACTGGCTTGAATCACGTCCGTGTCAGTTCCGGCGCCCCAATACATCGAACCGTCCTCGCGTTCCAAGCCGATATATGAAGCGGCAATACTGCGAGAGCCGTCACCCTGCATACTGTGCTGTGTAAATACCTGCAAGGTGTATTCTTCTCCGGTAAATTCGCAAAGCGCATTGTTCACTGCGCTGAGTGTACCGTTGCCTTCGGCTTCCAGCTCGGTTTCCTCGCCGTCTTTCATAAATGTAATATTGATCTTCACTATGTCATTATCACGCACAAAGTCGAAGTCGGTAATACCAATACCGCAATCAAGATTCAAATAATGCTCGGTAAAGATGGAAAGTACCTCGTCGGGTTTGAGTTCTTTGTGTTCGTGGTCGGAAATATCCTTGCACATATAGCTGAAATGTTCACGCATTTTTGCAGGGAGATTATATCCGAATGTCTGTTCAAGCAGATATCCAATGCCGCCCTTGCCGGACTGAGAATTCACACGGATTACGTCGGCATCATAGGTCCTGCCGATATCCTTTGGATCAATCGGAATATACGGGACACTCCATTCGTGCAGTTTGTTCTTCATTCTGTATTTCATACCTTTTGCAATGGCATCCTGATGAGAACCTGAGAATGCGGCAAATACGAGCGCACCGGCATAAGGAGCTCTTTCGTAAACATGCATACGGGTGCATCGTTCGTATTTTTCCACAAGCTCATTCATATTGGAAAGGTCGAGCTTGGGATCAACACCGTGAGTATACATATTCATTGCCAAGGTGATGATGTCCACGTTACCGGTGCGTTCTCCGTTACCAAACAATGTACCTTCCACACGGTCTGCACCTGCAAGGAGAGCGAGTTCCGTATCGGCAACGCCAGTACCTCTGTCGTTATGCGGATGAAGCGACAATGTTACGAACTCACGGTATTTGAGGTTTTCACTCATATACTCAACCTGCGATGCGTAAACATGAGGCGAGCTCATTTCTACGGTTACGGGAAGATTGATAATTACGTTGTTATCGGCGCTCGGTTCTAATACGTCAAGAACGGCATTGCACACTTCAAGCGCATATTCGGGTTCGGTTCCGGTAAAAGATTCAGGAGAATATTCAAAACGAAAATTGCCTTCATACTCACTTGCCAACTTTTTTACAAGCTTTGCACCGTCAACGGCGATTTGCTTAATTTCTTCCTTGGATTTTTTGAAAACCTGCTCACGCTGTGCAACACTTACTGAATTATAGAAGTGAATAATTGCACTCGGCGCACCTTTACAGGCATCAAAGGTTTTGCGGATAATATGTTCACGACACTGTGTCAACACCTGCACCGTAACGTCATCTGGGATCATATTGTTATCAATCAAGGTGCGAAGGAACTCATATTCAGTTTCGCTTGCTGCAGGGAAACCAACCTCTATTTCTTTAAAGCCAACTTGAAGTAAAACCTTGTAATATTCCAGTTTTTCTTCCAAGCTCATCGGAATGACAAGGCTTTGGTTGCCGTCGCGCATATCTACGCTACACCACACAGGCGGTTTTTCGATGTGGTCTTTTTCTACCCATTTGTTGTATTTTTTATCGACCGGGAAATATCCCACTCGGTATTTACTTGAATCCATCATTGCTGTTTACTCCTTTTCTGCGATCACTTCCACCTCGACTAAAGCACCTTTGGGAAGATCTTTTACTGCCACACAGCTTCGTGTGGGCTTCTCGGTAAAATACTGTGCATATACTTCGTTGAATGCACCGAAATCTGCCATGTTTGCCAAGAAGCAAACGGTTTTAACGGCACTCTTTAGCGAGCCGCCTGCGGCAGATAGCACTGCCTCCAAATTTTTGCAAACTCTGTGAGTTTGCTCGGTAATGTTTTCACCTTCCAAAACACCCGTTTCGGGATTTAGAGGGATCTGTCCGGAGGTAAAAATGAGATTACCCACAACTACTGCCTGTGAGTAAGGTCCGATTACTGCCGGAGCCTTGTTGGTTTGAACTTTGCTGCTCATAACTTTAACTCCTTTCAAAATTACACTAATTTGAAGCCTTCGTCACGAAGGGATTTTGTGATCAAGTTAACGTGTTCAAAATCTCTTGTTTCCATTTCGATACGGAGGAAACAACCGTTGACACTTTCGGTGTTGCCTTTTTCATAGTGCACACCGGTTACATTGCCACCGCAGTCAGCAATGATACGGGAAATCTCCTTGAGCTGTCCGGGTTTATCAATAAGCTCAATCAGCAGACCGGAAGAACGACCGGAATTAAGAAGACCTCTGTCAATCACACGGGAAAGACTTGTAACGTCAATGTTACCACCCGATACGACCGCAACTACTCGTTTACCTTTTAGATTAAACTTATTTGTCATAACAGCGGCGACCGCTGTTGCACCTGCACCTTCTGCGATCATCTTTTGCTTTTCAATAAGAGCAAGAATGGCACTTGCAACCTCGTCATCGGTGACAAGAGCAATTTCATCCACATACTCACTCACATAATGAAAAGTGTTTTCACCGGGTTGTTTTACGGCAATACCGTCGGCAATGGTGGAAACGGAGGAAAGACATTGAATTTCTCCGTCTTTTACCGAGTTGTACATACTCGGCGCACCCGCTACCTGAACACCGTATACTTTAACGGAAGGCCTGATTTGCTTTGCAGTGTAGGCAATACCCGAAATGAGACCGCCGCCACCGATGGGAACTACAATGGCATCGATATTATCAAGGTCATTCAGAATTTCAAGTGCAATCGTACCTTGACCTGCGATGACGTTTTCATCATCAAAGGGATGAACAAAGGTATATCCTTCACTGTCACGAAGCTCCAGTGCTTTTTGGTAGGCATCGTCATAGCAACCTTCTGCCAAACAAACCTCTGCGCCGTAACCCTTGGTTGCTTCAACCTTAGAGATGGGTGCCGTATCCGGCAGACAGATTAATGATTTAATGCCGTTCTTGGTTGCTGCGAGCGCCACGCCCTGTGCATGGTTTCCGGCAGAACAGGCGATAACGCCTTTTTTCTTTTCTTCGTCGGTCAGCATCGCAATTTTATAAGCAGAGCCTCTAACCTTAAATGAACCCGTAATTTGTAGGTTTTCAGGTTTTAGATATAGTTCACAGTCATTTGCTATACCATAAGCTCTGACTAAGTTTGTTTCACGAATAATGTTTTTCAGCACCGTCTGTGCATTAAATACTTTGTCGAGAGTTAACATTTTCATTCCGCCTTTCATAATTTAAGTTTACGCGTTGTTTTTTGACTTTAAGGCAAAACAAAAACCCGCCTCAAAGCCTTAAATTGTTTTGAGACGGGTGTTACTTCCTTATCGCACTCGCGGTACCACTCAAATTGCGGATATATATAATCCGCCACCTCTTCGAAGTCAAACAACTTCTATGCACTAACGTAACATACACGGGGTTCCCTACACACATATCGCTTCAGGTTCCCGGCTCGGAAGTGAGAGGACAGGGATATATAACACGCTGATTCGCACCTACCATCAGTTCTCTTGCCGTTTTTCTCCGTGACCATTCTTCGTCATAGCCTTTGCCACTATTAAATTTGTCTAATATATTAGCACTTTAACGCAACGATGTCAAGAGATTTTTTGAAGTTTTTCAAACTTTTTTGTGACAGGTTTTTAACTTTTTACTTCAACTCTACATATTCCATTGCTTATTTCTCTTGTAAGCGAGGATGCAGAAATCCACCTACGGTGTGCGTCTCACACCGTAACAAGCAGGGAACTTGTACGGCAAGTTCCCAACCGAACAGACGGCTAAAACGCCGTCTGTTCCCCTTTAGGGGTTTGCCCCTAATACCCCTTCGTCAAGAAATGTTAAAATCATATCCTTATGAGCCCATTGGCAAACGGTCGGTACACCGACATAATATAATAGAAGGAGGGTGGTGTAAATGAACCTGCAAGAATATATTGACAGCAGAAATATAACCAAATACCATCTGTCGCAGATCAGCGGTGTGCCCAAAACAGCCGTTATAGATATTTGTTCCGGCAAAAGCTCTCTGCAAAAATGCTTTGCCCGCACGGTGCAGCAGCTTGCAAAAGCGCTTGGTTGCACAATGGAATATATTATGTTTTGGATACCGTGGATACAAGGTATGAGAAGGAAACGGGATTACCCAAAAGCAAAAAATATCTCGAATGCGGTCTGCCGCCCTATCTGCAATCTTCTTTGAAAAATATGATTGCTTCTTGGAAAATTGTAGACAGCGGAAAAAAAGATTACCATTTGGATATGTACTGGAGCGACTTGAACGCCGATATAAACTCCGCCGAAGTTGGGCAGGAAATATCTACGGAACAGGCCTGGTACTTGCGTGAAAACTATTTAAGAATGAAACAAGGTGAATAACCGATGATTGATTTTACCAATCTTCCCGCTCGCAACAAGACCTATGCAGGCGCAAATGGCAGTAAAATTTCCGTATTATATAACGATGAACTGTATATGCTGAAATTCCCCGCCGTTCCCTCTGTCAATAAGCAAATGAGCTATGCGAACGGCTGTGTATCGGAATATCTCGGATGCCGAAGGATTTTGTAAGGTCAACGATTTCCAAGAAATTATTTTCTTGCTGCGACATATGTAAAACCATTCCTTTCTCATCTGTGAAACAGCGAAAAACCTTTTTTCTCGTAAGGCTCGGTATGTATTTCTTTGACGGTGTATCCGGACTTATCAATGATTTCTTTCAGCTTTGCATCATCAAGCGGAATTTCAGCAAGAATTTCCGTTTTGCCTTTGCTATGGGAAGATGTGACCTTCTTGACTTTGAAATTCTGCCGTACTGCGTCATTGATATGCGCCTCGCACATACCGCACATCATACCGTCGATTTTGACTGTGATCTTAACCATCGTCTCACCACACCTCTTTCCAGAACGCCAGCGTCTTTTCAAAGGCGTCCATGTCGCTCTCCCAACACTGTTCAGAGTGTTTCCGCTCTACCCGGAACATCTTGACGGAGCTTAACCGGATCGGAACAAGCATATGACTTGCGTATTTGTAGCTGACGCACTTGCAGGGATGGGCAAAATTCTTCTCTTTAAGCCGCACCCTGATTTTCTCTGCCGACAGCTCGGACGGCCACATACCGTCATACTCCGGGTAAATAAGAAGTATCGGGCCACCGATATTTTCAACCTTGATCTGTGCTTCCTCCGGGGCGTTCCTTACGGCGTCCTCATAGCAGGAGCGCAGACAGATTCCTTTTTCCCGCAGACTGTCCCGCAGGATCGCACTCTTGGAAAAATTAAGTCTCGCCCATGGAACTTCCTCACCGCGCCAACTGAAAGCAGAGCACTCCAGCGCCTGTATGTTTTTTTCTTGATAAAGCCCTGCCCGCAGATGTTCGTCGGGCACA
>CANRIZ010000008.1 GCA_947630835.1 uncultured Clostridia bacterium | reverse complement strand
AAGTTTTCCTTACAAGCGCATAATAGCACAAGAAGAAAAGATTGTCAATAGATTTTTTCAAAAAAAATGAAAAAAATTGAAAAAAAGCGATATTTCCCAAAAGAAACGCAAGCCGTTCCCAACCGGAAAGACCCCGATATTCCTTGATTCTGCGCGCTTTTCGGGAGAATTTTCCGAACCTTCTTTCAATTTGAATTTTTTTTTGGGGAAAACTTGATTTTTTTTCAAAAAAGACGAAAATTCGCTCGGATACGAAAAAATCCGAGCGAATTTTTTGGTCTTATAAAACGTCCTTTAAGCTTGCGTCTTCAAGAAAAGTATTTACATTGTAAAGCACAAGGAGGTCGGTAAATTTATAATCCAGTAAAATATCGTTTATGTTGTCGGTAAAATACCTTGCGTCTATTATAACTATATTCTGATAAAACGGAGTGAGCATAGGAATAAAGCAGTTTGCGTAGGAATCCTTCAATATAAGCAGATTTTTGTGGTTGAGGTTGGTGGTGGAAATTGTAATTCTCGAAAAATTGCCGCCAAGAAAAACCTCGTACTTGTTTGTAAGGTCAAGCTTTGAAAGCGCAAAAAGCGACGGCGCTTTTGATTTTTCGTCGGCGTTGTTTACAACGTATGTACCCCCGCTGTTCTTGGGTATGCAGACCTCGATTGCGTCCGGCGAATCGTATATCCCGGAGGACGAGGCGAGCGTGCCGTAAAAATTATCGGTCAAGCGGTGAAATTCAAACTCCGTTTTAGACGCGTCTATGCCGAGCTGTGGGGCGGTGAAGTCAAAAGCCGTTTTTGCCGCTCTTGAAGTCCAGTGATGGTCGGTTTTGTAGTAAAGCGTGCTTTTATCCTTAACCGAATCGAACATCTTTACGGAGTCGATTTTTTTCATATTTTCCGGAAGCGCCTTGTGTATTTGAGCGATTTGCTCCGCCTGGCTTTCAAATTGAAGAAAACGGGGCAGTTTATCCTTCATAAAAAAGGTTGAGTCGGGAACGAGCATAAAAACCTGATTTTTGATTTTGCAGTTCTCGGAAAATTCGGAAAGCGCGTCCGTCGTCAGCTTTACTTTTTTTGCGTCGTATTTGCTTTGGTTTTCAAAAAGCCAACCGTCTTTTCCTATATAAACGTTATTTTGCTCGGTTTTACCGAGAGAGCGTTCCGCCGCCGATTTAAAGGAAACTATCCTGTCCCTGAACGGGAACTGGTCCGAAAAATAATTTTCAACTCTCGACATAAAATCGCCGCTTTTTACAGCCGAAATGCCGAGCTTGGGCTTTTGTTCAAGATAACGGTTTTCGGTTTGCGAAAACGGTTTGTCATCGCTCGCAATTTTTAAAACGAGCAGACAGACGAGTAACGCAAAAAAGCTGAAAACAGTCAGCGCATGCCAAAACAAGGCTTTTTTTGGGCGCTTTTTTGCGGCAACTTCTATTGTGATTTCCGCCGTTTCCATATATATCGCCTCCCGTTAAAATCTGAAATACAAGAAAGGATTAAAGCTGTTGCCTACAAGATATACCAAGCTCAATAAAAGCAGGGCAAGCATTATTATGTACTTAACCCAACCCTTGAGCCTTCTATTTTTCTCCTTGAGGTCGAAAAGGTTTGTTGAAAATACCGCCATGGTCAGCATAATAGTCAAGTTTGAATAAAGCAAATAGAGCGAATTTGAATCGGACGCTCCGTTTAATCCGAAAAGGCATTTTGTAAACAGGGCGAGCTGTGAAAGCTCCGTGCAGGAGAAAATCGCCCAGCCGAAAAGAACCAAAATCAAGGTCAATATATGCCTTAGGAGGTTCGGTATTTTTTTAAGTATATTTTTGAAAACGTATTTTTCCGCAACGAGCAGCAGGAAGTAATAGAGGCCCCAAAGCACAAAATTCCACGAAGCGCCGTGCCAAAGCCCGGTAAGAAACCAAACCGCAAAAAGGTTAAATATATGCCTCGGCGTTGAACAGCGGCTTCCCGAAAGCGGGATATAGACGTAATCCCTGAACCAGGAGCTTAAAGTGATATGCCATTTTCTCCAAAACTCGGTGACGCTTTTTGAGGTGTAGGGATAGTTGAAATTTTCGGGCAGATTAAAGCCGAAAATCAGCCCGAGCCCCCTTGCCATATCGGAATATCCGCTGAAGTCGAAATAAATCTGGAAAGCGTAGAATATGATTGCGCTCCAAGCTCCCAAAGAGGACAGCTTATCAAAACCTACGGCGATGTAATCGGCGTAGACGGAGCCCGCCGTATTTGCCAAAAACACCTTTTTCGCAAGCCCTATTACGAAAAGATACACGCCTTTTGAAGCCCTGCGGAAGGATTCCTCCCTTTCCGTCAGCTGACCGTTAATAGTGGAATACTGTACTATGGGTCCTGCAATAAGTTGGGGGAACATAGAGATGTAAAGGGCAAAGTCAATTATGCTTTTTTGGCATTTAACCTCGTCTTTATAAACGTCCGTAATATAGGAAAGAATTTGGAAAGTGTAAAACGATATGCCTATGGGCAGGGCGGGTTCAAAGAAATTGTTTTTAAGCCCGCTCAAAGCGCATACGTTTTGAGCTATGAACCCGCTGTATTTGAAAAAGCCGAGCATTGCGAGGTTGAAAACCACGGCTAAAGAGAAAATAACCCGCCTGCGGGCGGACTTCTTTTCGTATCTGCTCATATCGATGCCCGCCGCATAATTAAACAGTATGCTTACGAGCATCAGAATTATATTTACGGGTTCTCCCCAGGCATAGAAAAACAGGCTCCCGAGACAGAGAACCGTGTTTTGATATTTTATTAAGCCGTGAACCTTGCCGTCGTTTAAAAGCTTACGGCGGAGAAAAACCGACGGCAGATAGTAAAGCGCCGTAATCAACGGCAGAAAAACAAGTAAAAATGTTATGCTGCTGAAAACCATATCGTCGTCCCTTAAAGCCGCTTACAAGGCGCTGTTGAAGGCGTCCTGCGCAGCCTCGCTTTCTCCTCCGACAAAAAAGAATAAAGTGTTCGCGTTTGTTTCAAGTATGTAATTTTTAAGAAGCTCTCCCTGCTCGGGCGCGTAGCCTTCAAAAATTTCAATGTTTTCGGAAACGTAATTTTCTATTTTCTCTTTAAGCTCCCGAGCCGCCCGATTTTTATCGAATTTAACTATAAGCAGCTCGTTGACGTCCATAACGTCGTCCGAGGAATAGTAGACAAAGCTCTCGAATTCGTCCGCCGAAACTCCGAAGGTCTTTTTGAAAAAGGAATTGTCCCGTAAAATAAGCCCCCGTGAGAAGCGGGAATCCTCAGCCATTTTGCCGTATATTTCCTCGGCGGATTTTTTGCTGCCCGTATTTGAAAATACGGAATATGCAATAAATGCCGCCGCAAATATCACACAAAAAATCTCTATAATTCTGTATTTCATTTTTTCACCGTTAAAGCCCGAGCTCCACTACGAGGTTGGGCAGGTATTTTTCAGTGTAAAACTTTTTGATTACGTGCATGCCGTCCTGCTCGTAATAACTGCTTTCTCCGGAAATAAGCTCGGAATTGTCAAGAAACGTGAAGCCGTTGTTTTTACACATTTCTTTGAGCTTGGAATTGAAATTGGGTATGTCCTTATAACGTCCGGTGGATTTTTTTGACGATACGTTCAAAACGGAGCTTACGACGATTTTGGTGTTGGGAAGCTTTGAGTGCAAGTCCTTCAAAACCTTTTCGTAAGCGCTTACGAAATTTTTGATTTCCGTACTGTCCGTACTCATATTGTTAAGACCGTAATGAACGACAAGTATCTTCGGGTTGAGGTTGACTATGGTGGGGACGCTTTCCCTTAAATGCTTTAGATTTGCGCTTACCTTTGTAACGAGGTATGAATTGTCCAATATTTTGTACTCGTTCATACCGTGCATAAGCGAATCGCCCGCTATAACCGTACCTTTAAGCAGCTGTCTGTAGGAGGTTTTGCCGTTTTTGATGTTTTCCAAAAGCTCCTTTACTCTTTCGCTTTTTTCCTTTTTAAGCTGCGCTGCCTGCTGTTCTTTTTTTAGCTTTTCCTGTTCCTTTTTTTCCTTCGAGTCTATTTCGTTTTCTATGTCAGATACGCTGTGACCGTCAAGCTCGGATACCGCCGATAAATCCGCCCCGCCGTTCTGCGCCGTCGGCGAAGCGCCGCTGCTCTTTGATGAAATAACGCGAACCAAGCTTATCATAGGCAGAATCAGTATAACTATGATTAAAATAATTTTTAAAATTTGTTTTTTCATTTTATTATTTGGTGTTGACCTCACTTACACAAACGCATTTTTTTAAAGTTTAAGTTAAAAGTTAAAGTTAAAGTTTAAAGTTAATTTAATTTGAAAAAATTACGAAGAAGCGTACGATAAATTTCAGAAAATCGCATTAAAAAACGAAGCTGATTTACCGCAATCGGCAACGCCGCAAATTTTTGCTTATATATATTTGTATATTAAATGATACAACCTTTTTCGTCGATATTCAACTCATTTTGGCATATTTTTAATTTTCATTAATTCTATACAATTTTTAGTAGAAAAAGTTTTTGCCTTTTTGGCTTTTTGGCTGAGATAAAGCAAAAATTTTCAATTTATCCCGAAAATTTCGTTATATTTCTGCTCCCATAAAATTACATCGTTTTCGTTGTATGACCGCGGCATTTTCTCTATCAGAACAAACAGACGGATTATACTTTTTACGCAGGAGGCGAGCTTTTTTGACAGCTCCTTATCGGCGACCGCGTTTTTGAAAATCCCGCAAGCCCGAGCCGCAAATTTTAAAAAGTCGAAATTCTTTCCCAAAGCGTCCGTCAGACCGCGGAAAAATCTGTCGTTTCCGGTACGGAAAACCCTGTCGAGGGTATTCGGGTCCAAACCGGCAAGCAGACTTTTGAAGCAGGCGAGCGGCGCGGATTTAACGGCGATTTTTGAAAAATATTCATATTGATACCGCCAAAGCGTTTCAGCGGTAAATTCCCCGGAAAAATCGTTTATAACGGTTTTGGCGAGAATTTCGGAAGCGAAAAGCGCGTTGGCTATTCCCGAGCCTATAAGCGGAACGGTCATAAACGCGCTGTCGCCTATGGCGGCGTATCCGTCGCACACCATTTTGCCGAGGGGTTGACGGACGGGAATAACCGCAAAGCTGCCCGCCCTGACAACATCGTTGCCTATAAGCGGGTTGTTTTTTCTCATATGGTTTACGGCGTCGAGCGCTTCCCCGTATGAAAAGTCTTCAAACCTGCCTATAAGCACGTCGGTGAAGCTTTCCTCGGACATAATCCAGCTTATGCCCGGAATTCCGCGGGGAAATAACGTCAGAGCAAAATCCTCGTCGGATTTTCTGCTTTCGGGATTATTGAAAAACGCCCTGAAAACATAAAATTTCTCCAATTTGCCCGCCTCTTTTTGAACGGCGAGGCCGGAGGGCAGATTTTTCCTTACGGGCGAGTCGCAGCCGCAGGCGTCAATCACCAAATCGCCGAAAAAAACGCCCTTGTCCGTGTCGATTCCCACAACTCTTTTGCCCTCGGTTACCGGCGAGTTTACCTTGCAGCCGTATTCAAATTTTACGCCGCATTTTTCCGCCTTTGAAACGAGCAAGGCGTAAATATCTTTTCTTTCCATCTTAATTTGCGGCTGATTTTTCGGCGAGGGCTGAATGAATTTGGCTTTACCGTCGGGGCTGTAAAAGCAGACTCTGCCCTTTACGGTGTATTTATCCCTTTCGGGCATGGGTATTTCGGCGCGGATTAAGGCTCTTTTGTCAAAAATATCGGTCCAGTCATAGCCCAAGTCCCGCTTTTCGTTCTTTTCAAAAACGGTTACGTCAAAGCCCTTTTCAGCGAGCATTGCGGCTGCGGAAAGCCCGCCGTGACCCGCTCCGGCGACGATAATTTTTTTCATACAAACTCACCTTTATTATAATACCATACGAATTGCCCGCTTGCAAATAAAAATAAAGTTGAAACCGCGTGTTTTATGTGATAAAATCGTTTATGACAGGCGGTGAAGAATATGGTTACATTCTCAAACGATTGGGACGAAATTCTGAAAGGCGAGTTCGATAAGCCCTATTACAGAAAGCTGAGAGCTTTTTTGAAAAGCGAGTATTTATCGAGAACCGTTTTCCCTCCTATGGAGGATATTTTCAACGCCCTTAAATACACCTCGTTTGAAGATACGAGGGTAGTCATTTTGGGGCAGGACCCTTATCACGGCTTCGGGCAGGCGCACGGGCTGTGCTTTTCGGTAAAGGCGGGGGTAACGCCTCCGGCGTCGCTTCAAAATATATTTAAGGAAATTAAGTCGGATACGGGCATAGAAAACGATTTGTCATACGGCGAGCTTACCAAATGGGCAAAGCAGGGAGTTTTGCTTTTAAACACCGTGCTTACCGTGCGCGAGGGGAGCGCCAACAGCCACAAGGGAATGGGCTGGGAGATATTTACCGACAGGGTGATTTCCGAGCTTAACAAAAAGCAAACTACGGTTGTTTTTCTGCTTTGGGGAGCAAACGCAAGAAACAAGGCGGCGATTATAGACAATCCCCTGCATGCAAAGCTCACCTGCGCTCACCCGAGTCCGCTTTCGGCGTACAACGGCTTTTTCGGCTGCAGGCATTTTTCAAAAACAAACGAAATTCTCATAAGCAACAATCAACGGCCGATAGACTGGAGTACAAGGTGATTTTTGTCGAAATTTCGGTTTGGACTATTGATTTTTTCGGCATAAGCATTTATAATAATCAGTGTCGCACTTCGGAAGTGGTTGTGTAGCCGCCTCCGAATTTTTTTATAACTTGAATGAGGATGAATTACAGTGAAAATCGGATTTGACAACGACAAATACTTGAAAACCCAGTCTGAACACATAAGGGAGAGAATAAATAAGTTCGGCGGGAAGCTGTATCTTGAATTCGGAGGCAAAATTTTTGACGACCTGCACGCTTCGAGAGTGCTGCCCGGCTTTTTGCCCGACAGCAAAATGAAAATGCTTCTTGAATTAAAAGACGAAGCGGAAATGATAATAGCCATCAACGCAAACGACATAGAGAAAAACAAAATCAGGGGCGACATAGGCATAACCTACGACCTCGACGTTCTAAGGCTTATAGATATTTACCGAAATTTCGGGCTTTTGGTCAGCGGAGTCGTTATGACTCAGTTCGGCGATCAGCCTACGGCGGTTAAATTTATAGAAAAGTTAGAGGGCCTCGGCGTTAAGGTATATAAGCATTACAAAATCGAAAATTATCCTCAGGACGTTAAGCTTATAGTAAGCGACGAGGGCTACGGCAAAAACGATTACATAGAAACCGGGCGTTCGCTGACAGTAGTTACCGCTCCGGGCCCCGGCAGCGGCAAAATGGCGGTTTGCCTTTCTCAGCTTTACCACGAGCACAAGAGGGGAATACAGGCCGGCTACGCAAAATTTGAAACCTTCCCTATTTGGAATTTGCCGCTGAAGCACCCCGTAAATCTTGCTTACGAGGCCGCCACAACCGATTTAAACGACGTAAATATGATAGACCCCTTCCATTTGGAGGCGTATGGCGAAACTACGGTAAATTACAACAGGGATATAGAAATATTCCCCGTTCTTAACGCCATTTTTGAAAGGATTTACGGCTCTTCACCGTATAAATCGCCTACGGATATGGGCGTTAATATGGCGGGTAATTGCATAATAGACGACGAGGCCGTTTGCGAGGCGTCGAAGCAGGAGGTAATCAGGAGATACTACAAGGCTCTTGTCAAAAAGAAAAACGGCGAAAACGTAGATTCGGAAATTTATAACCTCGAGCTTTTGATGAAACAGCTTGAAATTACGCCCGAATACCGCAAATGCGTTGCTCCCGCGCTTAAAATGAGCGAGAAAACCGCTGCGCCGGCTACGGCGATGGAATTAAACGACGGCACCGTAATTACGGGCAAAACCTCGGCCCTTTTGGGTTCTTCCTCGGCTCTTTTGCTAAACGCTTTGAAAAAAATAGCAAACATAAGCGACGATATAGATTTGGTTTCGCCCATAGTTATCGAGCCTATTCAGGATTTAAAGCTGAACCATCTCGGCAACCGAAACCCGAGGCTTCATACCGACGAGGTGCTTATTGCGCTTTCTATTTCCGCCGCAACCAATCCCACGGCGGAAAAGGCGATGCAGGCGCTTAAAAAGCTCAGAGGCTGCGAGATGCATTCGAGCGTAATACTTGCGGAGGTGGATATGCACACGCTTAACAAGCTTGGGATAAACGTGACTTGCGAACCGGCAAGGCAGAAAAAGCTGCTTTACAACAAATAAAGACTCGGTTAATCGGCGTCAATCGAAGAAATTTTAAATTTTTAAAAAATTTTTCTTGACAAATCAAAAACATAGTGTTAAGATAATTTCAAATTTATAAAGGCTGTGACGAAGACGGCGCAGGCAAATTTACTTTTCAGAGAGTCGGTGGACGGTGCAAACCGACAGTGAATGCCTCTCGCTTATCCCTTCCGAGCCGGAAGTCCGAACAACTTGCGTTTAGTAGATACTTCCCGTGATTGCTGCGTAAATGCATAGGAATTGTTGGATTCCGAGAGCGGCAGCCGAAAGGCTGCAAATTGAGTGGTACCGCGGATGTGATTTTCACACTCGTCTCAATGTTTGAGACGGGTGTTTTTTTTATTATTTAACCTAAAGGAGGAAAACAGAGTGGACACAACATCTGAAAAAGCAAAACTTTTAGAGGTGGCAATGAGAATACGGGAGATGAGAGAAATCTCCGGTCTTACTCAGGAAGAAATGGCGATTGAAACGGAAACAACGGTTGACGAGTATCGCAGATACGAAGCCGGCGAGCTTGATTTTCCTTTCACTTTCCTGCATAAATGCTCGCATATTTTTAATATCGATATTACAAACATTCTTGAAGGAAAAAGCGCCCATCTTTCTTCATACACCGTAACAAGGAAGGGTAAGGGTCAGGAAACCGCAAGGGAGGACGGTATCGAAATCGTCAACCTTGCTCCGAAATTCAGAAAGAAAATCGCAGAGCCCCATTTTGTAAGATACGAGTACAGCGAGTCGCTTCAGAAAAAGCCCATACATCTTACCAAGCATTCCGGTCAGGAATTCGACTACATCTTAAAGGGCAGCCTTAAAGTTCAGGTAGGCGAAAACGTCGAGGTGCTTCATAAGGGCGACAGCATTTACTACAACAGCTCCACGCCTCACGGTATGATTGCCATTGACGGCGAGGATTGCCTGTTCCTCGCGGTCGTTCTGCCGGGCGTCGAGGAAAAGGAAGAGGTTATCAGGGACACCCTTATTCCGCACAAGGCTCCCGAAAAGGAATATGTAAGCAATAAGTTTATCAAATGCACCGAAGACGAGCAGGGCAGGCTTACGGCTATTGATTTTACAGACGACGACAAGTTCAACTTTGCGTTTGACGTCGTTGACGCCATAGCCGAAAAAGAACCCGATAAGCTTGCGATGCTTCACGTTTCAAGGGATATGACCGAACGCCGTTTCAGCTTTAACGATATGAAGCGCGCGTCAAACCAGGTGGCTAACTATTTTACGTCGCTCGGAATCAAAAAGGGCGACAGGGTAATGCTCATCTTAAAGCGTCATTATCAATTCTGGTTCTCAATCCTTGCGCTTCATAAAATCGGGGCGGTCGCAATTCCCGCGACAAATATGCTTCAGGAGCATGACCTCGATTACCGCTTTAACACGGGTAAAATCAACGCCGTAGTTTGTACCGCGGACGGCGACGTGGCTCATCAGGTTGATTTGGCGGAAAAAAATTCACCCACGCTTAAAATAAAGGTTATGGTAGGCGGCGCAAGAGAGGGCTGGCACGATTTCAACAGCGAATACGGGCTTTTCAGCGCTCACTATTACCGCACCGAGGAAACTCCCTGCGGCGACGACCCGATGATAATGCTGTTTACCTCCGGCACAACGGGCTATCCCAAAATCGCAACGCAGTCGTACAAATACGCTTTGGGGCATTACATAACCGCTAAGTATTGGCACGGCGTTTCGCCCGACGGACTTCACTTTACGATTTCCGAAACCGGTTGGGGCAAGGCTCTTTGGGGCAAGCTCTACGGACAATGGCTTTGCGAGGGAGCGGTATTTACCTATGACTTTGACCGCTTTGACGCAAATACCATACTCCCAATGTTTGCAAAATACCATATCACAACCTTCTGCGCGCCTCCGACGATGCTGCGTATGATGATAAAGCAGGATATTTCGAGGTTTGACCTTTCGTCAATTCAGCATATGACCACGGCGGGCGAGGCTCTTAATCCCGAGGTTTACAAGCAATTTGAAAAGGCTACGGGGCTTCAGATAAAAGAGGGCTTCGGTCAGACCGAAACCACCATGGTAATCGGCAACCTTATGGGATATCCGCATAAGATTGGCTCGATGGGCAGACCTTCCCCGCTCTACGACGTAAGCATACTTGACGCGGACGGCAACGTTGTTCCCGACGGCGAAACCGGCGAAATCTGCATAAAGACCGACGAAAAAGTACCCTGCGGACTTTTCTCGGGCTACTTTGACAACGAAAAGGCGACTAACGAGGTTTGGCACGACGGATATTACCATACCGGCGACACCGCATGGCGTGACGAGGACGGCTTTATCTGGTACGTCGGCCGCGTCGACGACGTTATCAAGTCCTCGGGTTACCGTATCGGACCGTTTGAGATTGAAAGCGTTATTATGGAGCTTCCCTATGTTCTCGAATGCGGCGTTTCGCCCGTCCCCGACGAGGTAAGAGGTCAGGTCGTTAAGGCGAGCATAGTGCTTGTAAAGGGAACAGAGGGCACGGAGGAGCTTAAAAAGGAAATCCAAAACTATGTCAAGGAGCATACCGCGCCTTACAAGTATCCGAGAATAGTTGAATTCAAGACGGAGCTTCCCAAAACAATCAGCGGTAAAATTCAGAGAAATAAACTTTAATTTTTGCAAAATTTAATTATTGACAAAGAAAAAAAGTTGATTTATAATATTGTTCTGTAAAGGCGTTGAAGAAGAGTACGAAAGTATACGCTCCCACAGAGAGGTAACGGTCGGTGCAAGTTATCGGAAACGGTGCTTTTGTTGTAGCTTCCGAGCCGGGAGGAAGAAAGGCGTTTTGCCGAGTAGAACTTCCCCGTTATGGCTGCGTTAATGCATAGGAATTGTTGGATTCCGAGAGTGGTAACCGTAAGGTTGCAATTTGAGTGGTACCGCGGGTATTAAATTTTAATTTAACGCTCGTCTCAAAGTAATTGACTTTGGGGCGAGTTTTTTTGTCCCCGAGTAAAGCTTCTTTTGCAGACGGAGGAAATTGTTATGAATCAATTAACAGGACTTGATTTGAAAATCAAGGAAATGTCGGCACGTATCCGTGAGCTTCGTGAAATAACCAAGCTCAGCGTTGAGGAAATGGCGCAAAGAACCGACGTTACGCCCGAGGAATATCTTAAATGCGAAAAAGGCGACAGCGATTTGAACTTTGCCTTTATTTACCGCTGCGCGCAGGCGTTCGGCGTGGACGTTACCGATATTATCGAGGGCGTAAGTCCCACGCTTCGTTCCTATGTCGTAACGAGGAACGGTCAGGGGCAGATGATAGAGCATGCCCACGGTATGGTTTATTATTCGCTTGCTTCCGCTTTCCAAAACAGAATAGCGGACCCGCTTTACGTTAAGTGCGATTACAATGCCGAAGCGGAAAACAGAGAAATCGAACTTACAACGCACGACGGTCAGGAAATGGACATTGTAATTTCCGGACACCTTATGGTACAGGTGGGCACGCATACGGAGGTTTTAAACCCCGGCGATACTATATATTACGACAGCGGAACGCCCCACGGTATGAGGGCGGCTTTCGGCGAGGACTGCGTTTTCTACGCCATAGTGCTCAATCCCTCGGGCGAGCCTATTCCTGAACTCAGCCACGCTCCCGCTTTTGTCGATACCAAGATTAGGATTAAAGAGGACAAAAAAGAGAGAATATACAAAAAATATATCGACGTTGTTAAGGATGAAAACGGCACGCCGACTAAAATCACCTTTAAAAACCACGAGCATTTTAACTTTGCGTTCGATATTATGGATGAGCTTGCAAAGAAAGATCCCGACAAGCTTGCAATGCTCCACGTTTCAAGGGATAAGGTCGAGAGCAGATTTAGCTTTAACGATATTAAGCACATGTCCAACAGATGCGCCAATTACTTTAAAGCGCTCGGAATTAAGAGGGGCGACAGGGTAATACTTATACTCAAGCGCCATTATCAATTCTGGATAGCTCAGCTCGGCCTTATGAAGCTCGGCGCAATAGGCATACCGGCGGTTGCACAGCTTCAGGCGCACGATATCGAGTACCGCTTCAAGACTTCGGGCGCAACCACCGTTATATGTACCGCCGACGGCGATGTTGCCCATCAGGTAGATATTGCCGCCGAGAGCTATCCCGAGCTTGAAAGAAAGCTTATAGTAAACGGCGAAAGGGAAGGCTGGCACAATTTCAATGAGGAATATGTGCTTTACAGCAGTCATTACGAAAAGCCCGACGACGCCCCCGGCGGCGACGATTTAATGCTTATGTATTTTACTTCCGGCACATCGGGCTATCCCAAAATTGCGGCGCATAATTATAAATATCCGCTCGGACATTTCCATACCGCAAAATATTGGCATTGCGTTGACCCCGACGGGCTGCATCTCACCATTTCAGACACCGGTTGGGCAAAGGCTGCCTGGGGTAAATTCTACGGGCAGTGGATGTGCGAGGGCGCATTGTTCATATATGATTTTGACAGGTTTGACGCCGCGGATATATTGCCGATGTTTGCAAAGTATCACATTACAACCTTCTGCGCGCCTCCTACAATGCTGCGTATGCTTATAAAGCAGGATATTTCAAAATACGATCTGTCCTCCGTTAAGCATATGACCACGGCGGGCGAGGCTCTTAACCCCGAGGTTTACAGACAGTTTGAAAAGGCTACGGGGCTTCAGATCCTTGAAGGCTTCGGTCAAACGGAGGGTACAATGCTCATAGGCAATATGAGGGGAGCCAAGCATAAAATAGGCTCAATGGGCAAGCCTGCGCCCATATACAATATCGAGCTTTTGGATAAGGACGGCAAGCCCGTTCCGGCAGGCGAAACGGGAGAAATCGTCGTAAACGTCAAGGACGGCGCTCCTTGCGGACTGTTTGTAGGATATTACGGCGACGAGGAAAAGACCAAAGAAGTTTGGCACGACGGCTATTATCATACCGGCGACGCCGCCTGGATGGACGAGGACGGCTTCTTCTGGTATGTAGGCCGTGTTGACGACGTTATCAAGTCCTCGGGCTACCGCATAGGTCCGTTTGAGATTGAAAGCGTTATTATGGAATTGCCCTACGTTCTCGAATGCGGCGTTTCCGCCGCTCCCGACGAGGTCAGGGGTCAGGTAGTAAAGGCAAGCATAGTTTTGGTTGACGGCGTTGAGGGTACGGATGAGCTTAAAAAGGAAATTCAGGATTACGTTAAGACCCATACTGCGCCCTACAAGTACCCGAGAATAGTTGTTTTCCGTGATTCGCTTCCCAAGACCACAAGCGGAAAAATTCAGAGAAACAAGCTTTAATTCAAGCCCTTTTGGAGGTAATTACCATAAAGTATAAGAGATTAACGCTCCTTTGCGGTCACTACGGAAGCGGCAAAACAAACATTGCGGTCAATATGGCGTTCGATTTGAAAAAGCAGTACGACAACGTCGCCGTAGCGGACCTCGATATAGTCAATCCCTATTTCCGTACAAAGGATTCTTCGGAGGATTTTAAAAAGAGAAATATCCGCTTAATTTGCTCTCAATACGCAAATTCAAACCTTGATATTCCGGCGCTTCCGCAGGATATGTATGCCGTTACCGACGATAAATCGCTTAAAGTTATACTCGATATCGGCGGCGACGACAGGGGAGCGCTGGCGCTCGGAAGGCTTGCGCCCGAAATCGTAAAGGAAAACGATTACGATATGCTTATGGTTATAAATAAGTTCAGACCGCTAACTCCCGACGCCGATTCCACCATAGAGGTAATGCGGGAAATCGAGGCGGCGTGTTCCATACGATTTACCGGGCTTGTAAACAATTCAAACTTGGGCGAGGAAACCACCGCACGCGACGTAATCGGGAGCCTGACGTATGCGAAAGAGGTTTCCGAAAAATCCGGGCTTCCCGTATTTGCAACTTCCGTAAAGGAAGAATTGATGCCGGAGCTTGAGGGCAAAGCGGAAAATCTTTTTCCGCTCGTTTTACAGGCAAAACCTGTGATTTGACTTTATTTAGTTTTGTATTATAATATTTTTATATATCTATATATCAAATGAAGGAGCAGAGAATATGGCGAAACTTACATTCAAAACCGATAACTGTAAGGGCTGCGGGCTTTGCGTTGACGCTTGCCCCAAAAAGCTTTTGCGGTTAGCGCAGGACAAAATCAATAAAAAAGGTCATCATCCGGCGGAAATTACCGACCCGGAGCAGTGCGTGGGCTGCGCTTCCTGTGCGATGATGTGTCCCGATTGTATAATTAAGGTTGAAAGGTAAGGTGACAAGCAATGGCAGATAAAGTTTTGATGAAAGGCAACGAAGCTATTGCCGAGGCTGCTATAATTGCGGGATGCCGTCACTATTTCGGCTATCCCATAACGCCTCAGACAGAGGTTGCCGCTTACATGGCAAAGAAAATGCCGAAAATCGGCGGCTGCTTTCTTCAGGCGGAAAGCGAAATAGCCGCCATCAATATGGTTTACGGCGTATCTTCGGCGGGCAAAAGGGTTATGACGTCCTCGTCAAGCCCGGGAATTTCACTTAAAGGCGAGGGACTTTCATACCTTGCCGGTTCGGATCTTCCGGCGCTCGTAGTAAACGTACAGAGGGGCGGTCCGGGACTTGGCGGAATACAGCCCTCGCAGTCGGATTATTTTCAGGCTACAAGGGGCGGCGGCCACGGAGACTACCATATGATAGTTCTTGCTCCCGCTTCCGTTCAGGAAATGGCGGAGCTTACCGTTAAGGGCTTTGACCTTGCGGACAAATACAGAATGACGTCCATGATTCTTGCCGACGGCACCATGGGACAGATGATGGAGCCCGTTTCGCTTGATTTCGACATAAAGCCCGAGCCTGAAAAGCCCTGGGCAACAACAGGCACGAAGCTTGAAAGAGAGCATAACATAGTAAACTCGCTTTCCCTCGTTCCCGAGGAGCTTGAAACGCTCAATATGAAGCGTTACGAGAGATACAAAGAGGTCGAGAAAAACGAGACTATGTACGAAGAATATATGGTTGACGACGCCGATATAATTATAGCCGCTTTCGGCATTGCCGCCCGTGTTTCAAAAAATGCGGTAAACGAGGCAAGGAAGCAGGGCATAAAGGCGGGGCTTATCCGCCCGATTACGCTTTGGCCTTTCCCGAAGGCTCCGTTTGAAAAGGCTGTAGAACACGCCAAGGCGTTTATTTCCGTTGAGCTTTCAATGGGTCAGATGATAGAGGACGTTAAGCTTGCCACAAGCTGTAAAGTTCCCGTAACGCTCTGCAACAGGGTAGGCGGTATGATACCCGACCCCGAGCAGGTATTAAAATCAATTATTGAAGTAAATAACGGAGGTGTTGAATAATGGTAGTGTTTGATAAACCGCATGCGCTTATAGACGTGCCGCTGCATTACTGCCCCGGCTGCACTCACGGCATAATTCACCGTCTTGTTGCGGAGGTTATCGACGAACTGGGCATCGAGGGCAAAACTATCGGCATTGCACCCGTCGGCTGCTCGGTTATGGCTTACAATTATTTTAACTGCGATATGATAGAGGCGGCTCACGGACGCGCTCCGGCAGTTGCAACGGGAGTTAAGAGGGCGGACCCGGAGAACCATATTGTATTTACATATCAGGGCGACGGCGACCTCGCTTCCATAGGTATGGCGGAGACGGTTCACGCCGCAGCAAGGAACGAAAATATAACCGTTATTTTCATTAACAACGCCATTTACGGTATGACGGGCGGTCAGATGGCTCCCACCTCCCTACCCGGTCAGGTAACTCAGACCTCGCCTTACGGCAGGGATACAAAGCATTGCGGCTTCCCGATTAAGGTTTGCGAAATGCTCTCCGAGCTTGAAGGCCCCGAATACCTTGAAAGGGTAACGGTAAACAGCGTTAAGAATATAAGAACAGCCAAAAAGGCTATCAAAAAAGCTTTCCAAAACCAGATAGACGGCAAGGGCTTTTCGCTTATCGAGGTTATTTCCTCCTGCCCGACAAACTGGGGTATGACTCCTCAGGCGGCGCTTAAATGGATAGACGACAAAATGATACCTTATTACCCCTTGGGCGTATATAAGGACAGAAGCGCAGAAAAGGAGGCTGAATAATTATGAGTACAAAACAGTTCTTATTCTCGGGCTTCGGCGGACAGGGCATACTTTTTGCCGGAAAATTCCTCGCGTACAAAGGGCTTATCGAAAATAAGCAGGTAAGCTGGCTTCCGTCATACGGGCCCGAAATGAGAGGCGGCACGGCAAGCTGTTCGGTAATCGTAAGCGACGAACCCGTTGGCTCTCCGATAGTTTCCAACCCCGATATGCTTATCGCTATGAACCTCCCCTCGCTTGACAGATATGAGGACGCGGTCGTACCCGGCGGCGTTATATTTGCGGATTCAACCCTTATCGAAAGAAAGGTTAAACGCAGCGATGTTACGGTTTATTACATACCCGCTACAAGGCTTGCAAGCGAAAACGGCACGCCCACTCTTGCCAATATGATTATTGTGGGCAAGATTTTGAAGGTGCTCGGCGAATTCAACGACGAGGACGTAAAAGCGGCTCTCGGCAAGGTTGTTTCGGCAAAACATGCGGATATGCTTGACGTTAACCTTAACGCTATGAAGCTCGGAGCGGATTACGAATAAAGGAGAGATATATATGGATATTAAATTTGTAAAAGCAGACGTTTTAAAGGAGAAGCCGGACCCCGCCACTCTCGGCTTCGGACAGATTTTTACGGACTATATGTTCGCAATGGACTGGAATAAGGAAACGGGCTGGAAGGACGCAAGGATAATTCCCTTTGCAAACCTTTCAATTCACCCCGCGTCAACCTGCCTGCACTACGGCTCGGAAATTTTCGAGGGACTTAAAGCGTACAGAAGAGCGGACGGCAAGGTTCAGCTTTTCAGACCGATTGAAAATATCCGCAGAATGAACAACTCGGCGGACCGTCTTTGCCTGCCGAAAATTCCCGAGGATATGGCGCTTGAAATTTACACAAAATTTGTAGAGGTCGAAAAGGACTGGACTCCGTCGGCGGAGGGTACGTCGCTCTATCTTCGCCCGTTTATGTTCGGTAACGACGAGTCGCTCGGCGTTCATGCCGTACATAACGCAACGTTTATGATAATCGCCTCTCCCGTAGGCTCGTACTATAAAGAGGGCATTAACCCGGTTAAGATTATGATTGAGTCCGAGGACGTCCGCGCGGTTGTAGGCGGAACAGGCGAGGCTAAATGCGGCGGCAACTACGCCGCTTCAAACAGAGCGGGAGAAAGAGCTGAGCAGAAGGGCTATTCGCAGGTGCTTTGGCTCGACGGCGTTGAGAGGAAGTATATAGAGGAAGTAGGCGCTATGAACGTAATGTTCAAAATAGGCGGCGAAATAGTTACGCCTATGCTTACAGGCTCAATTCTTCCCGGTATTACGAGAAAATCCTGTATCGAGGTTCTCAAAAACGAGGGCTACAAGGTTTCCGAAAGGAGAATTTCCGTTGACGAGCTTGAAAAGGCTATGGAGGACGGCACTCTTGAGGAGGCTTGGGGCTGCGGAACCGCGGCTGTTGTTTCGCCTATAGGCGAGCTTTGCTACAAGGATGTAAAATATACCGTAAACGGCGGAAAAATCGGCAGCGTTACCCAGCATCTTTACGATACCCTTACAGGTATTCAGTGGGGCAAAATCGAGGATACCTACGGTTGGACAATGCCTATAGACTAATCGGTTAATCCGCTAAAATCAAACAATAAACCGTTCGGCGGCAGGGAGAAGATTAATCTCTCTGCCGCCGTTTTTATTTAATTTTTAGGAGAGTTTTGTCAATACGGTTGACATATTACGAAATAAAAATTATAATCAACATAAATTTTAAACGGAGAAAGAGATTATGTATCCTAATATTTTTGTAATTGAAACTCAAAACACTCACTACGTTTTGGGCGTTGACAAAAGCGGCAGGTTAAACCATATCCATTGGGGGAAAAAGGCCGCTCCAGAGGACTATGAGGTAAGGGATAATTGGGAGCAAAATTCCAACCATTCCGGACTTGACTATACCGATATGGAATATACGGTTTTCGGCGGCACGATGTACCGAAACTGCGCCTTTAAATGCGAATATTACGACAAATGCCGAGACAGCGTTTTTACTTACCTTAAATCGGAGCAGACGGACGGCAGGCTCGACGTTACCCTTTGCGACAAAAGCTATGAAGTCGAGCTTGTACTCACATATCTCTATTCGGACAAGAACGATATAATCACAAGGTTTGTAACCGTCAAAAATAATTCGAAGCACACGCTTAAAATAGAAAAGTTTATGTCGGCTGAGCTGACTCTCCCCGGCACACGAGCGTATGCCGTTAAAAATCCGAACGGCGCGTGGGGAAGCGAATTTCTTACAGAAACAACCGTCTTGAAAAACGGAACATTAACGTTTGAATCGAGAAAAGGCACGGCGGGCCATACCAATTCGCCTTACGCCGTCATATCCGCTCCCAATGCGGACGAGGAACACGGAACGGTTTACTTTGCTGCGCTCGGCTACGGCGGAAGCTTTAAGGTGGAAATTCAGCGTGACTTTGCAGGCATAACGAGGGCTGTGTTGGGAATTTCCGATTTTGATTTTTCCTATACCCTTAAAAGCGGCGAGAGCCTTACCTCGCCCAAGGTATATATGGGCTTTACCGACGGCTTTGCGAAAATGAGCAATATGATGAACGAATTTGCGTATAAAAACATCTTGCCCAAAAGCTTTGCCCAAAAGCCGCTGCCCGTTTTGTATAATTCCTGGGAGGCGACGGAGTTTAACGTAAACGCCCGACAGCAGTTAGAGCTTGCAAAAATCGCAAAGGAAATAGGCTGTGAGCTGTTTGTAATGGACGACGGCTGGTTCGGCAGACGTTATAACGATTGGGGCGGGCTCGGCGACTGGACGGTAAACAGGGAAAAATTCCCCAACGGCATAGACGAATTAATTGACGGCGTTAATAAGCTCGGTATGGATTTCGGTCTGTGGTTTGAGCCGGAAATGGTACAGGAGGATTCCGATCTCTACAAAGCCCACCCCGACTGGACGTATCATTACGACAACAGGGAGGCTATGAAGCTTCGGCATCAGCTTGTGCTGAACCTTACCAAAAAAGAGGTCGCCGATTATGTGTTCGACTGTATGGATAAGATGCTCGAAAAGCATAATATACGCTATATCAAATGGGATATGAACAGACCGTTTTCGGAGATAGGAACGGAAAACCTTGAAAACGGTAAGGAGCTTTGGCTTCGCCATACCAATGCCGTATATGAAATTGCGGACAGGCTTAAAGAAAAGTACCCCTATTTACAGCTTGAGGCGTGTTCAAGCGGCGGCGGCAGAGCGGAATACGGCGCTTTGGAGCATTTCGATATGGTATGGACCTCCGACAATACCGACCCCGTTGACAGGTTGGATATTCAGCACGGCTATTCGCTTATCTACCCCATTAAGTGTATGAGGGCATGGGTAACCGACGCCAATAATACACGCAGACCCGTGAGCCTTGATTTCAGGTTCGGCGTTTCAATGCAGGGTTCGCTTTCCATAGGCTCCGATTTATTAAATTACGGCAAAGAGGATATTGAAAAATGTAAGAAGTACATTGAGCTTTACAAGTCGATTCGCAGCGTTATTCAGTTCGGCGATTTTTACAGGCTCAAAAACTACTCCGAGGACGGCTTTTATTCCACGCAGTATGTTTCCAAGGATAAGGAAAAGAGCGTGTTGTTTATAAATTCAAACGCAAATTCCTTTTTTAACGCTCAGTTTAAGACCATATGCTTAAAGGGACTTTGCCCCGAGGAAAACTATAAGCTTACGGACGGCGACAAGACCGTTATAAAATCGGGAGCGTATTTTATGAATAAGGAATACGCCCTGCGCCTTGACAGACCGCTTATGAGCAAAATAATAATTTTGGAAAAAATTTAAATCGGGCTTTAAAAATTTATCAAAATATGATTGACACAAACGCTTCTTTGTGCTAAAATGACCGCGTATATTAAAAATGCAATGAAGGAACTAATCGTTTTTCTCACTTCATTTCAGAGAGCCGCCGTTCGGTGCAAGGCGGTATGAACGGAAAACGAGCCTCATTCTCGAGCAGAGTCGCGGAAATTAAGTAAGCGGCTACGGCTTGCCCCGTTACCATGGCAGGAGATTTGTTGGAATCTCGCAGAGTGGGTTTGAGCAATCAAGCCAATTAGGGTGGTACCACGGAAATTTTCGTCCCTGAAATCTTCGGATTTCGGGGATTTTTTTAACTTGATTTTAAAGGAGAGAAAGTAATGAAAAAAATCAGCATCGCAGACGCAACACTTTGCCGTGAGGACAGTACATTTGCCTTTAAGGAAAAAATTGAGATTGCCCGACAGCTTGAAAGGCTGAACGTTGATATTATCGAATTGCCGGAAATTAAAAACGCAAAAACGGACGTTTTGCTTGTGCGCACAATCTCTTCGTTTGTTAAAGACAGCCTTTTGTCCGTTGCGGCGGGCGTTACGGCTCAGAGTATTGACGACGCGGCGGAGGCTCTTCAGGGCGCGGCGCACGCAAGGATAAGAATAGAACTGCCGGTTTCTCCGGTGGGAATGGAATATACCTGCCACAAGAAGGACGAAAAAATGCTTGCCTGGATAAAAACGGCGGTAGAGAGCGCGAAGAAAAAGGTTCAAAGCGTTGAGTTCTGCGCGGCGGACGCAACAAGAGCCGAAAAAGAATTTTTAATAAATGCCGTCAAAACGGCGGTTGAAGCCGGCGCGGACTGCGTTTCGATTTGCGACAGCGCAGCGTCAATGCTTCCCGATGATTTTGCGGATTTCATTTCCGAAATTTTAAAGCAAACAGACGTACCGCTCGGCGTTAAATGCAGCAACAAGAACGGCTTTGCCGAGGCGCAGAGCATACTTGCGGTTCGCAGGGGCGCGGATACCGTAAAAACGGCGGTCGGCGGCGAAACCTCGTCGCTCGAAGCCTTTGCAACCATGATTAAAAACTGCGGCGACAATTACGGCTTCTGCTCTACGGTTCGCTTTACCGAGCTTAACAGAATAGCAAAGCAAATTAAATGGGTAACGGAAAACGCCAAGAACGAGAAAACGAGCGTTACCGTAAGCAGTGTAAACGAAAAAATACTTTTGGACAAAAACGACGACGAAGCGGCGGTCAAGGCGGCTGTTGCAAAAATCGGCTACGACCTGTCGGACGAAGATTTTGTAAAGGTATTCGGTGAATTTCAGAGAGTTGCAAGGAAAAAGGCGGTTGTCGGCGCAAAGGAATTGGACGCAATAGTTGCCTCCGCCGCGCTGCAGGTTCCCTCGACGTATAAGCTTATAAGCTACGTTATAAACAACGGCAATATAATGACGGCTTCGGCGCATATCACGCTGGAAAAGGACGGCAAGGTAATGGAGGGTATTGAACTGGGCGACGGTCCTATCGACGCTTCGTTCATAGCTATAGATAAAATCACGGGCAGGCATTATGAGCTTGACGATTTTCAAATTCAGGCAGTTACCGAGGGCAAGGAGGCTATGGGCTCGGCGCTCGTAAAGCTCAGAGCGGGCGGCAAGCTGTACTCGGGCAACGGAATTTCAACCGATATTATCGGCGCAAGCATCAGGGCGTATATCAGCGCATTAAATAAAATTGTTTACGAGGAGGCATAAGTCGTGAAATTATCATTTTCAACAAAGGGCTGGCACAACAATTCGTTTACGGAATTTTGCGACGTTGCTCAGGATTTAAAATTCCGGGGAATAGAGCTTCATAACATTCACAACCGTCTGTTTACCGAAAAGGACGGCGCTTTCCACGATTATACCGCGGCGGCTACGCTCCGCAATCTTTACGAGAGGAAGCTTGAGCTTACCTGTATTGATACAATTTGCGATATTTCCGAAAGCGAAAACGAGGGAAGCACTCTTGAGGAAATCGAAAAGTGCGTCGAAATCGCAAAAAATCTTCATATCCCCTACATAAGGCTTCGCGCGGGCGCAGAGTATAACGAAGCAAACGCCGAAACCGTTGCGGCGCTGCTTGAAAAGGTTATACCCGCCGCGGAGGAAAACAAGGTTACGCTTTTGCTTGAAACCTCGGGTATGTTCGCAAACACCGTAAACCTCCGCGATATGCTCGAGAGATTTGCCTGCGACAATCTTGCGGCGCTTTGGAATGCGTCCGCGGCATATTTTACTGCCGGCGAAAAGCCCGAGGAAATTATTAAAAACCTCGGCGCATATGTACGTCACGTTCATATCAGCGACGCCGCCAAGGTTGACGGAAAGCTCGAATACCGCCTTATAGGCGAGGGAGAGCTCCCGCTGCTTGATATGATGCTTGCGCTTCGCTCGGTAAATTTCGACGGCTTCATTTCGCTCGTTTGGGACCCCGCGTGGTGCGAGGAGCTTGACGATATGGAAATTATCTTTTCCCAGTTTGTAAACTATATGAAACAGTTTACGGCAATTTCAAGAAAGGAAAAGACGCTTTTCTCGAACAACGCCCATACGGGTAAATTCGTTTGGAAAAAGGAAACCCTTATAGACGAAACCTTTTCACAGGTGCTTGACAGAATGGTTGAGGAATTCCCCGACCAGTACGCATTTAAATATACGACTCTTGACTATACCCGTACGTACTCGCAGTTCCGCGACGATGTTGACGAATTCGCAAGGGTGCTTATCTCAATGGGCGTAAAGCCGGGCTCGCACGTGGCGATTTGGGCGTCCAATGTTCCGCAATGGTACATTACGTTCTGGGCTTCGGTTAAAATCGGCGCCGTACTCGTAACGGTAAACACCGCATATAAAATTCACGAAGCGGAGTACCTTTTAAAGCAGTCGGATACCCATACGCTTGTTATGACCGAGGGCGCCAAGGATACAAATTACGGCGAAATAGTTGCCGAGCTTTGCCCCGAGCTTGCAAATACCAAACCCGGCTCTCCTCTTCACAGCAGAAGGCTTCCTTTCCTTAGGAACGTAATCACCGTCGGCTTCCGTCAGAAGGGCTGTCTTGAGTGGAACGAGGCTCTTGAGAGGGCTTCTCAGGTTCCGCTTGATGAGGTTTACAGAAGGGCGGCAAACGTAAATCACGACGACGTATGCAATATGCAGTACACCTCGGGTACTACGGGCTTCCCCAAGGGAGTTATGCTCACCCATTACAATATAGTCAACAACGGTAAATGTATAGGCGACAGAATGGATCTTTCGACCGCCGACCGTATGATGATTCAAGTGCCGATGTTCCATTGCTTCGGAATGGTACTCGCCATGACCGCTACCATGACTCACGGCGGAACCATACTGCCCATTCCGTACTTTTCGCCTAAACCGTCGCTTGCCTGTATCAACAACGAGCATATTACGGCTTTCCACGGCGTTCCCACTATGTTTATTGCAATGCTCGAACACCCCGATTTCCCGAAAACGGATTTCTCGTATATGAGAACCGGTATTATGGCGGGCAGTCCCTGTCCCATTTCCGCAATGCAGGACGTCGTAAACAAAATGAATATGAAAGAGATTACCATAGTTTACGGTCAGACGGAGGCTTCGCCGGGCTGTACCATGAGCTCTACCGACGATTCCATAGAGGTTCGTGTTTCAACGGTTGGCAGACCGCTTCCCGAAATAGAATGTAAAATAGTTGACCCGGAAACCGGCGAGGATTGTCCGGACAATGTAACCGGCGAATTTGTGGCGAGAGGCTACAACATTATGAAGGGTTATTACAAAATGCCCGAGGCAACCGCAGCCGCCATAGACAAGGACGGCTGGCTTCACACGGGCGACCTTGCCTGCCGTACTGAGGAGGGCAATTACAAAATTACGGGCCGTCTTAAGGATATGATTATCAGGGGCGGCGAGAATATTTATCCCAAGGAAATAGAGGAATTTATTTATACCAATCCCAAGGTAAGCGACGTTCAGGTAATTGGCGTTCCCGACGAGCAGTACGGCGAGGAAATTATGGCGTGCGTTATCCTTAAAGAGGGCGAAACTATGACCGAGGACGAGATGAAGCAGTTTGTAGCCGCTTCCATGGCGCGTCACAAAGTTCCGAGATACGTTGATTTTGTGGATTCCTTCCCCATGAACGCCGCAGGTAAGATACTTAAATATCAGATGCGTAAGGACGCCGTAGAAAAACTCGGGCTTCAAAAGGCTGACAGTGTGGTGACGGCATGATTAATTCAAAATATTACGCAATAGACGCTCATTGCCACGTTTATCCCGACAAAATAGCTTTAAAGGCGGCGGGCGCGACCGATAAATTTTACAACGTAACCTCCTTTGCGGACGGCACTATAGGTATGCTGCTTGAGGAGGGCGGCAAAGCCGGAATAGACAAGTTTGTGGTTCAGTCCGTCGCAACAACGCCGAAGCAGGTTGCGAGCATAAACAAATTTATCGCGCAATCCGTTGAAGACAGCAACGGCAAGCTCATAGGTTTGGGAACGCTTCACCCCGACAGCGAAACTATGGCGGAAGACGTGCAGAACATTATCGACCTTGGGCTTCACGGAGTTAAGCTCCACCCCGATATTCAGAATTTTAAAGTTGACGATTACCGCTGCCTTAAAATTTACGAGCTGTGCGAAAAGGCGGGGCTTCCCATCCTTATGCACACGGGCGATAAACGCTACGACAATTCAAACCCCAACAGGCTTATACCTATTTTGGAGATTTACACAAATCTCACTGTTATAGGCGCGCACTTCGGCGGCTGGTCAATTTGGGAGGAAGCGTCAAAACAGCTTGCTCATATCCCGAATCTTTATGTTGACTGTTCTTCGAGTATGTATTGGCTCGACGCCGAAAAAACGGTGGAGATTATCCGCCGCTACGGTGCGGACAGAGTGCTTTTCGGTACGGATTATCCCATGTGGTCGCCTCGGACGGAGATAGAAAAGTTTATGGCTCTCGGTCTGAGCGAGGATGAAAACAGGCAAATCCTCTCCGAAAACGCGAGAAAAGTTTTTAATTTCTGAACAGAAAAATACAGTGTTTCTTTACGGCGCCGTGTCATCGGCGCCGCATTTTTCGCAATCAACGGTAAGCTTTAATTTTTGAATTTTTTATAAATTACTGTTTACTATTTAAAAATATTGTAGTACAATATGCATAGATTTAATTCAGAGGAATTTACTATGATTAAAAATATCTTTTTCGATTTGGACGAAACCATACTTGATTTCACCAAGGCGGAACGCGTCGCGCTGAAAAATACCCTCGAGCATTTCGGCGCGCCGAGCGGCGACGCCGTTTTGGAAAGGTATCACGTTATAAATATCGAACACTGGAAAAGGCTTGAAAAGGGTGAACTAACCCGTGAGCAGGTTAAGCCGGGAAGATATGAACAGCTTTTTTCGGAGCTTGGGCTTGAGAAAATCGATGCCGGCGCGGTTACCCGTTACTACGAGGGCAGGCTTGCGATAGGGCATTATTTTATAGACGGCGCTCGGGAAATGCTTAATTCCCTTTTCGGCAGTTACCGCTTGTTTTTGGTAACGAACGGCTCTCGCAAGGTTCAGGAGAGCAGATTGAAAAGCGCTCGAATCGAGGGCTTTTTCGACGGCGTATTTATCTCCGAGGTCATAGGTTACGACAAGCCCGACAGGAGATTTTTTGAAAGTTGTTTTGATAAAATTCCCGATTTTTCAAAGTCGGAGTCAATAATAATAGGCGACAGCCTTACTTCGGATATTTTGGGCGGCAAAAACTGCGGAATAAAAACGGTTTGGTATAATAAAAATAATGTTGAAAACAAAACCGATATTTTACCCGATTATGAAACAGACAGTCTTTATCAAATAGGCGAATTAATTAAAAAAATCAATACCGAGAAATAATTTGGGAGGCGTTAATATGCTTCAAAAATACAGAATAACCGGTATGTCCTGTTCCGCTTGCTCCGCCACTATAGAAAGGGCGGTTTCAAAAAGAGAGGGCGTTACTTCCGTTCAGGTTAATTTGCTTGCAAACACTATGATTTGCGAGTACGACGAAAAGCTTTTAAACGACGGGGAAATAATAAAGACGGTTGAGGACGCGGGCTACGGCGCAAGCGTTTACGTCCCGGGCGACGCCGCCGTGCAGGAAAAGGAAAAATACACGCCGATTAAAACGAGGCTGATTTTTTCGTGCATACTTTTAGCGGCGCTTATGTATATTTCAATGGGGCATATGATAGGGCTTCCCGTGCCGCATTTCCTGACCGCACACGGAAATCCTCTGCTTTTTTCGTTGGTACAGCTCGTTTTGACCTTGCCGGTCATATATCTTAACAGAAAATTTTACTATTCGGGCTTTCGCGCGCTGTTTAAGCGTTCACCGAATATGGATACGCTTGTGGCAATAGGTTCGTGTGCTTCGCTTTTATACGGAATCGTATCTACCGCTTTTATAGTTTATGCAAGCGTAAAGGGGAACGCCGAGCTTGCAATGAAATACGCTCAAAACCTGTATTTTGAATCCGCCGCCACTATATTAACCCTCGTTACCGTGGGAAAATATCTTGAGGACGGCTCAAAGAAAAAAACAGGCTCCGCAATAGCAAAGCTGGTGGATTTATCGCCCAAAACCGCTATTGTAATAAGAAACGGGGAAGAAACCGAGATACCTACCGAAAGCATAGTAAAGGGCGATATTATAAAAATCAAGCCCGGCAGCGCAATACCCGTTGACGGAAGGGTAATTTCGGGTTCTTCGTCGGTAGACGAGTCCGCAATTACGGGCGAGAGTATCCCCGTGGAGAAAAAAGAGGGCGATACCGTTGTGTGCGCCTGTGTGAATTTAAACGGAAGCTTTACCATGGAGGCGGAAAAGGTCGGCTTTGAAACAACGCTGTCGCAGATTATTGAGCTTGTTGAAAACGCAAGCGCAACAAAAGCGCCCGTTTCCAAGCTTGCCGACAAAATCGCCGGAGTTTTTGTGCCTGTCGTTATGGGTATCTCCGCTGTTACGCTGATAATTTGGCTTGTTTTGGGCTATGCGCCGTCGTTCGCCGTAACCTGCGCCGTATCGGTGCTGGTAATTTCCTGTCCCTGCGCGCTGGGGCTTGCCACTCCCGTCGCCATAACCGTGGCGGTCGGAAGATGCGCTTCTAAGGGAATTTTGATAAAATCCGCGCAGGCTATCGAGAATCTTAATTCCATAGATACCGTTGTGCTTGACAAAACCGGAACGGTAACCGTAGGCAAGCCGAATATTACGGACGCAAAATTTTACGGCATAGATGAAGGCGAATTTAAAAAGATAGCTTATTCGCTTGAAAAAAACAGCGAGCATCCGCTTGCCGACGCCGTGCTTCGTTATTGCGGCGCAACGGACGCTTATGAGGCGAGCGGGTTTGAGTCGACCTCGGGCAAGGGCATAAGCGCCGTTATTAACGGCAAAAGATATTACGCCGGAGCTTGGGAGTACGCGAATGCGGCGGGCGCTTGCGAAAAAGGGCAAAGCGACGATATGAACGCCCTTGTTGACGGCGGGAAAACGGTTATGGCATTTTCCGACGGAGAAAAAATTATCGCAATACTTGCCGCAAGCGACGAGATAAAGCCTACAAGCGTAGAAGCCGTTAAAAATATGAGGGAAATGAAGCTTGACGTTATAATGCTCACCGGCGATAACGAGGGAGCGGCAAAAACGGTTGCGGATAAGGCGGGAATAGAGCATTATATAGCGGGACTTAAGCCCGAGGACAAATATTTTGAAATAGAAAAGCTGAAATCAAGCGGCAAAAAGGTTGCCATGATAGGCGACGGCATTAACGATTCGCCCGCGCTGAGCCTTGCGGACGTAGGTCTTGCGATAGGCAACGGAACGGATATTGCCATAGACTGCGCCGATATTGTGCTGACGGGAGGGGATTTAAATTCCGCTGCGCAGGCGGTTTCGTTTTCGAGGAAAACAATGCTTAATATAAAAGAAAACCTGTTTTGGGCATTTTTCTACAACGTAATTTGTATTCCGCTTGCGGCGGGGGTATTTTATCCCGGCTTCGGCGTATCTCTTTCACCGATGATAGGCTCGGCCGCAATGAGCCTTTCCTCGCTTTTTGTTGTTACCAACGCCTTAAGGCTTTATAAAAAATAATCAAAGGAGTAAGAATTATGAAAAAGGAAATCAAAATTGACGGTATGCACTGCGACCACTGCGTGGCAAGGGTTGATTCGGCTTTGTCGGCTCTTGACGGAGTAAACAAGGTTAAGGTAAACCTTAAAAAAGGAATTGCAAAAATCGAATGCGACGGCGTTGATAACGCGGCAATAGAGAAGGCAATTTCCGATATTGGCTTCACGGTAACCGAAATAGGATGAAAAAACCCCGTACCTTTCGGTACGGGGTTTTTCCTGCAAATTCCGGGAAGCAACCCCCTTAGGGGAAAGCCTCCCTTTATATTTGAACTGTTATCCGGTATATTTCCCGGATATACCGGATAGCTAAAGAAGGACAAAGTTAGGGCAAAAAATTTGCCGCTATATATAAACTCGCCTTAGCGAGGATTCGGCAGATTGGGTATTGAGCTTTATTTTATGGTAAGCACATAAAGCTCAATGGCTTTTACAAAAGACTTCCAAGAAAGTTTTTCGCAAGCAAGCTCGTCGATGAGTTTGAGTTCGTTGCTCAACATCGAACCAACCTCCTTCCTATCTGCTATGGGTTTATATTAACACGAAAAGAAAATAATGTCAATATCGTTTTGCGAAAACGTTAACAAAAAAAAGTTTTTTTTTTGTGCAATTTGACAACGATATTTTACATCAAATACCATAAAAACGAGGGCGAAGCGTTAAAAACCGCAGTTTTGCGTTGAAAATATTAAAAAGCGGTGAATTTCCACTCACTTTTAGATTATGCAAAAAGTCAAAGAAAATATTGACAGCCGAGGAAAAATATCCTCGGCTGTCAACGTTTTTATAAGTATAGGAAAAAATCAGTTCATTACAACGGGATTACTTTGCGGAACAAAGCCCATCCAGATTTTGCCCGTATTCAGCTCAAGCTCGTTTCCGTTCTCGTCATAAAGCTTCAGCATATCGTGGGTTGCGCCCTTTTCCCAAGTGATGTTCTGCGCTCCGCCGTTTGAAATATAAACGCCCTTACCCTTGCTCAAATTCCACTCGGCATATTTTGTATCGTAATATGTAACGTTGCAATAGATGATTATAACATTGGCAACGCTCATCTGCTTGCCGTTTTCGTCAACCATCGGCTTTTGGTTCATCTTGTTATAATAAAGCCCGTCCTCCGAATTGTATTCAAAAGTATGCTTGTAGCTTGAGGAGAACGTGGCTGTTACGCTTGCGCAGCTTTGGGGGAGAGTACGCTTTTCATCGGCAAATTTAAAGGGCTTTTCGTATTCGGGGTTAATATCGTAACGAATATTTTTGTCCGAAATTGCCTTTAAAATCCACTCGCCCGTAGTATAGGCGGTATGCTCTATCGCAACGCCCCTCGACTTGTCGCGCTTAAAATAGCCGTCGGATTTCAGCCCGTCTATATGGTCTATGGAAGAATCGTTATCCATAAGCTTATAAGCGTGCTTACTGCCGCCGAGATGAACGTATATAGCGTCAAACGCCTGCGCCATTTCAACGTAATTGTTCCTTGCGCTTCTGTTGGGGCCTGCCTTTTCAAGGCGGGAAATATCGGAATAGAACCAAAGCATACGGGTAATGCCGCCCTCAACGAGCCCCTCTATTACCATATCGGGTGAGCAAAGCCCCCACTGGGGACGGGCGGCGGGAGTGTTCTCAACAACAACCGCAACGGGACGCTTGCCTATTGCACTCTCGGCAAGACCGCTTTCACCGGTCAGGGGATTAATATCCTCGGGCTCGGGTTGGGTTGTGGGTTCGGTAGTGGTTGTGGTTGTAGTTGCCGGTTCTATTTCTTCCTTTTTGCAGGAGGTCAGCATACAGCTTGTAAACAACAAAGCCACGGCAAGCAGCAACGCTATTTTTCTTTTAAAAAACATTGGTATACACCTTCAATAAATTTAGTATGTATATTTTAACATATTTTTGGATTTTTGCAAGTAGGCATATAAAAACGGGAATTACGCAGAGGTAATTCCCGTAAAAATTTATCAATCTTCTTCGGAGCGGGCCTTATAATCCGCTATAACTTTGTCCGCAATGTTCTTGGGAGCTTCTTCGTATCTTGTAAATTCAAAAGTGAAATATCCCTTACCTGCGGTTACCGAGCGCAGTATTGTGGAGAAATTGCCCATTTCCGCCATGGGAACCTCCGCAACAAGCTCCTGCATTTTGGGTTCGTCCGCCGCGCCCATACCGATAACTCTGCCGCGGCGCTTTGTAACGTCGCCCATAATATCGCCCAGATTATCGTCCGGCATATATGCTTTAAGAGTTCCCACGGGTTCTAAGATTGCGGGGTCGGCAAGCGGCACCGCGTTTTTGAAGGCTATGGACGCCGCAGTTTTAAACGCCATTTCCGAGGAGTCAACGGGATGATAGCTTCCGTCATAAAGCGTAGCCTTTATGTTTACCATAGGATAGCCGGCTACGGCGCCCTTTGCGACGGAGTCTCTGAGACCTTTTTCAACTGCCGGGAAGAAGTTTTTGGGAACGGAACCGCCGAAAACCTCTTCCTCAAAAATAAGCTCCTCGCTGTCGCACGGCTCAAAGCGAATCCAAACGTCGCCGAACTGGCCGTGACCGCCCGATTGCTTTTTGTGTCTGCCCTGAACCTCAACCTTTTTGCGTATCGTTTCCCTGTATGCAACCTTGGGAACGGTTAAGTCAACCTCAACGCCGAATTTTGTTTTAAGCTTGGTAACAACAACGTCAAGATGCTGTTCGCCGAGACCGGAAAGTATCTGCTCCCTGGTTTCCTTATTAATGGTGAAGCTCAAGGTCGGGTCCTCCTCTATAAGCCTGTTAAGCCCCTGGGCGACCTTTTCCTCCTCGCCTTTTTTGCGGACGTTTACAGCCATGGAGAGGCAGGGCCTCGGGAAATTAACGCCCATAAGCGTAACCGGTTTTTTGGGGTTTGAGAGCGTATCGCCCGTTCTTACCCCGGAAAGCTTGGTAACAACGCCTATGTCGCCTGCGCCGATATAAGGTATATCGGTCTGCTTTGCGCCGCTTACGGAAACGAGCTTGCCCATTTTTTCCGTTTCGCCCGTGCGGCTTATATATGCCTGGGTTTCGGGAGTTATCTTTCCGCTGATTACCTTTATAAACGACATCTTGCCTACAAACGGGTCGGCAACGGTTTTAAAGCAGATTGCCGCAAGAGAACCGTTTTCGTCGCATTTAACTTCAATTTCGTTGTTGTTTTCGTCAACGCCCCATTCTCCGGCTACGTCGCCTGCGGCGGGGGTCAGCTTTGAAAGCACGTCCATTACCTGCTCTACCGCCTGTAAGGCGAGACCGCTGCACGCAAGTATGGGATAAACGTCGCCCGAAGCGATACCGGCTTTAAGCCCTCTTACTATTTCGTCGTGGGTAAAATCTTCGCCTGCGAAGAATTTTTCCATAAGCTCGTCCTCGCCCATAGCTACCGCTTCAAGGAAAGCGGAGTGCATTTCTTCTATCAAAGAATCCTCGGGCATGGGAACCTCGCTTGCCTTGCCGTTATCGTATTTAAACGCCTTGTTTTTGATAAAGTTTACAAAGCAATCAACCTTGTTGCCGTTCATAAGCGGGATAAGTATGGGACAAAGCGGTGCGCCGTATTCCTCTTTAAGAGCGTTAAATGTGGTGTAAAAGCTTTTATCCTCCGCGTCAACTCCCGTTACAACAAAGAATTTCGCTATACCCCTGTTGGTTGCCGCTTTAAACGCCTTTTGCGCGCCTACGTCAACGCCGCTGCCCGCGCTTGTAACTATAACCGCGCTTCCGCCTGCTCTGACCGCCTCGGCAACGCCGCCCTCAAAATCAAAAAATCCGGGAGCGTCGATAATGTTCATTTTTCTGCCGTTCCACTCGAATGTTGCCATAGCCGATGAAACGGAGGTCTTGCGGCGCTTTTCCTCGGCGTCGAAGTCAAGAACCGTATTGCCGTCCGATACCTTTCCCAGACGGTCCGTAGCGCCCGCGGTGTAAAGCATAGCCTCGCAGAGCGTGGTCTTTCCCTTGCCGCCGTGGCCCAATACGGCGATATTGCGAATATCGTTTGCCGAATAAGCTTTCATATTTATTCCTCCAAATTTATAATAATTAAAATTAGACAAAAAATAAATGCGTTACTGAAAAATTATAGCATAATTAACCAAAGATATCAACAACTATTTAAAAATTTATGAAAAATAGAAATAAAAAATTCCTCCGACAGCTCGGAGGAACATATTTTTACGCCGAAACGGCATTAAAGCGGGGAAATTCCGGACAGGCTCCGCAATATTTTTTTTGCGTCAACAAGAGTTATGCGCCCGTCGTTATTGACGTCGGCGTTTAAAAACTCAACCTCGGAAAAGTCCGTCAGTCCCGATATGTATTTTAAAACCGCCTTTGCGTCGGAAACGGTAATCGAGCCGTCCGTATTAACGTCGCCCGCAAGCTTTAAATCCAAACCGTGCGGAATATAGGCGTTTTCGCTTATCTCGGGATATTTTAAAGCTATGCCGTCAGAATAAATTTCGCCGGTTTCAATATGACTTTCGCAGAATTTTTCGTTGCCGAACATAGACGCGGGGGTATTATAGCCGGAAAGAAAATAATCGTAAAGTATACCGTCCCCGTCACGGTCGTCCCAGGTCAAATCAACTCCGTACCAATTTCCGTCGTCCATTTTGACGTAATTCCATTGATGGTTCTCGGGTTGGGTCAAATGGAAGCCCAAAAATACCTGCGGCTGCGAGCTTTCGCCGAAAACGCTGACGCAGGCTATGCCGTTGAGCGTGCAAATCAGCTTAAATGCGCCCGCATAACCGCCGCAAACCGCCATATTGGGAGAAATCAGCGCATTGTAGGCGGTGGAGTCGCCGTCGACCCTTTGCGTAGAATCGGGATAGGAAATAAGAGCGCAAAGCTCATCGTGTATGTATTTCACCTTTTTATAAAGGGTGTCGCCGCTTATCTCGAAATTTTCCGCGGCGTCAAGGAGCTTTTTGTATTTGCTTTCGGTGTTGCTCCAGCTTCCGTCGGGCTCAATAGTAAGCGTTGCGGAAGCCACGCTGTATGATAAGCCGTTCCTTTTCACATCGCAGGCAGAGCCGAAGCTGTTTATCCAATAAAACTCCGGGTGGTCGGAAACAACCGCGCTGAACGCCTTTATTATTGAGCTGTTCGCCCTTTCCTTTGCCGCCCTTTGCGAAGAAAAATCTCCGAGCCCCGAATCGGGTGCGAAATTAACGCTTACCTCGCCCTGTTTTTTTGCGGAAATGCCGCCTTCGCAGTTTACTATTGCGTCGTAAACCGATTTTTCACATTCGGTCAAGCCGTAGTAAAAATAATTGCCGTCAAATTCCGTTTCGCTTTGCTGCGCGCTTGCATTAAAGCAGAAGCTTCCGATGATAAGCGTAAAAGCAAATATTACGGACAAAATTCTTTTATACAAAATTCTCACCTTCAATTAAGCGGATAAACCCGAAATCAGCCGCAAAACCGATTTTGCGTCGGCAACGGTAACCGAATTATCCCCGTTCAGGTCGGCGGCGTTCGACTGCGAGTCGTTTAATTTACGCAGCTCGGCTACGCTTTGCAGTATCCATTTGGCGTCTATCACGGTAACCTCGCCGTCCTTATCGACGTCGCCCGTTATATTTTCGTAAACGGAGGGATCGTAAACGTATTTTGTGCGGCTCAACTGCGGGTATGTAAGATTAGTTCCCGCAAAGCGGTCGCCTACCGGGTCATGGGTCATTATAAATGAGTAACCGCTTTTGTCCGTCGTTTGCGAGCCGACAAGGAAATAATCGTAAACAGGCGACGAGCCTTCAACGTCGTCCCAGGTTAAATCAACCGCATACCATTTTCCGTCCTCCATACGAACGTAGTTCCAAGTGTGTCCCTGCGACAAAAGAAAAACGCCGAAAATACCGGGAGTATAGCCGTAACCCGTGACTACTATGCAGGGGATATTGCATCTGTCGCAAATCATTTTAAACGCCTTGGAGTACCCGTCGCAAACGGTTTCATAGGGTGCAAGCAAAGCGCTTGACGGGTAGAAAAGCTTTGAATTCGTAAGCGTAACGCTTTCGTTTAAATTCTTGCTGTAGCTTGCCCGCAGAACAATGCCGTCGTGGATGCTTTTTATCCTCTCGTAACGGTTGTTGCCGGAAACGTTAAACGAATTTACGGCGTTTATCAGTGCGGTATGCTCCGTTTCTATTTCATTCCAACTGCCGTAAGGAGTTTCCGAAAGCAAAACAGTAAGCGTAAGCATTCCGCTTGCCGGAACGTAGTCGATTTTGAACGGCGCGGACAGCAGCCATTGATATTCCGGCTCATCGTCCGTAATGGCGGCGCAGGCATAGAATAACTCGTTTTCAATCTTGTCCCTCGTCAAATTCCTGCCGTGGGCGGAAAGATTAACCTTTATCACGCCCCGAGGGGAGCTTGCAAGCCCCGCCCTTTCGCTTTCAAAAGCGTTGTATATCGCCTTGGCATTGTCGGAAATGTTGTCGTAAAGCTTATAAGACGTTCCCGCATAGTATTTGCCGTTTGCGCCGTAAGCTTTAGGCGGCGATTTTTTGGCAAGCACGCTTTTTGAAACGTTTTCAATTTTAAACGATACGGTTTTTCCGCTTTCGGCGGCGTAAGCTCCGAAAGAAAATACGCAGAAAACCAAAACAAAAGCCATTAATACGCTTAACGCTTTATTAATCTTCATTTTATCGCCTCGCAATTATTTTACCACGCCCCCGCCTCAAAGTAAACAACGATTTGCGCCTGCGACATACTTTACCTTGATTTTTATTCATATAATAAGTATAATAAATAATAACGTTAGGTTGACGTAAGGCAAGGCGGCTTTGCGACGATATCAATATGTAAATTCGAGGTGATTTTTTTGGAGGGTAAAGAGTTTACCCGGCTCAGAAGCACATACAAAAGCTTTGTTTACAAGGGTTGGAAGCTTAAAAGGGAAGAGAATTCAATAAATATCGAATTTGATTTTTCAATAGACGGTCTTTGCGAATTTCATCCCAAAACAAGCGTCAAAACCGACAATTTGAATATATTGAATAAGTACGACGGCGAAATTGCGGAGAAAATCATCTTCAATCTCGGTATGGTTGAGCTGATAAGCTATTGGAAGTGCGCCTGCCCCGAAAAAGTTGAGATTAAATGCGGCAGACTTTCGCAAGAGGATATACTCTGGTGGAAAAAGCTCTATTTCAGAGGACTGTCCGAGTTTTTCTATATTAATTCCATAGATACGAACGAAGAAGATTTTATGGATATAATTGCCGCGCCTCCCGAGGAAAAAGAAGAGGGGCATAATCACGTCTGCGGCGAAAAATATATTTCCGCTCGCTTAAATCTTATACCGGTAGGCGGCGGAAAGGACAGCTGCGTTACGGCGGCGCTTTTGAAAAAATCGGCGGAAAAGAACAGGTTTTTCACCGTAAACGACCAGCAGGCGAGGACTGATACCGTCAAAAACGCAGGTTACGGCGAAAAGGATATAGTCAGAACCTACAGAACGATAGATAAAAACTTACTAAAACTCAATTCCGAGGGCTTTTTGAACGGTCATACTCCGTTCTCTGCGATAGTCGCTTTCCTTTCGCTGTACTGCGCCTATCTGATAGGGGCGGATTATATAGTGCTTTCAAACGAATCAAGCGCCAACGAATCAAATATCGAGGGCGTCGAGGTCAATCACCAGTATTCAAAATCCTATGAATTTGAGTGCGATTTTGAAAAGTACGTCGGAAGAAATATATTCGGCGCAATTTCCTATTTCAGCCTGCTTCGTCCGTTTTCGGAATTGCAAATCGCCAAAATGTTTGCTTCTCTGCCCGAATACCATAAAAGCTTCCGCAGCTGCAACAGGGGAAGCAAGCAAAATATATGGTGCGGAAAATGCGCCAAGTGCCTCTTTGTTTTTACCATACTTTCGCCTTTTACCGACTACGAAAAACTCGTTGAAATATTCGGAAACGATATGCTTGACGACTGGGATATGAAAGCGGATTTTGACGGGCTTTCGGGCTTCACCGGGCTTAAACCTTTTGAATGCGTAGGTACAAAGTCCGAATTCAACTTTGCGCTTGCAAGGCTTGCCGAAAAGCTGAAAGCGCAGGGCAAAAAGCTCCCGAGGCTTGTCGGATATTTTGAAGAAAATTACGACAAATCGCTTATAGATGAAAATTTACTGAACGAGTATAATCCGATGAACAACGTGCCGAATGATTTTCTTGAAGAAGTGACGGAGATGTATAAAAATGTTGCCGAAAATTATTGATTATTTAAAAGATAAATCCGTGCTTGTCCTCGGCTTCGGCAGGGAAGGACAGTCCACGGTTAAATATATAAGGGATTTTCTGCCCGATAAAAAGCTTGTTATTGCCGACAGAAACGACATAAGCGTTTGCGATGAAAATACCCTTGTGATAAGCGGCGAAAATTATCTTGACCGCATAAACGACTTTGACCTTGTTATGAAAAGCCCGGGCATATCCTTTAAGAACGTCGACGTCGGCGAAAACACAGAGATAAGCTGTCAGGTAGACCTTTTTCTGCGCTTTGCGCCCTGCCGCAAGATAGGCGTTACCGGCTCGAAGGGCAAAACCACCACCTCCACGCTTATTTACGAAATGCTCAAGGCGGCGGGCTTTGACGCAAGGCTTATAGGCAATATCGGCGTGCCCGTTTTTGAAACGCTTGAAACCTTGAAGGACGATACCGTTGCGGTAATAGAGATGTCGTCGCATCAGCTTGAATTTACAAAAAGCTCCCCCGAAACGGCGGTGCTTACCAATGTTTACGAGGAGCATTTGGACCACTACAAGGGCGGTTTTGAAGGCTACTTAAACGCAAAGCTCAATATTATGAGATACCAGAGCGCGGCGGACAGCTTTATATATAACGCCGCGCAGGGAGTGGAGCAATATGTTTCGCTTTCTTCGACCGAGGCTGAAAAAATCGGCGTAAAAGCAGATGATTTTTTACCTTTTGAAATTAAAAACGAGCATCTTTTGGGCGAGCATAACCGTCAAGACGTGCTTTTTGCGTATAAAGCCGCCAAGACCTTCGGGGCTGACGACGACGCCTGCCGAAAGGGAGTTGAGAATTTTTCGGGTATCGAGCACCGTATGGAGAAGGTGGGTACTTTTAGGGGCATAACCTTTTATAACGACTGCATTGCCACCATACCCCATGCCGTCGAATGTGCGGTTGAGGCGCTGAAAAACGTCGATACGCTTATAATAGGCGGCAAGGACAGGGGAATCGATTACGGGGAGTTTATCCGTTTCCTTGACAAATGCTCCGTCAGGAATATAATAGGCATTCCCGAAACGGGTCACAGTATAGCCGACAGATTAAAGGAAAACGGCTGTAAAAAGAATATAATAAAGGATGAAAATCTTGAACAGGCGGTTATAAACGCTTATGAATTTACGGCTTTAGATAAAATTTGTCTATTATCTCCCGCAGCTTCAAGCTATAATGTTTATAAAAACTTTGAGGAAAAGGGCAGGCATTACAAACAGCTTATAGAAAAGTATAAATAAGCCTACATTATGGCGGAGAGCATCAAAAGCTCTTCGGCGTTTCGGTAAGTTTTTAAAAAGCCGCTTGAATTGAATTTTTCCGAATTTTCAAACGAAAACTCAAACGAAGGTCTTTGGTATTTGCCGCAAAACCATTCGCAGAAATTCCCCCTGCACTGCGCCTTGCTTCTTTTTTCCGCTTCAAAGCCGCTTATGCTTTTGAAAATCTGCGCCATAAGGGCGTTTTCGCTGTTTGTTATGTTGGGCGAATAGATAATTCTTTCTCCGTTTGCCGAAAGCAGTACGGCGTACTTTGTGTTCATTGATTTTATGTAATCCGCAACGGCTTGGGTTTCCGTCTCGCTAAGGGCGGCGGGTCCGAAGTTTCCGCTCGGCGACGGATAATTTCGCGCTTCAAAGCGGGGGAAAGCAAAATCAAAATTCAAATAAGGCTCAACGCCCCGTGAGTTTGCGCTCCAGTGGGAAAAGTCTTTTCCCGAAAGCGTCCTGCTTACAAGATTTTTGTAGCTTTTGGCTTCGTCCGTTCCGAAAAGCGATATTTGAAGTCCGTCCGGGTTTACGAGAGGTATGACCGTGATTTTTTGTTCTCTCAATATGTTGGAGGTTTTGACCGCCGAGATTTTCATATCGTTTTTGTTTGAAACGCACAGCCTTTCAAAAAATCTCAAAATAAGCGCCGGAGTTATGCGGTCCGTGCCGCTCATTCCTCCCAAAAACAGAACGGATTTTTTGCCTTCCCCGACCGAAAGCGAAAAAATTTTCCTTTTACACGGGGTTTCGCCTATTGAGTAAAAGCGGGCAAAGGGGAATTTGCTCCCGATTTTTTCGGCGCAGGCATAAAGATTTTCGTAATTAAATTCTTCAATTTCTGTTATCATAGCTTCTTGTCCTTCCGAGCTTAACTTTTTAACAATATTTAAACAATAAATAATATTCCGAAAGGAGTGAAAATATTATGGATATGAGTGAAAAGCCGATAAATCAAAAATATATTTTCAAAGGCAAAATTGTAAATTTGAGGGTTGACGACGCCTTGCTGCCCGACGGCAGCACCGCCGTGCGGGAGGTTATAGAGCATCCGGGCGGGGTATGCGTTGCGGCGCTGACGGACAGCGACGAGCTTCTTTTTGTAAAGCAGTTCAGATATCCTTATTTTGAGGAGCTTCTCGAGCTTCCCGCCGGCAAGCTTGAATACGGCGAAAATCCTTTTGAAGCGGGAAAACGCGAGCTTAAAGAGGAAACGGGAGCGAGCGCCGAAAGCTATGAGGATTTGGGCAAGCTCTATCCCACTCCCGGCTATTGCGGAGAAATAATACATATGTACCTTGCAAGGGGACTTTCTTTCGGCGAACAGAGTCTTGACGAAGACGAATTCCTTGAGGTTAAGAAAATTCCGCTAAAAAAAGCTTTTGAAATGGTTATGAAAAATGAAATAAGGGACAGCAAGACTCAGGTCGGTATCGTAAAGACATACTATAAAATATACGGTGAAAAAAGATGAAATTTATTCTTGCCTCGGGTTCTCCGAGAAGAAGAGAAATACTGAAAAATGCGGGCTATGATTTTGAAGTTATGACCGCCGACGCGGACGAAACTCTGCCGCAGGACATAGCGCCCGAGGACGCGGTGCTGTATTTGGCGCAGCTTAAAGGCGACGCCGCAGCCGAAAAGACAGGGCTTACGGTTGTTTCGGCCGACACGGTGGTTGCGCTTTCGGGCAAAATTCTCGGAAAGCCCAAGGACGAAGCGGACGCCGCAAATATGCTGGCGGCGCTTTCGGGGAAAACCCACAGCGTTTTTACGGGCGTTTGCATACAAAATGCGGAGAAAAAAGTAAAATTTTGCGAACAGACGCTGGTTGAGTTTTACAGCTTATCCGAAAAGGAAATTTCGGATTACGTTTTAACAAAAGAGCCTATGGACAAGGCGGGCGCTTACGGCATACAGGGTTTGGGAGCGCTGCTTGTAAAAAGGATAAACGGCGATTACCTTAACGTAGTGGGACTGCCGCTTGCAAGGCTTTCAAGGGAGCTTGCAAAATTCGGAATTAAGAGGAGGATAAACAAAAATGAAATTATATAGGGCTTTGAGCGCTTTTATAGCCGTTGTTATGATTATTACAATGCTGCCTGCGGGCGCTTTCGCAGCCGACAGCAAGAGTATTTTAATTTACGAGGCGAGCGACGGGGCAACCGTAAATCTGCTTGAAGCGCAGCAGAGCTTAAAAGCGTTCGGCGTCGACGGAAAATTTACCAACGCTTCTTCATACAGATATTACGACCAGCTTACGCAAACCGAAAAAATAATTTACAACGATATTGTAAATCAAAAGGCGGGAATCGAAACCGCCAACGGTGATTTTTCCGTCGAGATTACCAACGGCGATGATTTTAACAAAAACGAAGCTCAAATGAGGCAATCTCTTTTTATGGCGATGGCGGCGGTTGTCGACGACGTTCCCGAGTTATACTGGATTCTCTATTTGCCTTACGATATAAGCGTGGAGCGACCCGCAAATTCAAACCTGTTCTTTAATTTCGATTTCAAAGTGAGCGCGTCGCATGTAAACGCATTTTCACAGCTTAAAAACGAATATAAAAATACCGTTAACGCCGCAAAGAATTTCAACGTAACGGGTTCTACAACATACGAAAAGATAAAGAGCATAGCAGACGGAATTTGCGATATGGCGGAATATGCAACGGAAGCAACAGGAAGCGACGTTAAAGTTTTTTATCCGTCGAGCTGTCTGCTTGCGCCGCACAGAACCGTTTGCGACGGCTATTCAAAGGCATTCAAAATGATTTGCGACGCAAACGACATTCCCTCGCTTATCATTGTAGGCACAGGGTATTCATATGACGGCAACAACGAGTATACGGGCGGCGGCCACGCGTGGAACTACGTTCAAATGGACGACGGCAAGTGGTACGCCGTGGATACAACCTGGATGGACGATTACATAAACAGAGACGATTTTTTTCTTGTCGGTTCCGAAACAAAGGATTACTTCCAAGATAACTTTTTAAAAAGCCATGTTCCGAGCGGGGCAAGATATTTTGATCAGAGGGAAGCGTTTTATTACCCCTCCTTGGCTCTTGACAGATACGATCCGTTCCCCGAGCCGGAGCTGAGCGTTCGCGCAAGCGTTAACGGCGAGGAATACAACGGGGAATATACGTCCGGCGACATTGTTATTCAAACGCTTTCAAACGTTAAGGTCTTTTACAGCGTTGACGGCGGCGAATGGACGCAAATGGAAAGCGATACCGTTTTGGCGCAGGACGGCGAACATACCTACAGCTTTAAATCGGTCAGCGGGGAAAAGCAAAGCGAAGTTACCTCGATAGTTACAAAAAGAGAACAGCGTATTCCCGTATTAAGCGTTGCGGTTACAGGGCTTATTGGCAGATGGACAAACGGCGACGTCGTTTTTAAGCTCGACGCGGAGAATATAAATTCGGGAGCGACGTATTATTACAGCGTTGACGGCGGAAAAGGCTGGACGGAAATATTCGGCGATACGCTTACCGTTTCCGATAGTACCTATTCAAAATACATATTCAAATGTATAAACGGCGCGGGCAGTCAGAGCAACCGTTCGGAAGAATATCTTGTTATGGTCGATAAATCGGCGTATGATGAAAACGCACCCGTAATCGAGGTGGATTTAACGGGAAAAACGGGCGAGTGGACTAACACGGATTTAAGTTTTAAATTGAGCGCAGAGAACGCTGATTCGGGCGCTGCTTATTATTACAACAACGGAAGCGGTTGGGTTAAGCTTGACGGCGATACTTTTACGCTAAGCGAAAACGCAAATGAAAAATACGTCTTTAAATGCGTAAACGGAAACGGAGCGCAGAGCAGACCGACGGATATTTATAACGTAATGATAGAAAAGGACGTTCCCGAGCTTAGCGTTACGGTTACGGGCAAAACGGGAGAATGGACTAAGGATAACGTAAGCTTCAGGTTCGGCGCAACGAATATGAAATCGGGAACGGCGTATTATTACAGCGTTGACGGCGGAAAAAGCTGGACCGAAATTATCGGCAATACGCTGACTCTCAGCGAAAACACAAACTCAGAATATTTATTCAAGTGCGTAAGCGGCGCGGGCAGCGAAAGCTCGGTATCGCCCGAATATTCGGTAATGATCAGCAAGACCGTGCCAAAAAAAGTGACTGTCGAGCTGCAAAACTCAAAGGGTGAAAGCATAGGCGACGGCGCAAAAATCGAAGGCGGCGTAACGGTGAAAATGCCCGCAAAGAGCGCGGAAACAGCCGAATACCAATACAGTGTAAACGGCGGCGAGTGGAAAACCGTTGAGGGCGACGCTTTAAGCTTTGCGAAGTCCGGGGAATACAGCGTAAGCTTTAGGGCGCAGTCCGTTTCGGGTATAGTTTCGGAAACGACGGTTATTAAATTTACGATAACCGAGTCGGTAATTCCCAAGCCCGATAAACCCGAACCCGATAAACCCGAACCGATACAGCCCGAGCCCGACAAGCCTAACCCCGAAGATCCTACTCAAGACGAGCTTATTATGGGTGACATTAACGGCGACGGAAAGATAACTACGGTTGACGCTAAGTGGATTTTGCAATATATCGCCAATTCGAGGAAATTCGACGAACGGCAAAACAAAGCGGCGGATCTCAACGCCGACGGCAAGCTCTCGGTTGTTGACGTTAAATGGGTGCTTCAAATTATAGCGGGTATAAGAAGCTAAAGTTAGAACAAATCGGCTTTAGACAGAATTTATCTAAAACGCTTTTGAAAAGCGAAATATAAAAAGGCGGTTATACCGAGGATTTAAGGTATAACCGCCTTTTTACATTTGTTTAAGGGTTGACTTCGCTCATTTTAAGCTTGAGCCGACTTTGGCAAACGCTTATTCTTCAAAAATTTTGCTGGGGGGGGGTGAAGCCGTCGGACTCTTTGTTTTTGAGCGTTGTGTATGTAAAGTATATGTTACCCTGCGCGTTTGAGGAGTATTTTCCGTCGTATTTTTTGGCAATTTCCTTAATTATTTCAACGCCGTTGCCGTGGTTCTCGGATTTCTTCGCCTTGCCCTGTTCGTCGCTTTTACGGTATTCGTTTTCGCTTTTTACCGTTATGAATTCTTCATCTATATGTATATAAATTCTGCTGATTTTATTGCTTATTAACCGCCCTGCGGCGTTTATCGAATTGTCAATTATGTTGTTGAGCAGACGGCAAAGGTCGTAATCGTCTAAATTTATCTTGTTTTCCTCGTCTATCTCGGGTATGAGCCTTACCCCGAGGTCCTCGGCATACTTCTGCTTAATAAACAAAACGGTGTTGATTATTTCGTTGGCGCATATCGAAAAGCCCGCGATTCCTTCAAGGTCTTCGTTAGTGCTTTTAAGTATCGCAAGCGCCTTTTCGGGTTTGCCTATTTCGATAAAGCCCCTTGCGGTGTTTATGATGTTTGAAAGATCGTGCTTGATTTTGCGAAACTCCTGCTTTTCCTTTTTGAGCATCATCGTCTGTTGAATATCGAACGTGTTTTTTATAAGCATACGTTCTTTTTCGATATTCTCCGTTTCGACCTTTTCTATATGGTCTACAACGAAAATAATCATAAAATCCACAAGCATACACACGATAGAGGATAAAATAATAAACCTTGTTATGGTTGCGTCGGCGGTGACGGCGCTGACCCTTGCAACCGACAGGGAGATTATTGCGCTGAAGGCGTGCGTTGTAGGAAACAACAGAAAAAACGTAAGCCTCGTTTTGTATGAAAGCGATTGGTTATTCTTGGGCTTTAAAAGCCGTATTAAAGCCGCAAACAGGAATGAAAGCGAGAACATTGTGGCGCACATGATAATGTAATCTGTAATGCCGACGTTAAATTGATTTATCATTACATTTTTGTTGTCGATAAATATATTGCGAAGAAACTCAAAAATCAATGTTACGCATTCGTACACGACCAATCCGAATACGACCGAAAACGCCTTTGGAAAGGGCTTGCCCTCGCATACCGCCATTACTACCGCAAACTGCACTACATAGTAAATAAACGCCACTACAACCTCGATGCTCGGAGTGGTTCCAACTTTTGTCAATATATAAAGCGTGACGCCGGAATACAGCATACCCGACGCAGTAATCGAAAGCAAGGTAATAAACGAGTTATACCTGTCTTTAAGTATTGCATGAATTACGTTAAAAGAGATAAGCGCCCTTACAAGGTGTATAATCCACGCCCAAGGAAAGAAATGAGTTAAATCTACATATTCCATATCTGTTTTCCTCCTGATTCAATTCCCGAAACGAAGACTTACGCCGTAGTGCGCGTGTGTGTGTGGGGGGGGGGTACAACTTTTGTTTTTAACGCTAAGATTCGTAACCCAAAGCTCCGAATTTTGGGTAATGGTGTAATCCCCGCCGTATTTGTTGACTATTTCTTTGATTATTTTAATCCCGTTGCCGTGTTCGGGGGATTTTTTGCCGTCCGTCTTGCCTTTTCCGTTATATTTATTTTCGCTTTTTATTTGAATTTCCTCCTCTTCCGTATTTATTGTGATTTTACATATTTTTTCGCCCTGCGTTTCGCTTACGGCGTTAACCGCGTTGTCGATTATATTGCAAAGCAGTCTGCAAAGGTCAAAATCGTCAATAAGTATTTTGTAATTATCGTTTATTTCGGTTAAAAGCTTGATATTGCGGCTTTCCGCCTGCTGCTGTTTAATAAAAATAATCGTGTTTACGGTTTCGTTTGAACAGATTGAAAAACCGGCAAGTCCCAGCAGTCTGTCGTCGGTGCTTTGCAATATGGAAAGCGCCTTTTCGGGCTTGCCGATTTCTATAAACCCCTTTGCGGTGTTGATTATGTTGGTAAAATCGTGCTTGATTTTGCGAAATTCCTCTTTTTCCTTATTGAGCATCAGAGTTTGCTGAAAATCGACCTTGTTTTTAACAAGCTCCTTTTCTCTTTCGATATTGTCGTTTTCGATTTTCTCTATGTAATCTATTAAGAACACAAGGAAAAAGTCTATAGCTATACATATGCACGAGGAAATAATGATTACAAAATCGCTTATTACCATATCGCCTACTTCTTCCGCAGTCTGTTCCCTGCTTGAAAAGCATGCGCTCAGCGTAATAATATGCGTCAGCGGAAAAAGCAAAAAATATGAATATTTGTTTTTGTATGAAAGCGAACCGTCGGTTTTACCCTTTACAAATTTTATGATGGTCATAAACAGAAAAGACGAGGCGTATACGATAGTGACCGCGCTCATAAACGTACTCAGCGGCATAGAGGTTTGAAAAACCAAAGCGCCTTCTTTACCCAAAATAAGCGTGCTTATGAGCTGGTACACCGAAGCGCTGCAAATGTATGCGCCGAACGAAAAAATAACGGCGGCAAGCTTTGAAAAAAATCCGCCTTTGCAAACAACGGCAGTAACCGCAAGCTGTACAAAATAGTATAAAATTATAACCAAAACGTCCATGGTTTCTTTGTATTCAACAGAAAGGGATAAGTACGAAAAAACCATACCGGTCACAACAAGGCTTAAAAACGTGACGATTGAGTTATATTTATCCTTTAACACAGTGTGAATGATATTAAAGGAGATAAGCACTCTTGCAAGGTGAATTACCCAGGTGTAAGGGAAAAAGCAATACATATCGACCATTTTCTTTTACCCCCCCCTTTTTTACAAGCTGAGCATATAGTTGTTGTATTTTTCAACAGCTTCGGTATATTTTTTTGCGGGGACGGGAATGGCGACCTCGTTTTCCATAACAAAATTATACGGCTCGTAGGACGTAACGAAATTAAGGTTTATCATATAGCTTTTATGTACGCGCAAAAAATACGGCGGCAGCTTGCTTTCGTACCTTTTAAGCGAAGCGTAAGTGCGTATCGAGTCCTGATTGTGCAAATGAAAAACTATGTTGTTGTTAAGCGATTCGATATATACAATGTCCTGCGCCTTTATCTGCTGTCTTTTGTTGCCCACCTTGAAGCAGTACGGGGCGACGTCCTCGTCGGCTGTATGCTCTATAGCCCGCCTTATCGCCCTTTCCAAAATTTGATCGTTCATTCTCGATTTAATTATATAGTAGCAGCATCTCGTTTCCGATATGTTATAGGCGCATTGCGGATACGAAGTCATAAATATGAACTGAACGTAATCGTTGTCCACATTGTCTATAGACCAGTCCATAGCGTTGCGGTCGTTTATCATAATGTCAAGGAACAGAATATCCACTCTTTCGCTGTCCAAGTGCTTTTTTAAATCATCCAGATTTTTGAAGCAGACAATATTAAAATCCATTTTCAATATTTCCTGCATGCAATGCCGAATTTTATATGATATTATTTCGTGAAATTCAATTTCGTCATCACAAATTACAATATTAACCATATTAACACCTCTATCAATTTTCCAATATCCTGTATATTATACCATATTGTAGAGAAAAATTTCAGTTTTTCACCCTGATCTCTCGGTCGTTTACCCTGATCCTATTGTAAAAAAATTTTTTATTTGGTAATATTTAAAAGAAAAATGTAAAAAACAAAAAACAAATAAAAAAGTTAGGATTAAAAATCATATTTGTTTTCTCAAAAAAATTACATTTTTCAAATTATTTCGGAGAGGAAGAACTTTTATGCTGTGTCAAAAATGCGGAGCGAACAATGAAGAAAATGCAAAATTTTGCGCAGATTGCGGAGCGCCCCTTTATCGGGATTCGTCTTCGCAGCAAAACAACTCGTATGCGGATAATTCCGCAAGTATTATGAGAAACGCCAACGGAAACATCAGCGGTTATTATCATTCGCAGAACCAAACGTCGGCAAATAACAAAACGAATAAGAAGAAAATCGGCAAGCCTGTTATAGCGCTGACGGTCGTTATTGCCCTTTTAGCGGCTTGTGCCGTCGGCGCGGTTATTGTAAAGCAGGTTAAGCTAAAAAAAGCGGAGGAAGCAATTAACGCCGTGGAGATGCCGGATATCCCCGATTTTGATATTGATTCCGATTTCGGTTTGGATTCGGACAGTCAACAGAGCGAATCCGGTTACGGCGTTATCGAGAACGGCGTATATCGCAACGACTCCATTGACTTATCCTTAAAGCCGTACAATTCCGATTGGAAAGTGCTTTCAAAGGATGAAATACATCAATACTATTTTGACTTGGGTATTGACGTCGATTTTGACGAGGAAACAAAAGAAACATATCATTTGGAAGAAGGAAGCTATAAGCTCAGTTACGACGCCGCTATGACAAATACGGACGGCTCTTTGACGGAGGTTTGTCTGTATGAATTGGACGACGGCGTTTCGGCAACGCTTAACGATGTATTTAAAGCCGCCGATGAGGAAATAGAGGAAAGCGCCGAAAAGCTTTCCGAAAGCTCCGGGAAAAAGGCGGAAAAAACGCCCATGGAATCTGCCGGATTTATGGAAATAAACTCAAACAGCTACAGCGTTAAAAAAACCGTGGTCAATGTTGACGGCGAGGCTATGAGTACCTGCTATTTTGCGGGCAGTAAAATAGGAAATACATTGGTTTTTATAAGTTTATTGGATAAAAGCAACAGTATTAATTTCCTTGACTTTTTTGAGCAAATAACAAAGCAATAATTTTACAAATTAATATAAAGGAGAGTTTTTATGTATTGCAAAAAGTGCGGCGCTTTCTTGAAGGACGGCGCAAAATTCTGTACAAGCTGCGGGGAGGCGGTTCAAAACAGCGAAAACGCTTACGATGATTATGAGCAAACCGGTATTTTGGAAAATAACGAGTTTGACGCGTCCGACGATTTTTCCGCCGATTTTGACAATAACGGGATGTTTGGCCAAACAGATTACCAAACTCAGCCTCAGCCTCAGCCTCAGCCTCAACCTCAACCTCAACCTCAACCTCAGGCGGGCGGTCAGTATCAGGCATACGGCGCGCAGAATTTCGCCGCCGACATTTCGTTTTCACAAGCCTTTAAAAATTTTTGGGTAAACTACGTTAATTTTTCAGGCAGGGCAAGACGTAAGGAATATTGGTATATAGTGCTGTGGAATATAACAATTTACTTTGTGTTCAGCTTAATTATTATGGCGGTCGGGACTGTGTTTCCGCCGATTGTCGGTTTATTAGGAGGTATTTTGAGCATTTATGGTATTGCGTCAATAATTCCGGGTATTTCGTTGTTTGTAAGAAGGCTTCACGACACAAGCAAGGCGTGGTACTATATGCTGTTTTCGCTTATTCCCTTCGCAGGTTCTATTATAGCGCTTGTATTTATGTGTCAGGACAGTACGCCCGGCGCAAACAATTGGGGAGAAAACCCGAAAGGCATTAACAACCCGTTTATGCAGACGGGCTACGCTCCGGCCGTTCCCTATACCACGGGCAACGCTTATAACGCAAATGCGTCTGCGGCTCCTATACAAAGCCCGAATGTAAATGCGGATGTTTACACAAACGCAGATGTAAATACAAATACAAATTCAAATTCAAGCTCAAATACGGAGGGTTCGGATTCCTGCAAATATTGCGGAGCGAAATTGAATCAAAATACCGATTTTTGCTCAAATTGCGGAATGAAGAAATAAATTAAAGTTTTAAAAATTTTTTGGTATTATGTAATTTACTGTAATTATCCTTTATTATATACATAATTTTACTAAAAATCAACAAAATTGAAAAACAATATTAATTGTCGAAAAGATAATTTTGTTAAACGATATTGTTTTGACGTAAAAGAAAAAATCAGGGGCTGTTTCGCGTTGAAACGGTCCCTGATTGTATTTTTGTATTTTTCCGCCGCCGAAAATTTTTAAGCAAGCGCAGAAAAGCAGAATATTCTAAAAATGATTTATTATGGAATTGTATTTTGAAAAAAATTAATTTATTTCAATAATCGCAGCAATGCTCATATAAAACCCATATAAAATTTTGCCGACCGGAGGGGTAAAAATTTGACTTGGAACGTATTTTACTAAGGTGTTATCGTTGAAAGAATTTATAAAATAATTTGTATTGCGGATTTCAGATATTCAAGAAAATCGTCCTTCTTTTCATCGGGTATCATTCGCAGTAATTGTATGGCCTTGAGTTCAAATTCGCTCAAATTTTCCTGCGCTTCCGGATTCCTGACGTTGGTGTACCCCATTAAATACGACGGGGAAACGTTGAAGTATTCCGCAAGCGTCTTTATTGTGGAGCTTTTCATATTGGTTACGTTGCCGTTTTCGTATTTCCAAATCGCCTGTTTTTGCACTCCGATAACTTTGCCGAGCTGTTCCTGAGTCAAACCTTTTTCTTTTCTTAATTGCTTTAGTCGTTCCGCAAGTGTCACTGCTGTTTCACAACCTTTCAACTATAAGTATATATTGTAAAGTATCTAAAATCAACAATTTTTAATTGAAAATATCTTAATAATTTTATTTTTATATTGACAAGTCAGGCAGAATATGTTAATATTGCGGTATCTTAAAAAGATAATTAATTCCGGAGGGGGGGGGTGATAAAAGTGAACAAACAGTTATTAAGGTCTAAAATGGCTTTGTTCGGGGATACCGTTGCAACCCTTTCGTCTAAAATAGGTACCTCCACCGCTTCTTTATCCTTGAAAATAAACGGAAAATCAGATTTCAGGCAGAGTGAAATAGACAAAATTAAAAATATATATTATTTGAGCGCCGAGGAAATAGTCAATATTTTTTTTGCAAGTTCGGTATCGTATAAAGACACTAAAGGTGACGATAAGTAGCAAAAATTTAAAAGCAAAATATTTTGCGGAAAAAACGCATACATGTATTTAGACCGCTTTTCGGCGTTGAGTGAAGCAAATTGCCCGTACTTTTCATAAATTCCGGCAAAATAAAAGTCTGTTGGTGTAAATTTCATCAACAGGCTTTTTTATGATAACGCAAGTCGTTAAAAATCGGCGTTTTATTCGCAGATTACCGTTAACAGACAATTTTTGTCTACGTCCGTTTTTTCTTTGAATTTTCCTTCGTAAACGGTTTTCAGCGCTTCGTCCTCGCAGGAGGAAATTATTTTCATTTCGGAAAAATCACCGTCAAAAAACACGCTTGTCTTTTCACCTTCGTTTACTATAACGGTGACTGTTTTGCCGTCGGGAGTAAGGAACGGGAAGGCGTTGAGCGTGTTGCCGTTTTCGGGCAAATTGCCCGCGTCAAGGCAAACCGAGCCTACGGGAATGAACTTTGAAAAATGGGCGGGAGCGTAATACCTTTTGGCGGTATAAAAGCGCGAAAAATCGTTTGAAGCGGAAAAGAGCCCGTCCGAGTAATCCTTTCCGTCCTCCTTTATTGAAATTTGGTTGACCGCCACCCAGGAGGTCCAGCTTTGTGCGCCGGCAAGTATAAGGTCCTGACCTATAATTCTCGCCGTGATAAGCGCCGCCTTAAAGGAATCGACGGGGCTTTTGTTCGGAAGCTCGCACCATTCGGACATATCGAAGCGAAGCTCGGGATTTTTTAAAACGAGGTCGTTTTTGAATTTAATTCTCGTTTCGTAATCGTCGTCGCTGTGATACGAGTGGTAGGCGAATACGGGCATAACGCTCATGATAAGCTCGTCTTTTTTAAGAGCCTCCAAGTATTCGGAGGTAAGGCCGATCATTTCGCCGGATTCCGGTCCGTAAAGCCCGACGGGCAGCTTTCTTTTGATAATTTCCTCGGCAAACAGACGGTAAATCTCGATAAGCTCCTGCGTTTCGTAATGACAGCCCTCCTGCCATACATGTGAGCCGCCCCATTTCCATTGGGGTTCGTTTATAGGGCTTATGTATTTTACGGGTACGCCGTCTTTTAGGAAAAATTCGGTTATATCGAGCATATAATTCACAAATTTTTTGTAATTCATCTTAGGTATGTTGCAGGTGTAGTAAAGCAGACTTCCCGTGCTTTGACCGGTTGCGGTCTGCGACCAGTGCGGGGAATTCGCAAAGAGAATTACCGTGTCGATATTGCCCTTTTTTAAGCACAATTTCATAAAATCACGGGCGGTTTTGTCGTTTTCAAAGTTGTAAGCGCCCTGCTGCGCTTCGCGGTCGAACTCATAAAGGCTTTCGGTAAGCCTCCAGGGGTTTGTAACGCGGCAGTTGCCCTCGTCATAGCCCGCGCCGACGTTGTAGCGGTAAATGTTAAGCCCGAGGCCGCTGTCGCCGTAAAGCATTTCGGAAATCACGTCTGCCGCTTCGCCCGAGCAGTATTGGCTCCACCAGCAAGAAGAAACGCCGAAGCCCTTTAATGTTTGCATTTTTTTTGCGTTTTTAAAATCAAGCCTCATAATTTTCACTCATCAATGCTTACGTCGGAAGGAATTTTGCCGTGGTATGCGGCGTTGCCGAGGTTTAAGGGGGAGGTGAATATTTTAATCCTGTTTTTGAGCGCCTTAGTCCTGCTTTTGTCCTTCTTTACGTCGCTCAGGCTCATAATGCTCACGCTTTTATAAAAATCCTCAAAGCAAACGCCTTCGGGTATTTGCGTTGTAACCTGTTTTATTTCCCCGGGCATAAGGTCAAAATAATTATCCGAAAAAGGCTCGGACGAAGCCTCGCTTTCAAGCCTTACAAGGCGGGCGAAATTATCCGATTTAAGGTAAACCCGCAGAAGCTCGCCGTCCTTTTCAAAGTTTGCGGATATTTTAGCCTTGGGCAGGTTTAAATTTTTTTCCTTATCGAGCAAAACGATTTTTTGAAGCGGCTGCTTGCCTTCTTGAATAAGCCTTATGCACAGAGCGTCGCGGGATTTGTCAAAATCCCCCGTCGCGAAGCTGTAAACAAGCCTGTTTTCAAGGCGGTCAAGCGTTAGGTCGGTTGATTTTTTGTATTTAACGCCCGCGTTTATATCAAAAACTTCGACCTCAAGAGTGAATTTTTGTTCGCTGTTTAAATCGTTTACGGCGTAAACGTCTATTTTGTTTTCGTCGTCCTCAACCGAGATACCGAGCGGCGCGTTGAAATTCCTTGCCGAATACTGCAAAGCCTTGTAATTGCCGTAATAGTCGTAGCTCGACCACGAGCAGACGGGCCAGCAGTCGTTAAGCTGCCAGTAAAGAGCGCCGTTGCACCTGCCCTTGTTTCTGCGCCAGTGGGCGGTTGCGTCCTCTATGCATTCAGCCTGGGTTATTTGGGAAAGGTAAATGTAATCCTCGAATTTTTCGGGCAAATCAAAGCGGGAGGCTATGTAGTAAACCATTTTGTCGTTGCCGTTTTGACATTTTTGATGGGAAAGAAAAACCTCGCTGTTAAGGTCGAAATCCTTTTCCTCGGCAAATTTTTTAACCGTTTTAATATCGGGCAGGCTTTCAAAACCGAATTCCGAGCAGAAACGCGTCATTCTCTTTCTGTAAAAGCTCATAGGTTTAAGCCCGTGCCAGACCGCCCAAATATGGGTGTCGCCCACATTGTCGCAGCTGACGCCCTTGTTGTGCGAAATTCCCGTAGGCGAACCCGGGATAAAGGGCGTAGAAACGTCGTATTTCCTTATTTCATCTTCAAGTATATGCCAAAAGAATTTTTCGGTCCACTCTATGTAGCTTCTGAAAGTAAGCCAGCCCGAGTGCATTTCCTCGATTTCGTTGTTGCCGCACCACAGCGCAAGGGAGGCGTGATGAGAAAGGCGTTTTACGTTATATTCTATTTCACTTTTTACGTTTTCGAGAAAATCCTCTTTGAAAAACGGATACGCCTGGCAGGCGAATTGAAAATCCTGCCAAAGCAAAATTCCCATTTCGTCGCAGAGGTTGTAAAATTCATCGCTTCCGTAATAACCGCCGCCCCAAATTCTCAACAAATTCATATTTGAAAACCTTACGGCGTTAAGCAGCTTTTTTAGCGCTTTGGAATCGAATTCGGTTATAAACTGCTCGGGCGGAATGTAGTTCGCACCCTTTGCAAAAACGGGAACGCCGTTTAATTTAAACTGAAAATTCCTGCCCCATTCGTCCCGCTCGCGGTTTAATTCTATGGTACGCAGACCGATTTTTTTCGCCGTTTCGCAAAGCTTTTCGCCGTTTAGGAAAAGCTCCGCCCTGACGGTATATAAGGGTTGAATGTTTTTGCCCGAAAGCTCGTAAGTCCACCAAAGCTCGGGGTTTTCGATTTCAAATTCCGCTTCTGCCGATTTTTCCGTCAACACATCGCCGTTAGGGCAAATTACGGATATTACGCAGTCGATTTTTTCGTCCGTACAGTATTCGATATCCGCCGAAGCCTTAATGCTTACCTTGCCATTATTATGCTCCTGGGTGAGCTTGAGATAATTAAGGCGGGCGCCGTTTACGAATTCAAGCCCGATATTTCCCGAAATCCCGCTCGGTGTAAGCACGGGGCCCCAGTCCCAGCCGAAATGGCATTGCGGCTTCCTGATATGTACTATGCCGTTTTGACCGTTGCTGTTGGGCGGAGCGGACTCCCTTTTGTATATATCCTCAACGTATTTTTTGGGCGAACGGAAAATGATTAAAAGCTCGTTGTCGCCCTCTTTTAGATAATTTTTAACTGAAAAGCTGTAGCCTATGAAGCAGTTTTGACGCCGGGCAAGCTCTTTGCCGTTTATGTACAACTCGCAGATTGTATCAAGCATATCGCAGTTTAGATAAATTTTATCTGCGCTCAGCTCCTCCTTGGATATGCAGAAAATTCTTTTGTACTCCCAGTCCTTTTCGGCAACAAATCCCAAGTCCTTTTCATTGGTACCCGCAAACGGGTCGGGAATAACGCCGTTTGCCCTAAGGTCAAGATAATTGCAGCCGGGAACTTCGGCGCAAAGCTCTTTTTCGGTTCCCGATTCTTTAAAGCTCCAGGTTCCGTTTAATGTTCTTTTCATATTATTACCTGCACGTTTCCGTAATCATTTTTAGTATATCCCTGTCGGCGGGGCAAAAATCGTATTCGGGTATTTCGTCGGGCGTTATCCATTTTATGGCGTTGTGCTCGAGCAGCTTCGGCTCGCCCTCGGTTATCTCTGCGTTGAAGAGAGTTAAGCTGATAAGCAAATCCGGGTATCTGTGCGTTACCTCGGTAAAAACGTCGTTTACCTGTATTCCCACGTCAAGCTCCTCGCGACATTCCCTGATAAGGGCTTGCTCCGGGCTTTCGCCCGCTTCGACCTTGCCGCCGACAAATTCCCACAAAAGCCCTCTTGTTTTGTGCTTCGGTCTTTGGCAAATCATAAATCTGCCTTTATCCCAAATGAGGGCGGCGACAACCCGTGTGATTTTTTCTTCGTCCATATTCTCACCCCGCGGCGTTTTTAATATTATACAATGGAAATATCAATATTGCAACGAAATAAAAGCATAAAATTATATGAATTTACAATTTATATAAAAGGTATTTACTTTTATGACGGATTAATGATATTATATGGAAACGAAAGGGATGATACTTTTGAAAAAACTTCATTTAAGCGACAAATTCAAAAAAATTGTCAAAAAGACTTTAAAAACAATATTGTGCATAGTGCTTACCGTTTGCATATTGCTTTCGGCGGCGGCGCTCGGGTTTACGGCTTATCAAAAGTCCACGCAGGGCGACGCTTCTATGCTCAAAGGCGAAACCCAAAAGGCGTTTTCGACTGAATTTCACAATGTAGTCACCTATCCCAAGACCAAAACGCAGGGCAGATATTGGCGAGACGGAATGATAGGCGGCAACGGAAGGCTCGGCTTTGTCACCTCCGGCGCTCCGTACAGCGACACTATTATTTATCAGGACGTCGATTACATTATGCCCACCGACCGTGACAGGGATTATCTTCCCGATTTAACGGGCGACCTTGAAAAAACAAGGCAGGCGATAGTAAACCTTGACCAAAGCTGGAACGTTGCGGATTGCAAGGGCTGGAATTACGGCTATTCCTTCCACCCGGGTCAGCAGTTAAGGCTTACTCAGGAAAAAAACCTGTTCTTTAAGGATTATATCCGTTGGACGGATTACGAAACCGGCGAGGTCGGCGTTTCTTACCGCGATAAAAACGGAACTTGGGAAAGAGCTACTTTTACCTCCCGTGCAGACGACGTTACGATTACAAAAATCACCGAATCGTCCGAGGGAAGCAAAATAAATCTCACTCTTTCGCTTGACGACGCAAGCGGTATGTACAAATTCGGCAACGGCGACGAGAACAATATGCAGTACAAAAAGCTTGTTGACGACAACTGCGAATACATAAGCTTTGTCGCGCATTATCCGGATTACGAGCTTTCCTCGCTGGGCAACGGCGGCTATGCCGGCGTTACATATATAATAGCGGAGGGCGGCTCAAAGGAGAAGGTTCAGCTTGAAGCCGACAAAAACCAAAAGCAGGGCGAAAGCGTAATTAAGGGCGACGTCAATCCCGCCGTCAAAATTACGGACGCCGACGCCGTTTACCTTATAACCAAGAACGACAGAAGCTTCAATATGTGCCCGTTTGAGGAATTTGAGGGCAAAACGCAATACGCTCTTGTTGATTCTTTGCTTGAAGATTGCAGGAACGCCGCAAAAAAATACACGGAAAACGGCAAGTTCGATTATCAAAAGGCTTTAAAGCCGAGCGCGGATATTCAGGCGGAAATGTTTAACCGCGTAAGCTTCACTCTCGGCGGCGACGAGAATAAGCAAAGAGCGCTTTCCAACGAGGATTTACTGTTTAGGCAAAAGCTTTCGGGCAAGGTGAACGAGGCGCTTATCGAAAGGTTTTACAGTCAGGCAAGATACGCTATGATTTGCTCAAGCGGCTATTCGATGACAAGGCTTTCGGGTATGTGGACGGGCGAATTTAACCCCGGCTGGCGAAGCGACTACACCATGGACGCAAACGTAAATCTTCAGTCAAGCGGTATGAATACCTCCAATCTTTCGGAGTTCGGCGAGGGCTATATCAGGTTTATTCTTCGTCAGATAGACGATTGGAAAATAAACGCCGAAAAGATTTACGGTATGAAGGACGCAATTCAAACTCCGGTTCACAGCGACGGCGACGGCGCGTTGAATGCGGAATACTACCAGGGCTATCCCTTCCAGTATTGGAACGCGGGAGCGAGCTGGATGATACAGCCGATTTACGAGATGTACGAGTGCTTCGGCAACATAAGCGTTACCGGCGACGACGGCAAAGAGATGAAATTGCTTGAGGACGTGCTTCTGCCGCTGCTTACCCTGCAATCGAATTTCTGGGATCAGCTTGTTACGCCCGAATATTATACCGATAAGGACGGCAACGCCCGTTACGAAAAGGGCAAGACCGAATTGAAGGACGGCGAAAAGTATCTGCTCATTCCCTCGTATTCACCCGAAAATTCAACGGGCGGCGAGAAATACAATTCCACCATGGCGGCAAATTCGGCTATGGATATAGGGGCGGCAAAAAGCGGACTTGAAATGACGATAGACGTTGAAAACGCCGTTAAATCCGAGGGCTACGAAAAGAGAGTCGAGCATTGGACGCAGCTTTTAAACAATCTTCCCGATTACAGCTTTGACGACAGCGGAGCCGTTAAGGAATGGTGCGCCAATCAGTATGAGGACAATAACAAGCACCGCCATATAAGTCACCTTTACTGCGCTTGGCCCTTAAACGAAACGCAGCACGACGAGCAGCTTGCCAATGCGGTTTTACAGGCAATAGAGAACAGGGAAAAGGAAAACAGCGCTTCGCACGGCTTTGTTCATCAAGCCTTGGTGCTTGCAAGGCTTAAACAGGGCGACAGGGTAAACGACCTTGTTCACAGCCTTTTAAAGAGCAATATTTGTTACGACTCGTTAATGACCGACCACAACACGAACAGGGGTTCGGACACCTACTGTACCGATACGGAGCTCGGTATGGCAGGCATAATAAACGAGAGCCTTGTGTATTCCGAAAAGGGCGAGATCGAGCTTTTGCCTGCGCTTCCGAGCGATTGGACGCAGGGCGAGATAAGCGGACTCAGGGCAAGAACCGCTGCCGTGGTTTCCGTAAAGTGGGAAAACGGCAAGGCGACGGCTCAAATAAGCTCCGACGTTGCTCAGAGCATAAAGGTTTCCTGCGCGGGCTCCGACGCTCAAACGGTTGAGTTAAAGGCGGGCGAGACAAAAACGCTTGAATTTAATTTTTAATTTTCAATGTGAAACAGACGAAAATAACAAACACGGACTGCCCGGTATTCGATTTTTCGGATATCGGGCGGTTTAAATTGTTGCGACAGGTAACAAGTTGAAACAATGTTAAAGCAAGGTTAAAGCGGTTGTACCGAGGTAAAACTTGGTATAACCGCCTTTATTTAAGTGATATTTTATATAAATTATAAAGCTGATATTTAAACATACCGATTTTACGTTAAAAAAGGCAAATAAGCCTTGACAAAATCATAGGGGGGGGGGTAGAATATGATTGATATTTTTGTAATTCCGAGGCAAAGCAAAAAGTTTAACGCTTACCTCAAATTACAGGATAATCAACAAATAAAAGAGAACAGAAAGCGGGTAAGAAATGTTTAAATCATTTAACACACAGCGAAAAATTTTGTCATGGCTTTTGTCATTGGCAATGATACTGACTGCCCTGCCCTTGGCAGGTGTTACCGCGTTTGCGGTGACAAACGGAGACTTTGAGTACACTATACTCGCAGACGGTACGGCGGAGATTACGGATTATACGGGTAGCGCAGAAACGCTTGAAATCCCCTCAAAGCTTGACACATATACTGTTACAAGTATAGGCTGGCATGCATTTGCATATTGCGAAAGCTTAACAAGCGTAACGATACCGGACAGCGTTACACGCATAGATAGTGGTGCATTTTATGAGTGCTACAACTTAACTAGCGTAAAAATCGGTAATGGCGTTACAAGCATAGGTGATAGCGCATTTCTCGAGTGCCACAGCTTAACAAGCGTAACAATTCCCGACAGCGTTACAGAAATAGGTGATAGCGCATTTAAAGAGTGTCACAGCTTAACAAGTATAACGATACCGGACAGCGTTACACGCATAGGCGATAGTGCATTTTATGAGTGCTACAACTTAACCAGCGTAACAATACCCGAAAGCGTTGAATATATATTTGATTCTCCATTTGGAAATTGCTACAACTTAACAGAAATAAAAGTTGACGCAAACAATAGAAGATTTACTTCGCAGGACGGAGTATTATTTGATGGAGATATGATATCTATTATTCAATATCCTATAGGAAACGCAAGAAAAACATATGATATTCCCAAAGGCGTAACAAACATAAACAATAATGCATTTGAAGGTTGCTCCAAGTTGACAAGCATAGCAATACCCGAAAGCGTTATAAGTGTAGGTGGGGAAGCATTTACAAATTGCAGCAATTTAACAGAAATAAGAGTTGACGCAAACAACAAAGACTATTCCTCACAGGACGGAATATTATTTAATAAGAATAAGACCGAACTTATACTATGCCCCGGAGGAAAGACGGGAACATATAAAATACCAAACAGCGTTACACGCATAGGCGATGATGCATTTGCACATTGCTCCAAGTTGACAAGCGTAACAATACCGGATAGCGTTACAAGTATAGGCGGTTCTGCGTTTAATGGTACCGGATATTACAATAACCCGTCAAACTGGGAAAACGGTGTTCTCTATATAGATAACTGTTTAGTAGATGAAAATGATGTCCCTCAGAATTATAAAATCAATGAGGGAACAAGAGTTATTGCAGACTACGCATTTTCAGGTTGCAGCTTAAAAAGTGTAACAATACCCGACAGCGTTACAAGCATAGGTGAGGGTGCATTTGAAGAGTGTTACAGCTTAACAAGTATAACAATCGGTAAGGGCGTTACAAGCATAGGTGAAGATGCATTTTCATACACGGAATATTATAACAAAGATTCAAACTGGGAAAACGGTGTTCTCTATATAGACAACTGTTTAATAAGAGCTGATATTGACTATAAATTTCCTCAAAATTATGAAATAAACGAGGGAACAAGGGTCATTGCAGACTACGCATTTTATCAGTGTGAAAGATTAAAAGGCGTAACAATACCGGACAGCGTTACAAGCATAGGCGATTGGGCATTTTATTGGTGTGATAGCTTAACAAGCGCAACAATCGGCAACGGCGTTACAAGCATAGGCGAGAGTGCATTTGATGATTGCAGGTACTTAGAAAGCGTAACAATCGGTAAGAGCGTTACAAGCATAGGTGATAGCGCATTTGCAGGTTGCGACAGCTTAACAAGTGTAACAATACCCGACAGCGTTACAAGCATAGGTGATTTGGCATTTTGTTATTGCAGAAGTTTAACAAGCGTAACAATACCCGAAAGCGTTACAAGCATAGGTGAGGGTGCATTTGATTTTTGCAAAAGCTTAACAGAAATAAATGTTGATACAAACAATAAAAACTATTCCTCACAGGACGGAGTATTGTTTAATAAGAATAAAACAGAGCTTATACAATATCCTATAGGAAACGCAAGAAAAACATATGATATCCCCAAAGGTGTAACAAGCATAGACGATAATGCATTTGAAGGTTGCTCCAGGTTGACAAGCGTAACAATACCTAACAGCGTTACAAGCATAGGCGATAGTGTATTTTATGAGTGCTCCGGCTTAACAAGCGTAACAATACCCGAAAGCGTTACAAGTATAGGTGAGGGTGCATTTTGGAGTTGTAGCAAGTTAACAAGTGTAACAATACCCGACAGCGTTACAAGCATAGGTGGTAGTGCATTTTATGATTGCAACAGCTTAACAAGCGTAAAAATCGGTAATGGCGTTACAAGCATAGGTGGGGGTGCATTTGGAGAATGCCCCAAGTTAACAAGCGTAACAATCGGTAAGAGCGTTACAAGCATAGGTAATTATGCATTTGCAGGTTGCTTCAGCTTAGCAGGCGTAACAATACCCGAAGGCGTTACAAGCATAGGTGAGGGTGCATTTGAAGGTTGCGACAGCTTAACCGATATTTACATATTAAATAAGGATTGTAATATTGTTTCATCATCAGAAGATTATTATTATACAATACCTACTGAAACCACAATTCACGGCTACGCAGGCTCAACCGCAGAAAGCTATGCAGAAGAACACGGCAATAAATTTGATATGATATGCGATCATTCAAATATGAAAAAGGTTGAAGCAAAAGCGGCAACCTGTACCGAGGACGGCAATATCGAATATTATCATTGCTCGGCTTGCAACAAGAATTTCAAGGACATAAACGGCAACGAAGAAGTTACCGACGTTGTAGTTAAAGCGACCGGTCACAATATGGCACAGGTACCCGCAAAGGCGGCAACCTGCACCGAGGACGGCAGTATCGAATACTACCATTGCTCGGCTTGCAACAAGAACTTTAAGGACAAAGACGGCAAAGAAGAAGTTACCGATATTGTTGTTAAGGCAGCGGGACACAAATACGAGGACGGCGTTTGCACCGTTTGCGGCGCAAAAGAGCCTGTAAATCCGAGTGACCCGACGAATCCCGTAAATCCCGTAGATCCCGTAAATCCCGATACTCCTAAGGCAAACGGCGACGTTAACAACGACGGCAAGCTTTCAATCGTTGACGCTAAGTGGATTTTGCAGTACATAGCGGGTTCAAAAGATTTCAGCGACGAGCAATTCAAGACCGCCGACCTCAACGGCGACGGCAAGCTTTCAATCGTTGACGCGAAGTGGGTTCTTCAGGCAGTAGCGGGAATGAGAACTGTTTAAACGGCAGAAGCATTTACAAAAAGTCTAAGTTCAAAATTACAACGGATTGCTGCAAGTAACAATCCGAAAAAACCAAACAAAGGGGAAAAACTATGCAAAAAACAACACGAAGAACAATTTTATCATGGCTTTTGTCATTGGCAATGATACTGACTGCTTTGCCCTTGGCGGGAGTTACCGCGTTTGCGGAGGGCGAAACGCACAAGAGCGGAAATTTTGAGTATGTAATACTCGAAGACGGCACGGCGAAAATAACCTTTTATTACGGCGAAGATTACGGCGATGAATACGTCGAAGACGCAACGCTAAGCATTCCCGCCCAATTAGACGGCTACACGGTTACGAGTATCGGCAGCAATGTTTTTTTTGAGGACGATTCTAATTACTTCGATCGCGGCTCTATAGGGACATTAATTATACCCGAAACGGTGAAAAATATTGATGAGGGAAATGTGTTCGGGTTTTTGTTCGGACTTAAAAATATTGAGGTGGACAATAAAAACGAATATTTTTCTTCACAGGACGGCGTTTTATTTAATAAAGATAAAACCGAGCTTTTAAGATATCCTTGCACAATTTCGGGCGACAATTATGAATATAATATTCCCGACAGCGTTGTAAGCATAAGAGATTATGCGTTTGAAGGCTGCAAGAGTTTAGTAAGCGTAACAATACCCGACAGCGTTACAAGCATAGGCAGTTATGCATTTTACGATTGCAGAAGCTTAGAAAGCATAACAATACCCGAAAGCGTTACAAGCATAGGTGATGCAGCATTTGCCGATTGCGGCAGTTTAATCGATATTTATATATTAAACAAGAATTGTAATATTGTTTCATCAGAATATTTTAATACAATACCTACTGAAACCACAATTCACGGTTACGCGGGTTCGGCCGCAGAAAGCTACGCAAAAGAAAACGGCAATGAGTTTATAATAGAGGAACCGCAAATTGTAAACGGCGACGTAAGCGGCGACGGCAAGCTTTCAACCGTTGACGCTAAGTGGATTTTGCAGTACATAGCGGGTTCAAAAGATTTCAGCGACGAGCAATTCAAGACCGCCGACCTCAACGGCGACGGTAAGCTTTCAATCGTTGACGCGAAGTGGGTTCTTCAAGCAGTAGCGGGAATGAGAACCGTTTAAACGGCAGAAGCATTTACAAAAAGTCTAAGTTCAAAAGTTTAAAGTTAAAGCAAAAAGTTACAATAGGTAACAATAAAAGCAAAATCAAGCGGTTATACCGAGGTAAAACTCGGTATAACCGCTTTGGTTTGTTATTCGTTTGGTTTTAATTTTATTCTTCGCCGTTAGCCGCTTTTTTTACGCATTCGCAGCAGTTGCCGCCGCACGCAAATTCTTCCCTGCCCTCGGGCGTGTCCCTGTAATACTGCGTATGGGTATCCCTGTGCTTGGTCGAATTCCAAATTCTTTCCGCTTCCGGCGCCCATTCTTTCGCAAAATCCATACATTTGTCGCAAAGCTCGTCAACGCTTTCCTCATGTATTAAGTCGGAGGAGTGCGCTCCGCTTTCCTTAACCATTTTGCGTAAATATTCGGGATTTTCAAGCATGGGACACGGTCTTAAATGATTGTCGTTAAACGGCTGGTTTTTATAATACTGCGTAAACAGCGGGGATTTAAGCGCCTGCATAAGCGTGTGCGTTCTGATATTTGCGTCCGAATAATGGATAAACACGCACGGCTCGATATCGCCCGCGGAGTTTATATGAAAATAATTCCTGCCGCCCGCAATACAGCCGCCGACATATTCCGCGTCGTTTTGGAAATCCATGATAAAAATCGGTTTGCCCGTCTTTGAGTTGCGGACCTTTTTAAGCCAATTATACATATATTCCCTCTGCGCCGGCGTGGGGATAAGCTCCTTGTCGGCGTCGTGGCCTACGGGCATAAAATTGAACATAAGCGAATACTTTGCGCCCTTTTGGATTATCATATCCAAAAACTCGTCGGAGGTTACAAATTCGATATTTTTTCTTGTATAGCACACGGAAATACCGAAAAGGCATTTGTTCCTTTTGAGCAAATCCATAGCCTCAAGCGTGCGCTTGTACGAGCCCTCGCCCCTGCGCCAGTCGTTGGATTCCTCCGTTCCCTCAAGGCTGAGAGCAAGCCCTATATTGCCTACCTCGTTTAAATCCTCGCAGAATTTTTGGTCTATAAGCGTTGCGTTGGTATAAATTACAAAGCCCGCGTCCTTATTGTTCCTTGCAAGCTCTATTATATCGTTTTTCCTGATAAGCGGTTCGCCGCCCGTGAGCATATAAAAATGCGTTCCCATTTCCTTGCCCTGGGTTACTATGGACTGCATTTCCTCGTTTGAAAGGCTCTGCTTGTATCCGTACTCGGCCGCCCAACAGCCCTTACATTTCAGGTTGCAGGCGCTTGTGGGGTCAAAAAGAATAATAAACGGAATATTGCAATGGTATTTTTCCCTGTTTGCGCGCACCGCCTTCGTACCGTAAAATCCGGCGTCGATACCCAGCGACATAAGCATTTGCTCCACCACTCTCCTGTCAACGTCGTTGATAAGAGAAAGCCCGTAATTTCGCCAAACATTTTCCCTGTCTGCAACGGCGAGCTTCAGCTTTTTGAAGTTTTCGGGCGGAAAAAGGCCGCTGAAAATTGCCGAGATATTGTTTGCCAGCTTTTCAAGATTTTTGTCGGGATTTTTGTCAATGTACTTCAATATCTCATGCAAAGCCAGTCCTATAGCCTGCTTCTGTACCTTGTGTGACTGCGCCATCCGTATTACTCCTTCCTTTTGCTTTCAGATTATGGTATCACATTTTACGGCTTTTGTAAATGTTTAAACAAAAAATATCAGGCAAAAATTATTAATGAATTTTAATATTATTTACAATAAGTTGTGGAATTTTTATACTGTTTATGCTAAAATTATTTACTGTATTTTAATATTGACTGAAATTTATCGTTTAACTCAATAATTTTATGCTTCGCCGCCCGTTTTTAAAACTTTTTACCGACCGGGGCTGAAATTATTTGATTTTTAACGGGAAAGGTTAGGAAAACTATGGTCATAAGCCCAAAAGTAATCGAACTCGGAGAAAAGCTGAGGCTTGTCTGCGTTCCCGCCGAGGATTTCAAAACCTCGCAGATAAGCATTTCTCTGCTTGTCCCAAGGGAAATAAATCTTGCCGAAAATATTATTATTCCCAAATATTTAACTTATTCGTCGAGGGATTATCCCAATCCCGCCGCATTGAGCGCGCGGCTTGAAAACCTCTACGGCGCTTATGTAAGCGGTTCGGTTGTAAAGCGGGGGGAAAGCAGTAAAATAGAACTCGGCGCAACCTGCATCAACAACAAATTCGCCCTCTATAACGAGGATATAAGCTACGAAACGCTCGAGCTTCTTTTAAAGCTCCTTTTTGAGCCCTGCGCCGACGGCGAAAAATTTGAAAAGCAGAAATTTGAACTCGTAAAAAGGCTTAAAACGGAGGATGTTGAGAGCGAGGTAAACGACAAGCGCCAATACGCCTTTACAAGAATGATTGAAAATATGTGCCGCGACGAGGTTTTCGGCATTACCAAGAAAGAGATATTGGAGGACATGCGTAAGACGGACGAAGCCTCCGCATACAGGGCGTGGCGGGAGCTTTTGCAAAACGCAACAGTTCAGGTGAATCTGATAGGCTCTTTCAACGAGGAAAATTCAAAACGGCTTATAGAAAAATATTTTTCCGCCGTTGAACGAAAGCCGTTGAAAAACGAAACCCTTTTTGTGGAGCAGGCGGAGGACGTTACCGAAGTAACGGAGGAAATGGATATTAACCAGTCCAAGCTTGTAATAGGCTACAGAAGCGGTATGAAGTCAAAGGACGACAATTTTTACGCTTATCAGATGATGGTGGATATTTTCGGCGGCGGGCCGTATTCCAGGCTTTTTATGAACGTCAGGGAAAAGCTCAGCCTGTGCTATTACTGCTCCGCGCGTCTTTACAAGGAAAAGGGGATTATAGTAATCCAGTCGGGCATAGAGAGCGAAAACAGGCAAAAGGCTCTTGACGAAATAGCCAAACAGCTTGAAATTATGAGAAAGGGCGAATTTGAGGAAAAGGATTTTGAGGCTTCCAAAACCGCAATATGCGATTCCCTCAGAGGCGTTTGCGACACCCCCGACGGTATAGACGCATTTTTGAATACTAAGCTCGACGAGCCGATAATCCCCTTGGAGGAAATAATTAAGAATTACGAGAACGTCACAAGGCAGGATATAATTGCCGCCGCCAACGCGGTAACTCTCGATACTGTTTATATGCTTAAAGGAAAGGAGAGCGGCCTCGATGAATAACGTTAAAGAGATAAAATCCGAAAAGCTTAAGGAAAAATACTATGAAATCGCCCACCCGTCGGGACTTAAAATAATGGTTTATCCCAAGGAAAATTACTCCTCGACCTTTGTTATCTTCGGTACAAAATACGGTTCTATCGACACGCAGTTCAGGCTTGAAGGCGAGAGCGAATACACCTGCGTTCCCGAGGGTATAGCGCATTTCCTTGAACACAAGCTTTTTGAAAGCGAGGAGCTTGACGCTTTTGAAAGATACGCAAAAACCGGCGCAAGCGCCAACGCTTACACCTCGTTTGACAGAACCTGCTATCTTTTCAGCTGTTCAAAGAATTTGGAAGCAAACCTTGAAATTTTGCTTGATTTTGTAACTCATCCATATTTCACCGAGGCGACCGTTGAAAAGGAGCAGGGCATTATAGGTCAGGAAATCAAGATGACCCGGGACGAGCCTGCGTGGGAGCTGCTTTTTTCGCTGCTCAGGGCTATGTATAAAAATCATCCCGTAAGGATAGACATTGCGGGAACGGTCGAGTCCATTTCGCATATAACCGCCGATTTGCTTTATAAATGCTACAATACCTTTTACAATTTGAGCAATATGGCGTTCTGCGTTGTGGGAAACGTTAATCCGGACGACGTTGTAAAGGTCGCCGACAAGGCGCTTAAAAAGCAGGAACCCGTTAAAATAGAGAGAAAATTCTTTGAAGAGCCCAAGGAGGTCAACGAAGAATACACCGAGCTTAAGCTCCCGGTCGCTTCTCCGCTTTTTGCCCTCGGGTTTAAGGAAAAAGTGGATACTCCCGAGCGGACGAACAGGGAAATCACCCAAAGCAATATCATTTTGGATGTGGTTTGCGGCAAAACGTCCTCGCTTTATAACGAAATGCTGGAATCGGGTCTTATCAACACTTCGTTCGATTTTGAATATTTCTTCGGCTTCGGCTATGCTGCGGCGATATTTACGGGCGAAAGCGACAAGGCGCGGCAGGTTAAGGAAAAGATTACGGACAGAATAAAATACCTTCAGCAAAACGGAATTGAGCGAGAGGATTTTGAAAGGGTAAGGCGCAAGCTCTACGGCAGGGCGATTATGGCGTACAACGACGTTGACGAGATAGCCAATAATATGATAGCCTCCGAGTTTGCGGGCGAATGTGTTTTCGACGATATAGAAATCCTTGAAAGCATTACGCTTGAAGAATTAAACGAAAGACTCGTAAAATCAATAGATACCGAGTGCTGTTCGCTTTGCGTGATTAACCCCGAAGGAGAATAATTATGAGATTTTTGACCGATTATTCGGAGGTCTATTTTAACTTCCTTGAAAAGCCCATAGGCGTTTACTCGACCTTTGTTGAGTTTACAATTCCGTATTTCAATATCGACGTAAGCATAAAGTTTTACGGGCTTATAATCGCTTTCGGCTTTTTGCTTGCCGTGCTTTTCGGCGGCAGGCTCGCCTACAAGTGGAAAATAGACCTCAACAAAATGCTCGACGTGCTTTTGTTCGGAACTATAGGCGGAATAGTGGGCGCAAGGCTTTATTACGTCTTGTTTGAATGGGATTATTATTCGCAGCATCTTTCCGAAATTCCGCAGATTTGGAACGGCGGGCTCGCCATTTACGGTGGGCTTATAGGCGCGGTTCTCGTAGGGTATTTTGTTTGTAAAAAAGAAGGCGTCAATTTTTTAAAGCTTCTTGATATGTGTTCCATGAGCTTCCTTATAGGTCAGGGCATAGGCAGATGGGGAAATTTTGCAAACCAGGAGGCGTTCGGAACAAATACGAATATGCCGTGGGGTATGTACAGCAACAAAATTTCTTCGTATATGATTGAAAATTTTGTCTTTTTTGAGGAAAAGGGCATAAACGTCGATCCCGCATTGCCGGTTCATCCCACTTTTCTTTACGAGTCGTTATGGTGCATTGCGGGCTTTTTTATAATTTGGTACATATGCAGAAGGCATTATAAATTCGCGGGTCAGCTTATCCTTTGGTACGGAGTGATTTACGGCTCGGAGAGAGCGATAGTGGAGGGCTTCAGAACAGACAGCCTTTATATACCCGGCACAAGCCTTAGGATTTCGCAAATACTTTCCGCGGTTATTGCCGTACTGTGCGCGGCGATATTGATTTCAAAGTATTTCGAGTTGAAGAAAAACCCCAAGGCATACAGCCCTGTTGAAATTTTGCCGCCCGAAAGGGATTACGAAGCGGGACAAAGCGACGAGGAAAGAACCCGTGAAATCAACAGGCGCAGAGAGATTAAAAAAGCCCAAAAGAAAAATATTAAGGCTAAGGAAAAGGGCAAAAAAGGAGATAACGATGGCTAAGATAATTGACGGAAAGGTCGTTTCGCAGTTTGTAAAGGACGGCGTTAAAAAAGAGGTGGAGGCTCTTGGAAAAAAAGGAGTTTCGGTAGGGCTTGCGGTAATTATCGTCGGCAGTGATCCCGCTTCGAGAACATATGTGAACAACAAGAAAAAGGCTTGCGCGGAAGCGGGTATTATTTCGGAGGAATACGCTCTGCCCGAGGAAACAACCATGCAGGAGCTTCTTTCCTTAATAAAAGAATTGAATCAAAAAAAGAGCGTTAACGGAATACTCTGCCAGCTTCCGCTTCCAAAGCATCTTGACGAAAAGCTTGTTATAGAGAATATAGATCCCAAAAAAGACGTCGACGCTTTTCACGCAGTGAACACGGGTCATATTATGATAGGCGACTACTCGTTTTTGCCCTGCACGCCCGCAGGCATTATGGAAATGCTTGACTATTACAATATCGAAACGCAAGGCAAGAACGCCGTTGTGATAGGCAGAAGCAATATCGTCGGCAAGCCTATGGCGATGCTGCTTTTGCAGAAAAACGCCACGGTAACGGTTTGCCACTCCAAGACGGAAAATCTCGGCGAAATAACAAGGAGGGCGGATATTCTTGTTGCGGCGGTCGGGAAGGAAAAATTTGTGACCGGCGATATGATAAAGGACGGCGCGGTTGTTATCGACGTAGGGATTAACAGAAACGGCGAGGGCAAGCTCTGCGGCGACGTCGATTTTGAGCAGGCGGAGAAAAAGGCCTCGTACATAACCCCCGTGCCCGGCGGCGTAGGGCCTATGACCATAGCGACGCTGCTTAAAAACACGGTAACGGCGGCGAAGCTGCAAAACGCAATTGAATAAAAAAACAACGCTCCGAAAATCGGGGCGTTTTTAATCGGGGTTAATAATCCCTGTTTTTTAAAAGCTCGTTTTTGATATAATCAAAGGTCTTGTCCTCGCCCTCGTCACGCAGCATTGTAAGCAGTTTTTCAAGCAGCTCGGAGGTTTCGGGGTGAATAGTCCTGTGCGCCCTGCCCTTTTCAAAATATTCGAGCGGATACGAGTCGTTATATTTGCTTCCCAGGTAAATTTTGCTTGCCGCCACACGGTCGCAGAACATCTCGACAACGTATTTAAGCGGCATTTTAACCGGCATATTTTTCTTTAAAATCGGGTTGTAATCGTTCCAATATTCAAAGTGATGCTTGTTTCTTCCCTTATGGTGCATCCACGCTTCGGAAAAGCCCTTGTCAAGCCTTTCAAGCTCGTTCGGGCTTCGAGAACCGTCAAAATATTTAGCTCCGTTAATAAATTCAACGGGGCTGAATTTCGACAGGTCGTGCCTGAGTCCCTGCAAGCCTATTCCCGCCCGAAAGCAGTTCTTTATTACCTGCCGACGGTGTTTTGTAATGGTTTTTAAATGTCCCAAAGCGTTAGCCATCTGCCTTATTCGACCTTTCGATTTCGGTTATTTTAAGAGCGCTGCCCGTGTATATGAATTTTACGTTGTACCCCGCAAAAAGCATACCGTATTCTCTGCCGCTTTCGTCCTTGTACGAGGGCCTGGGGTCCTGCCTCAGCGCTTCGAGCAGAGCCGCCGCCTTTTCCTTGGGCATGGTTTTAAGAATTTCCCCGTCGTACAAAAGCTCAATTTCGTAATCCTTTGTAAATTCGGTATAGCCCTCTTTTGCGTCCGCCTTTATATCCGCCGCCGGCACATAGGGCTTTATATCGAAAATCGGCGTGCCGCTTATCATATCAATGCCTGAAACGAAGATTACGGGCGCGTCTTTACATTCAAAGTCGATTTTTTCAATCTTTACGCAGGAAAGCCCGAGAGAGTTCGGGCGAAACGGCGAACGGGAGGCGAAAACGCCAACTCTTTTGTTCCCTCCGAGCCTCGGCGGTCTGACGGTGGGCGAAACGGCGCAATTTTCACACTTTGAAAACTGCCATATAAGCCATATGTGCGAAAACCCGTCAAGCTCGCGAAAAGCCTCCCTTACGCGGTACTCGGGCTCGAAAATTATTTTGCCCTCCAGGCAATTTACAAGCCCGGACTGCCTGGGAACGCCGAATTTTTCCGGGAAATCGGTATAGATATGGGCTATCGGTTTTATTGTAATTTCGTTTTTCAAGCGGTTCACCGCATTTCTGCTTTATTCTTTGCATTTAATGATTTTTCGGTTAAAACATGCATAACGAGCATAAGCGCGCACAAACAGAGCAACACAAACGGCGTAATAACAAAGCTTGTCGAAACCGCCGTAAAGCCGAAAACAAGCTGATTTAAAAAGCCGACGGCGTATGCTCCGCCCATATGGAAGCCCGTGATATCGGAGGAAAACTCCTTGCCGAAGCGCTCGGGAACGCTGTGCAGTACGCTCGGAAATACAGGGCCGCAGCCGACGCCGACAAGCAAAAAGCCCGCGGTGGAAACGGCGCCTATGGGAATAAGCAGTATAATCAGACCGATTATAACGAAAGCTCCGCCGAACTTAATAAGCCTGTTGTCGTCAAGCTTTTCGGAGAGAAAGCCGGAAACGAGCCTGCCGAGCATTATGCCGAGGTAAAAAACGGATACCCATTTTGCCGCAGTATCGGGCGGCATCGAGCGGGCGTTTACGAGGAAAGAGGCTCCCCATGTTCCCAAGATAAATTCCAAGCTGCAATAAAACCCGAGCGAAAGAATACTTGTTATAAGTCCCTTCTTGGAAAAAATCCGCCCCAAAGCAGAGCCGCCGTTTTGTCGCATATCCTGCTTTTTCTGCGGCTTTACGGGGTCGAGCCTGTGCCATTTGGGCAGCGACAGCGCAACCGATACGGCGATTGCAAGCTGGATAAGAGCTATAACCCTGTAGCCGCCGCGCCATTTATTCGGTTCGTCAGTGAGGAAAAAGGACATAATTATCGGGCTTGCCGTTACTCCTATGCCCCAAAAGCAATGGAGCCAGCTCATATGCTTCGCCTTGTAGTGAAGCGAAACGTAATTGTTAAGCCCGGTATCTATTGCGCCCGCTCCGTAGCCCAAAACGACGGCGAAAAACATCATCATCCATATATTTACGGAAAAGCTCATACCCAAAAGCCCCGTTACGGTAAGGCATATTGAACAGAAGGTGACGTTTGCCGTGCCGAATTTTCTTATAAGCACGCCCGCCAAAAAGCTTGCGCCTCCCGAGCAGACGCCCACTATTATGCTGTAGACGGAGGCAAAGCTCTCGGCTATGCCGAACTGCGTGTGTATAACGGGCCAGGCAACTCCGAAAACGGAATCGGGCAGACCCAGGGATATGAAAACAACGTATATTACCGCAAGCAAAGCTGTCATTTTATATCGCCTTCCGAATTTATCTGATTTAAAAAGTATAGCAAAATTCGGTTTTTAAATCAAGCGCGCGCATAAATTATCTGTTTCACAATTTTGCTGTATTTACATAAAACATTAATTTAAAAAGCATTGGTTATTGTATTTTTAAATTGACCGTGATAAAATAATATTAACAAAACCAAGGAGATGATTTTTTTGGCATTAGGCGAAAAAGTTGAAATAACTACCGATAACCCCCAATTAAAGCTTGAAATTTATAAGGGACATTACGCAACCGCGCACGGACACGCAAATTATTATATCGACATTGCAAACAACAAGGCTAACCTTGCTCAGGCAAAGGCGGTGGCGAAGGCTCTCGCCTCAAAATACAAAAACAGTACTATGATAGACACGATTTTGTGCCTTGACGGTATGGAGGTCATCGCAACCTGCCTTGCAAACGAGCTTACCGCCCACGGATACACGAACATCAACGCCGGCAGGGATATTTTTATACTTACGCCGGAGCACAATTCGGGCAGTCAGCTTTTCTTCAGGGACAATACCGCTCCCATGATTGAGAATAAATTTGTGCTTATAATCGCCGCTTCCGTCGCAACGGGCTTTACGGTTAAATCAGCCGTTGAGTCAATCAATTATTACGCGGGTCATCCCGTCGGTATAGCCTCGATTTTTGCAACCACAAAGGAAATATGTTCGCTGGAGGTAAATTCCGTTTTCAATCCGCACGACCTGCCCGGATACAAAACCACATTGGCGCACGATTGCCCGATGTGCAAAAACGGCGAGAAAATCAATGCGCTTGTAAATTCGTTCGGCTGTTCCCAGCTTTGATTGAATTTTTGCAAAATCTAAAACGTAAAAGCAAAATCTCCTCGCAAAAGCGGGGAGATTTCCGTATATTTTTAAGGAATTTTTATTTACTGCTTCATAAGCCCTGCGCCGGCGTTCCACGCCTTGCCTGCCTTGTCGCCGGATACATAATAGCCCGATTTGAACTGGTCAAAGATAAGCGCGTCAAGCTTTTCGGGATTTACCTTGCCCTTTTCGTCGATAACGGCCTCGTCGGCGGCTGTGTTGACGATTTTTCCGACTATCGCGTACATATTCGGCGTGTTTATGACTTCGGCAAGCTCGCACTCCATAACGACGGGGAACTCGTCGATTACGGGGGCGTTTACAAATTCGCTTTTAACCGAGTGACAGCCGGAACGCTCAAATTTGTCGGGCATTTTGTTGCCCGTGGCTATGCCGAAGAAATCCGCCTGCGCCATATGCTCTTTGTCCGCAAGGCTTACCGTAAACGCCTTGGCTTTTAAAATGTTCTGCGTTGTCTTATGCTCCTCGTCTATAAAAAGGGCAATTTTATCCATAGCGCAGATCATTCCCCATGCGGCGTTCATTACATTGACGGTTCCGTTTTCATCATAGGCGGCAACCATAAGAACAGGCATAGGATATACTGCCGGAACGGCTCCCAAATTCTTTTTCATACAAAAACACTCCTTTATAAATAATATAATGCCGCATGGCTGTTAATGCGGACATAAAAGACTTACTAAAATCGGCGTAAAAACGCGCAGAAAAATTAAAAAACGGCAGGGCGCTTATTGGAACTAATGTTTTTTGAAAGCAGCGACCTGCTTTGCGAGCTTCAGCATTTCTTTGATAACTTCCTCGTTGGTGGGCATAACATTGAGATACAAATTGAGGGAACGCCGCATCCTCTGCGTCTTGTCTTGCCGGCAATGAGGTCACGTTATCCAATGCGGAACGTAGCATTACCTTTCGCCATCCATCGCCTCCACAATCTCAAAATATTCATCCACCTTTTTCTGCGCTTCTTCCATGGATAGATCAAAATGTGCCATAACAAGATGCAGCACTGTACCGATTGTGCAATCTTGTGAAAACATATCATGAATAAAGTCCAACACATCCATAGGTTAGTCTCCTTGCGTATCTGCGCCTGTTTTTAAAAAATCCATTTAGCTATACTCCAAGTTCTCGGCAGAAGCAACTAAATCACACAAAACAGATACTATGCATTATAAAGTCAAATTTTCAAAAAATCAAGCTCTCCGTGTAGGTGGCTTGCGCATAGTTGGCGTATTGATACGTTTGCGTTGTCAATACTAACACAAAAGAGCAGGCCCATCCGAAGTTGTTTGATACATCCAAAAATGGCGTAAAACAAAAGAAAATCGAGTATCCATAACGTGGGGTCCGTTATGAATACTCGATATGGTGCGAGAGACGGGACTTGAACCCGTACGGGATTACCACACGCCCCTCAAACGTGCGCGTCTGCCGATTCCGCCACTCTCGCATATATTTGCCGTATCGGTTTCCCTTTCGGCAAATGATATTATAGCAAACACCCTTGATTATGTCAACATCTTTTTTGAGAAAATTGAAAATTTTTGTTTTGATTACACAACTATAAGTCCGTCAATTTCCGGTACGCCTATGCCAAGCGAGGCGTAGGTTTTGGAGGAAAGGTAAAAATTACCCTCTACCGAAAAGTCAACCGGTATTTCCGAAACCTTTGCGCCTTTGATTATTCGGTCCGCCATAGCCGCCGCATTTTGCGAAAGCTTCTCTACCGACGAGCAGTAGGAGGCGAGAGCTCCGGAATTTACAGCCGAAACCCCCGAAGAATAAATGTATTTTTTTTGCTCCTGCGCGGCCTTAACGAGCGTGCTCATAACGGAATCAAGCTGACTGTCGGCAGGTATAAACGCGGCGTCGTTTTCCGCAATTAATTTTTTAAATTCGCCCTCGGCGGCGCTTAAATCCTTTACGGTGTAAATCTTAGGCGTAAGTCCCTCCGACTTTGATTCCTTTTCAAACAGTTCGGCGTTCTTTTTGGCGGTTGCGTTGCCCTCGTAAATCAACACGCCGACCTTTTTTACGTCGGGGGTGAAAATCCTTATAAGAGAAATGGTTTTAGTCGACGAGGTATCCATAACGGTACCGGTCATATTTTTATCGGGCTTGTCGGGGTTTGTAACAAGCGAGTCGCCCACGGGGTCGGTAGCCGCCATAAAAACGCAGGGCTTGTCGAGCTTTGCCGAGCTTACCGCCTGAGCCGCCCTGTCCGATATGGCGATTATCAGGTCGTGGTCGGAGCTTTTAAGCGAATTTACACATTCGCCGAGCTTCTTTTCGTCCCGAAAAGCGTTTAAAACGTCTACCTTCAGCCTTATTTCGTCATAGCCCAACAGCCGCATAGCCGATATAAACGATTCCCTCATTTCGTTTTCCTGGTATCCGTTATCGTACACAACGAAGGCAAGCTTTACGGAAGAATCGGCGCTGCGAGAGTCGGTTGTACCGACGCTGTCCACGGAATTTTGATTTTTTGAAGAACAGGAACAGAGTATAATCGAAAAAATCATAACGGGCAGTATCAAAAAAATGAAAAAACGTCGTTTCATTGTAACACCTTCAATATTTTTTTCCTAATCAATTAAAACACAGTTATATTTTTTTGTCAATCGGATGTTTTATGTCAAAAAAATGTTGTAATTATATGAATATGTATTGTATAATATATTTATATTTTGAATATATATTTTAAGCTTTTTTACTTTATGTGCGGGGGCGGGGAGATGAATTTAAGCTTTTATACCATGGCGTTTGTTTCCGGCGCAATAGCCACTGTTGTTTTCCTGATTGTAAGGGTAAAAAAGGGCGGAATGCCGGGGCTTTACACAAAATCCGCGGCAAGCTTTTGCTTTATAGCGACGGCTCTTGCGGCGGCTAACCAAAACAGCACGTTTATAGGCTTTGCTTCGCTTATAATTTTGGGGCTTGTAATGGGAATGCTCGGCGACATATGGCTCGACCTTAAATGGATTTATACCGAGAATAAGGACGTTTATCTGTACTCGGGCTTTATCTCGTTCCTGATAGGTCATTTGTTTTACATAAGCGCAATTTATTTATATGCGCCTTGGACGCGGTACTCGATACTTGCCGCCGTCGCCTGCGCGGTTGTATTGGCGGCTGCTGCGGCTCTTATGGAAAAGCCTATGAAAATGGATTACGGCAGGTTCAGGGCGATACTTTTTATTTATTCCCTTGTGCTTTCGTTTACGGTTACGTCGTCTGCGGCAACCGCCGTTATAACGGGCGGCGAAAAGGTCTGGGTCGTAATGAGCATAGGCTCGGTGCTGTTTTTACTTTCGGATTTGATACTTTCCGGCATATATTTCGGCAAGGACAAAAACAGGCCGGTTAATATAATACTTAATCATTCGCTTTATTATATAGCGCAGTTTTTTATGGCGTCAACAATATTTTTTATAAAATAATCGGAAAAGGAAACGGGTGCTTATGGCTGAAAAAATTAAAAATATTCTTGATTTTTCGATAGGCTCTTTTACCGTCGGAAAAATCGTTTCCGCTCTTGTAACGTTTATAGTTTGCTATATCGTTATAAAAGCGTTGAATAAGCTTATATCAAGGCTTATCGACAAAACCTCCATAGACAATACGCTTAAAAGGTATCTTAAAACCGCTGTAAAAGTTGTTCTTTACTTCATAACCGCCGTTATAGTCGTTGACGCATTGGGCATTTCCGCAACCTCGCTTGTCGCGGCGTTCTCCGTGGTCGGCTTGGCGGCTTCGCTTGCGGTTCAGGATTCGCTTTCAAATATTGCAAGCGGCATAATGCTTATAATCAACAAACCCTTTAAAAACGGGGACTATATCGAGGTTGAGGACGTAAGCGGCACGGTGTCTGCGGTAAGCCTTGTTCATACCAAAATCGTTACTATCGACAATAAGATGGTTTTTGTTCCGAACAGTAAGGTCGTTTCCGCAAAGATTACGAACTTTACCGCCGAGGATAAGCGCAGGGTGGATATTGAAGTAAGCGCTTCCTACGATTCGCCCGTGAACGACGTCAGAAATGCGCTTTTAAACGCCGTAAAAAGAAGCGGGCTTTTTACGGACGAACCCGAAGCTCCGTTTGCGGCGGTGCTTGCATATGACGAAAGCAGTATTAAATACGTTGTCAGGGCTTGGACCGAAACGGCGCAATATTGGAACGCTTATTTTGCCTTGATGGAGAATATCAAGGCGGAATTTGACGGCTCGGGCGTCGAAATGACCTATAATCACATAAATGTACATATGATTAACGACAAATAATCAAATATCGGTTGATAAAATTTTAAATATATGATACAATTTTTAAAATGTAATTATTTTTTTGACGTTTGTTATTAACTATCTGTTTAAGGGAGCGGAAGAGTATGACAGTAAAATCAAAAATCAGAAAAGCGTTAAGCGTTGCCGTTGCGGTGGTTATGCTTATTTCCTGTGTTCCGATACCGGGCTTTGCCGAGGATTTCTCCGCAACCGACGGTGATTTTTCGTACATTGTCAATATTGACTTGAACGAAGGTACGGGTTCGGCTGTGGTATCGGGCTATACGGGTAACGAAAGTTATGTAAGGATACCCGACGTTTGCAGCGTTGAATACGGCGACGGGACGTATATTTTGTCTGTTGTCGGAATAGGCGAAAATGCGTTTGCCAACAACAACGTTATTGAAACCGTAAGAGGCTGCGAAAATATCGTTTCTATAGGCAAAAGCGCTTTTTCGGGCTGTTCAAAGCTTAAAACCTGTATCTTTACGGGCGACGTTATGCTCGACAGCGCCGCGTTTGCGCAGTGTCCCGCCCTTGAGATAGTGGCTTTTAACTCGGTTGTACACGCTCCCATAACGCTCGAACGGGGAGAAGAAGAAAGCGAAGAGGATTTCCTCGAAAGGCTTACGAAGGCTACGGACGAGCTTATCAACAGCATTTTCGAGGGCAGCGCAAAGCCGAGATATTCTTTCTCCAACGACCTGAAGCTGTATAACTATTCCGGTTCTTTGATTAACGGCACCCTGACTAAAACCGCGCCTTACGTTTACGGCAAGGCTTTGGGCGGGAATACGGTTTTGCTCGGACTTATTGAACCCGATAAGCTTGCCGACGAAAATAAATATCTCAAATTCGATTCGTCGGTAACGGAAATAGCGAGCGGCGCTTTTTACGGACATACCGAGATTATTACGGCTGAGCTTCCGTCCTCCGTCAAGAAGATTGACAGTATGGTTTTCCAAGGCTGCGTAGGCTTAACCGAGATAAATTTCCCCTCAAACATAAACTCCGTTGAGCATCACGCCTTTGCCGGCTGTATAGGTCTTACGAACGTAACGATACCCGATACGGTTGAAGCGCTCGGCATAAGCGCATTTGAAAACTGCACGGGTATAAAAACGCTTTCCGTGGGCAGCGGGCTTGAAACCGTAAGCTACAGGGCTTTTGCCGGCTGTTCCGGTATTACGAACGTAAAATTTAAGGACGGAGTTAAGGTAATAGAGCTTTCCGCTTTTGAAAATTGCAAGGCTATAAAAAATCTTACGCTTCCGACAACAATCGAACAAATAGGCTCGTCGGCTTTCTGCAACTGCACGGGTATAGATACGCTTGTTATTCCGGCTAAAAACGAATATTCCGTAATGGCTTCGGCTTTTACGAACTGCACGGGTATTAAATCCGTTGATTTCAATTCAAATTTGGCGGTTCTCGGTAACGGCGCATTTGCAGGCTGCACGGGGCTTGAAGCGCTTATAAACTTAGACACCTGTTCGGCTCTTAAAGAAATAGAAGAGGGAGCGTTTTACCGCTGCGAATCGTTAAATCAGGCAAAGATTCCCGAAAACGTGCTTGAAATACACGAAGAGGCTTTCGGATACTGCTCCAAGCTTTCCGAGCTTGAATTAAATCAGAAGCTTTCAAAAATCGACGCAAGCGCATTTGAAGGCTGTTCCGCGCTTTCCGAGCTTGAAGTGTTTGACGAGGTAACGGTTATCGAAAACGCGGCGTTTAAGGGCTGTTCGGGTCTTACCGCGGTAACTATAGGCGACAGCGTAACCGAAATTTCCGATTCGCTTTTTGAGGATTGTACGTCGCTTTCTGAGGTAACTTTCGGCGGTTCCGTAACGGCGATAGGCACAAACGCATTTAAAAACTGCGCTTCGCTTCCCAAAGCGTCGATACCCAACGAAGTAACCGTAATTAAGGATTATACCTTCGCAGGCTGCGAAACTCTTGAAAATATTGAATTCGGCGCGAACGTCGCAACTATAGGCGTAGGAGCGTTTGAGGACTGCACGGCTCTGAAAACGGTTGAGATTCCCGTTAAGGTAACAACGATAGACAAAGAGGCTTTTGCAAACTGCACCGAGCTTGAAAAGATAACCATACCCGCAAGCGTAACCGCAATAGGCGAAAATGCTTTTGCGGGCTGTGAAAAGCTTACCGTTTACTGCTATTCAAATTCGGCGGCTTTGAAATATGCCCGGGAAAACGATATTGACTATATAGTTATCGACTGCGAGCATCTAAGTAAGGATTGGATAACAGACGAACCCGCAACCTGTACCGACCCGGGTACAAAGCACGAGGCTTGCCTCGACTGCGGCAGTACGCTCCAAACCGCCGTTATTCCCGCAACGGGTCACAGCGAGAGCGATTGGATTACGGATAAAGAACCGACCTGCACGGAAACCGGTTCAAAATATACAGAGTGCGAGAATTGCGGAATAGAACTCAACAGAGAAGAAATAGAGGCTCTCGGTCACAGCTACGGCGAATGGGACGAGGAAAACGAAAAGAAGCCCACCTGTACCGAAAGCGGTTCAAAGAGCAGAAAATGCGAGGTCTGCGGTTATGTCGAAACCGTTATAACAGACCCCACAGGTCATAAGGCGAGCGAGCTTCAGAGGATTGAGCCGACTTGCGAAACGGACGGAAAAACATATTATATCTGCCTTACCTGCGGCGCTGAGTTTGACGTAACCGTTCTTCAGGCTACGGGTCATACTCAGAGCGATTGGATAATAGACGAACCCGCAACCTGCACCCAAAACGGTTCAAAGCACAGGGAATGTACCGTTTGCGGCTTTAAGTTCGACGCTGTCGAAATAGAGGCTGTCGGTCACAGCGAAAGCGACTGGATACTCGATTACAATGCGACCGCTTCTACTCAGGGCAGAATGCACAAGGAATGTCTTGTATGCGGCGAGGAGCTTGCGGTTAAGATTCTTCCTGCGCTCGGCGGAGAATATGAATACAAAATCACCTCCGAAAGCGACAAGACCTGCGTTATCACAGGCTACAACGGCAAGGATACGCAGCTTACGCTTCCCGCAGAGCTTAACGGCTACAAGGTAACCGGCATAGCGGAGTCCGCATTTGCCGATAACGAGGACATAACTTCGGTTAAAATTCCCGACAGCATAGGCGTTATAGGCGAGAGCGCTTTCCTGCGCTGCACAAGCCTTTCCGATATCAATATGGGACGCGGAATTAAAGAAATAGGTCAGCAGGCATTCTACGGCTGCGACTCGCTTGACGTTGTAACCCTTCCCGACGGTATTAAGAGAATAAACAACGACGCATTCAGAAACAATCCCAATTTAAGCAAGATAAATCTTCCCGATACGCTCGAATACATTGCGCCCTACGCTTTTGACGGCTGTCCTAAGCTTATTGACAACGTAGAATGCAATAGGGGCAGTTATTCCTATCAGTACGTTGTTGATAACGGTCTTGTTTCCAAAAAGAGCGCTGCGGATATAGTAAGTATTGAAATTACTTCCCTTCCGAGCAAAACGGTATATAACCTCGGCGACGAGCTTGACCTTTCCGGCTTGGTTGTCACTGCCGTATATTCGGACGGCTCAAGGGAAAATATCGCTGATTACGGTTATACGGGCTTCGAGTCCAATACCGCAGGCGTCAGGGCGATTATCATAAATGCGGGCAGCCACACTGCCAACATAACCTACACCGTTATAGGCGATATAGGCGACGTAAGCTGTGACGGCATTATATCGGTTGTTGACGCCAAGATGATACTTCAGTACTTAGCGGGCACAAGAACGCTTACCGACGGTCAGCTTGTTGTTGCCGACGTTAACCGCGACGGCAAAATATCTACTGTTGACGCTAAGTGGATTTTACAGGCAGTAGCGGGTGCGAGGGATAAAAAAACCTTTAATTTAGTATAAGCGTTTTATAAAACTGACAGCTCCTCTTTAAACAGAGGAGTTGTTTTTATGTCTTTAAAAAGGCTATGTCCGAAACGAGGTACATTTATAAGGACTTTTAATATAAAACCGCTTTGAATTTATCCCGTTTTATGATACAATTATTTAAAATCGGAATTTACGCAGGGCGCGGGATTTTTTTTCGCCGCGTTTTGCGTAGGTTTAAAATAAAAGGAGATTTTTATGAACGGCATAAATTATATAGCCATTACCGCTTTATGCGTTGTTGTTCTTTTGCTCGGCGCGGCGATATTTTATCTTGTAAAGAGGCTCAAAAGCGTTGAAAATTCGGACAGGAGCGCAGAGCTTAAAGAGAAGCTTGACGGTATGCTCAAAAGCATAGGCGACGAGTTCAGCAGGGTCAGAATAGAAACGCAGAATAACAATAACGCCGTCCGTGAGGAAATGAAAAAAAGCCTCGAGCTTATGTCGGAAAGAATTGACAGAATGAACAGGGCGAACAGCGAGGCGCTTTTGAGCATAAGGGATAAAAGCGCGGAGCAGAGCGAAAAGCAAAACCTGGTTATTGAAAACGCTATCACAAAAATGCAGCAGTCAAACGAGAAAAAGCTTGACGAAATGAGGGCGACGGTTGACGAAAAGCTTACTTCAACGCTTACAAAACGCCTTGACAGCTCGTTTAAAACAGTTTCGGAGCAGCTTGAGAATCTGTACAAATCTCTCGGCGAAATGCAAAAGCTTTCTTCGGGAGTTACCCAAAACGTAACTGCGCTTAACAGGGTGCTGACCAATGTTAAGGCGAGAGGCACCTGGGCGGAGGTACAGCTTGAGGGCATACTTGACCAGACCATACCCGGAATGTACGAAAAAAATGTCGCTACAGTTCCCAATTCCCGCGAAAGGGTAGAGTTTGCAATACGTATTCCGTCGAGCGAAAAGGATGAAAACGATATTTTGCTTCCGGTCGATTCAAAATTCCCCATGGAGGATTACATAAGGCTTTGCACCGCCGCAGACGAAGCCGATCCCGAAGCTTTGAAGGACGCGAGAAAGGCGCTTGAGGCAAGAGTGCTTGACGAAGCGAAGGCGGTTTCAAAATATATACACATACCGAATACAACGCCCTTTGCCATTCTTTATCTTGCAACCGAAGGGCTTTATGCCGAAATTGCTTCCTCCCGCACGGGGCTTCCCGAGAGGATACAAAAGGATTACAATATAATGATTGCGGGACCAAGCACGATTACCGCCCTGCTCAATTCGCTTTCCATGGGCTTTAGAACCGTTGCGATAAACGAAAAGGCAAACGAGGTACGCAATTTGCTTTCGGCGATAAAAACGCAGTACGATAAATTTGACAATCTGCTTGAAAAGGCCAAGAAAAAAATTGAGGACGCGGGCAAAACAATAGGCGACGCGCAGTTTAGAAATTTGCAGATAAACAAAAAGCTCAGAAACGTCGAGAGCCTTGAATACAGCGCCGCCGAAGCTATGCTCGGTATAAGCGACGGCTCGGACTATGCCGACAGCGACAACTAACAGCGCCGTGACGGCAGCGCTTTGTACCGAAACAGCAAGAGCTTTGGAAACGCCTTCCGATATGCTTATTGTCACACATTAAAGAAAAAAAGCGCCCGTAACGAGCGCTTTTTATAATTGTTATTTTACTAAAATAAATCGCTGTGAGTTCCTGTCCTTACCAAAGTCAAAGTTAAAATGTCGTTGTCAATTCTATAAATTAAAAGCCAATCGGGATTAATGTGACACTCTCTAAATCCGATATAATTACCTGAAAGGTCGTGATCTCTGTATTTTTTGGGTAACGGATTACCGGATACAAGGATTTTAACAACGGTTTTAAAATCTTCCGGATTATATCCGCGCTTAATTATCTTTTTATAATCTTTTTTGAATTTTGCTTGATATTGGATTTTAAGCATTCAAATCTTCCATCAGTTCATCTACAGAATTAAACGGACCGATTAAATTTTTTCTTTTTAACACATCTTCAATCGCCGCAACAGTTTCGGCGTTAGGTTCTTTGCGTTTGATTTCAAACGGTATGCCGTTGCAGCTTACTGCGGATTTTAAAAATATAGTAATCGCAGTTGACATATTAAGTCCCAAATCGGAAAAAAGCCTGTCTGCTTCTTTCTTCAATTTTTCATCTACGCGAAAATTTATATTTGTTGTAGCCATAATATCAATCCCTTCAATAATATTATATCCGATATTTTAAATTTGTCAACACAATTCTTTGCATTGTAAAGTAAATACATTAATTTGTAATTATTTCCAATGCGTTTAATGCGGATAACCATTAAAGTATCGTACGGATATTCGGCGGCGCCGACAGCGACAGCCGTTAATTTTTAGACTTATCAATAAAAGTGAAAAGCGAAAAAGTAAAAACCGGCAAGGTCTGTAAGAACCTTACCGGTTTTTGGCGCGGAAGGAGAGACTCGAACTCTCGCGCCGGTTTCCCGACCTACGCCCTTAGCAGGGGCGCCTCGTCACCAACTTGAGTACTTCCGCATTTGGTAACTTGTTTAAAGCTGTTTTGTTTTCCAACAAAGGCTATACAGCCGCCGCCGTATAGCTTTTGTTGCTTTGGCGGAGAGAAAGGGATTCGAACCCTTGTGAGTTTGACCTCAAACGGTTTTCAAGACCGCCGCGTTATGACCACTTCGCTATCTCTCCCAATAGCTTATTAATGTTACCATATTCATACCGTTTTGTCAATCAAAATTTAAATTTTAAGGCGTAGAATCGGTAAAAAACGCTAAAGCGTTACGCCGTCCTTGAAGATTGCTATTTCCCTGACGCCCGCTTTTTCCGCCTTCGTTTTTATTTCTCCGCTTGCCGTAGATATTATGAAATTTGTAAGCTTTTCCGTTTCCGAGTCGAAATCCTTTGTCCTTAAAAGCTCGCCTGCGTTATAGTCTATCCAATTTTTCTTCTTTAAGTAAAGGGCGGTATTTGAAGAAATTTTTACTGTCGGAACGGGAGCTGAAAAGGGCGTGCCTCTGCCGGTTGTGAACAAAATAATATTTGCGCCCGCCGCCGTGAGCAGCGTGCAGGATACCATATCGTTTCCGGGCCCGTAAAGCAGTGAAAGTCCGTCCTTTTTGCAACTTTCGCCCATATTCAAAACGTCCGTTATCACCGCCGAGCCGCCTTTTTGAACGCAGCCGAGCGATTTTTCCTCAAGCGTTGTAATTCCGCCCGCCTTGTTCCCGGGCGAGGGGTTTTCCGAAACCGGCTGAGAGTGCGAGGTGAAATATTTTTTAAATCCGTTTATCATACCGACGGCTTTTTCAAATACCTCTCTGTTCTGCGTCCTGCTTAAAAGCAAATTTTCGGCGCCGAACATCTCGGGAACTTCCGTGAGCACGGCGCGGCCCGAATTTTTTGTTATAAGGTCCGTAAAGCGCCCGCACAGTGCGTTTGCCGTTATGCCCGAGAACCCGTCCGAGCCTCCGCATTTAAGTCCCACTGTAAGCCTTGAAAGGGGAAGCTTTTTACGCCTGTCGAGCTTTAGAAGCCGCAAAAGCTCCTTTACCTTCAAAACTCCCGCCTTTGTTTCGTCTTCCTCCTCCTCGCAAACCAAGGTTCTGAGCCTTGACTTGTCAAAGCCGTCAAATTCGGGCATAATTTGCGAAAGGTTATTGCTTTCACAGCCGAGCGAAACAAGCAAAACTCCGCCCGCGTTTCCGTTTTTTGCGACGCCGGCGAGTATTTTTTTCGTGTTCTCAAGGTCTTCGCCCAACTGCGAACAGCCGTAGGGGTGTGCAAAGGCGAAAACTCCGTCGCAATTTTCGCCGATTTCCCCGGCTGCCTCCCTTGCAATCAGAGCGCAAACGGAATTTACGCAGCCGACGGTCGGGATTATCCAAATTTCGTTGCGTATTCCCGTCCTGCCGTCGCTTCGTTCGTAGCCGTTGAAGTATAAATCTTCCGACGGCGGAAATTCTTTTGTAAAATCGGGCTTATATTCATATTCGCCCTTTTCGGTAAGCGCCGTTTTGAGATTGTGAGTATGTATATGCTCGCCCTTTTTTATATCCGTAATCGCTGTGCCGATGGGAAAACCGTATTTTATAACGCTTTCGCCGCGTTTAACGTCCTCAAGCGCAATTTTATGGCCGAAGGGAATATCGGCGTCCTCGCTGACAACAACGGCGCAGTTGTCCTTTTCGTTGATTTTTAAGTAATCACATTTCACCTTTGACAGTCTCCTCGACAGCATTTTTGATTTTCCCCGATTTAATAAGATTAAAATAGCGCTCCGTTTTTTCAAAAACACCCGTTACGGCGGCAAGGTCGAGCCCCCAAAGTTTTTCATCGGACAGCGCGCCGTAAACGAAGCCGCGCGGATTTTTTTCGGCGTTTATTACAGCATTTATAAGGCTTTCGTCGTCTTTTATTTCAAAATTCATTTTTTCACAGCTTTTTATATAGCTTCCGTCTTGCTTTTCACAGCGGTAAAGCTCCAGCACGGCCGCAAGCCCCAGGCACAGACAGTCGGGTGCGCGGTTGAACCTGTCTGTAAATTCGATAATGGAATCTAAGCATCTGTGCTTGAATTTTGAGATGTAATTTAAAGAAATATCCGCAAGCCTGTGCTTTAGAAAGCCGTTTGAAAAGCGTTCGAGAGTGGCGGCGGCAAATTCCCCCGCGCCGTCCGTATCGCCAAGAACCGGTACAATTTCATCGTACAAGCCCTTTTTTATAAATGCGGAAAAAAGCCCGTCGCTCACCGCTTCAAACACGGTTTCTTTTCCGTAAAGCAAAGCCGCGGCGGCAAACATACTGTGAGCGCCGTTGAGAATTCTAACCTTCCTTTTCCTGTAGGGCGCAATATTTTCGGTAAAAATTATATTTTTGTTAATACTGTCGGCGGGGAAAATTTCCCTCGCCCTTTCGTCCGCCTCAATAGCCCAAAACATATACGGCTCGCATACGTCGAGCAGCATATCGCCGCCGCAGGCTTCGTCAAGGCTTTCATCTTGCGGCTTCCCTGTTACTATTCTGTCAACAAGGGTGGAGGCGAAAATGTTGAAATTGATAAATTCCTTAAATCCGTCCTCCAAATTCCAAAGCTCGGCGTATTTTAAAACGGCTTGCTTCAGCGCCCCGCCGTTGTTTTCGATAAGCTCGCAGGGCAGGATAAGAAGGGCGGCGCTTTTGTCCGCTTTAAAGCGCTTACAGCGTTCGTACAAAAAAGCCGTAAGCTTGCCCGGGCAGGTTTCGGGAAAATCCCTGTTTACATCGTTTTCGTCAAAGGCTATTCCCGCTTCGGTCGTGTTTGAAATTATAAGCTTGAGGTCGGCGCTGTGTGCAAATTCGAGAAAACGCCCGTAATCCTCCGTAAGACTGAGGTACTCGCTTACGGAGGTAACGGTTTTTATGTCGTTTACGGTTTTGCCGTTTTCAACTCCCCTTACGATTACATTGTAGTTACAGTTTTGGGATAAAAATATATCCCTTTTTGAAGACGACCTCGGCTGACAGACCGCAATGCTCGAATTAAATATATTTCGGTCGTTTAAGTCGTCTATCAAAATATCCGCAAAAGCCCGCAAAAAATTCCCTTCGCCTATCTGCAAAACCTTAACGGGTAAATTTTTATGCCCCGTACAGGCGGTAAAAGCTTTTTTCGCCATATAAATCGCCCCCTTTTTATTGAATTTTAGCATATAACGCCTTCAATGTACAGACGGTATAAAAAACTTGATATATTTTTTCACTTGTGGTAAAATTATTTGCGTAAATTTTATTAGAGGGTGAAATTTTTATGTCAGGACACTCAAAATGGAGTACCATTAAACGTAAAAAGGAAAAAACGGATAACGCCAGGGCTAAGGTGTTTACAAAAATCGGCAGGGAAATTGCCGTTGCCGTAAGAGAGGGCGGCCCCGACCCGGCGGGAAATTCCAAATTAAAGGATATAATAGCAAAGGCGAAGGCGGCGAACGTCCCTAACGACAATATAGAAAGAATAATCAAAAAGGCGGCGGGAGAGGGCAGCTCGGACAATTACGAAAGCATCACCTACGAGGGTTACGGCCCTTCGGGTATAGCGGTAATAGTTGAGGCTCTTACCGACAACCGTAACCGCACGGCGGGCGACGTTCGGCATTATTTTGATAAGTTCGGCGGCAATATGGGTCAGTCGGGCTGCGTTTCGTTTATGTTCACACGTCAGGGAGTTATTATTATCGACAAGGAGGACGTTGACGAGGATAAGCTTATGGAGGACGCTCTCGAGGCAGGCGCGGTTGATTTTATAACCGACGGCGACGTTTTTGACGTTCGCACCGAGCCTAACGATATGGGTGCTGTCAGGGACGACCTTGAGGCAAAAGGCTATAAATTCCTTTCGGCCGAGGTTGAGTACGTTCCTTCAACTTACACAAGGCTCGACAATCCCGACGATATAAACAATATGGGCAAAATGCTTGAAATGTTCGAGGATAACGACGACATTCAGGAGGTTTACCATAATTGGGAGAACGAGGACGATTACGAGGGTTAATACGGCAGGGCATTTCTTGGCAGCGACGTCTTAACCGACGTTTACATTTTAAACAGGGAATGTTTTTTAGAAGCTTACGATGATTGGACAATTCTTTCCGAGACAACAATTCACGGTTACTCGGGTTCAATATGTAAAGGAATACGGCAACAAGTTCTTGTAAAAAGTTGCGATAGGTAACAAATTCAAACAAAGCTATAATAAGATTAAAGCGGTTATACCGAGGTGAAATTCGGCATAACCGCTTGATTTTTAGTTTGACGGCGGCAGTAAGATTTTGACAGTCGAAGCAATGCGTTTTATACGATATGAAAACGCAAAATGCAAAAATTGATTAATCGAGCATCGCCAAAACGTTGCGATAAGTAACAATTTCGGCTCAAAAATTGTAAACAAGCCCAAAAAGCGGAAATCGAATGAAAAATTTTTTCCTTGATTCTACGCGGTTTTTGGGGTGCTACAGGTTGTAGCGGAAAATTAAATAACTTGTAGCAGATTGCATTTTTATTTCTAATTTTATATAATATTGTAAATTAAGATTGCGGGTGTAAGTTTTGAATTTCGCAAGGTAGAAACTTTACCGAGGAAGTCAAAATTTTACCGAAGCAATCTTAAAAAAACAATAAGAAAAGAGGTTGCGCTATGCAAAAAATTACTAAGCAGAAGTCGGCTGTTACCCGCCGAAAAATTTTGTCATTGCTTTTGTCATTGGCGATGATACTAACAGCCTTACCCCTTGCAGGGGTTATCGCGTTTGCGGAGGACGAAACGCACACAAGCGGAGATTTTAAGTATACAGTACTTGAAGACGGCTCGGCGGAGATTAGGGATTATAGGGGCAGCGCGGAAACGCTTGATATTCCCTCAAAGCTTGACGGATATACTGTTACAAGTATAGGTTGGGAAGCATTTAATAATTGTAAAAGCTTAACAAGCGTAACAATACCCAACAGTGTAACAAGCATAGGCGATAGCGCATTTAACGGTTGCCACAGCTTAACAAGCGTAACTATACCCGACAGCGTTACAAGTATAGGCAATAGTGCATTTTACTGGTGCAACGGTTTAACAAGCGTAACAATACCTAACAGTGTTACAAGCATAGGCGAGTTTGCATTTTGGGATTGCGACGGACTAACAAGCGTAACAATAGGTAACGGCGTAACAAGCATAGGCTATAATGCATTTTCTTCTTGCGATAAGTTAACGGAAATAAAGGTTGACGCAAACAATAATTACTATTCCTCACAGGACGGAGTATTGTTTAATAAGAATAAAACAGAGCTTATATGTTGCCCCAAAGGGAAAACGGGAGCGTATAAAATACCCGAAAGCGTTACAAGCATAGGTGAGGGTGCATTTAGCGGTTGCCACAGCTTAACAAGCATAACAATCCCCGACAGCGTAACAAGCATAGGTGATCATGCATTTGATGATTGCGACGGTTTAACAAGCGTAACAATACCTAACAGTGTTACAAGCATAGGTGACGGTACATTTTACGGTTGCGACAGCTTAACAAGCGTAACAATACCTAACAGTGTTACAAGCATAGGTGACGGTACATTTTACGGTTGCGACAGCTTAACAAGCGTAACAATACCCGACAGCGTAACAAGCATAGGATATGAGGCATTTGGATATTGCTACAGCTTAACAGGAATAAATGTTGACGCAAACAATAAAAACTATACTTCACAGGAAGGAGTACTGTTCAATAAGAATAAAACGGAGCTTATACAATATCCTGCGGGAAAGGCGGGAACATCATATGATATCCCCGACAGCGTAACAAGCATAGTCGATTGCGCATTTGAAGATTGCGACGGACTAACAAGCGTAACAATCCCCAACAGCGTTACAAGCATAGGTTGGAAGGCATTTTTCGATTGCGACAGTTTAACAAGCGTAACAATACCTGATAGTGTTACAAGCATAAGTTATAAGGCATTTAATTCTTGCCACAGCTTAACAAGCGTAACAATCGGCAACAGCGTAACAAGTATAGGCGAGTTTGCATTTGAATATTGCGACGGTTTAACAAGCGTAACAATACCTAACAGTGTTACAAGCATTGGCGAGGGAGCATTTAATTCTTGCCACAGCTTAACAAGCGTAACAATCGGCAACAGCGTAACAAGCATAGGCGAGAGTGCATTTGCATATTGCGACATTTTGACAAGCGTAACAATACCGGAAAGCGTTACAAGCATAGAATATGGTGCGTTTCACGATTGTGAAAAATTAACCGATATTTATATATTAAATAAAGAGTGTTATATAGACGATTATAATAATCGGACTGTTCCGTCTTATATAACAATCCACGGTTGCGCAGGCTCAACTGCCGAAGAATATGCAAAGGAAAACGGCAATAAATTTGTAGACGATGTACAGGAAACTCACAATATGGTACCGGTACCCGCAAAAGCGGCGACTTGCACCGAAGACGGCAATATTGAATACTATCATTGCTCCGATTGTAACAAGAATTTCAAAGACATAAACGGCAACGAAGAAGTTAACGATATTGTTGTAAAAGCAACAGGACACAAATATGAGGACGGCGTATGCACCGTTTGCGGCGCAGAAGAGCCTGTTAACCCGGAAGATCCGACGAATCC
>CANRIZ010000007.1 GCA_947630835.1 uncultured Clostridia bacterium | reverse complement strand
ATGATTATGCTGCTCCCGATAACTTCGCAGGTCAGTCCGTTAAGACTATGCCCGAGGATCAGGTTCAGAGACTTATCAACGGTATCTGATTTCAGTTAAAGAATAGATACAAAAGCCAAAGGAACAGAAACGGGTGGTTGGAAAAACGATACGGATAAATAATACGAATATAGATAAATAAAATTCAAAATCCTCTCGGGCATACGCTCGGGAGGATTTAATTTTAACTTACATCTCTCTGCTTGCTTTAAACTGCAAATTATACAAATCAGCATAAATTCCGCCGAGCTTCAGCAGTTGTTCGTGACTGCCCTGCTCGGCAATTTTTCCGTTTGCCACAACCGCAATTTCATCGGCGTTTTTAATTGTCGAAAGTCTGTGAGCCACAACAAGAGTCGTTCTGCCCACGCACAAATCGTCAAGCGCCTTTTGAATAAGTATTTCCGTTGTATTGTCCAGCGCGCTTGTCGCCTCGTCCAAAATAAGTATGGGAGGGTTTTTCAAAAACACCCTGGCTATGGAAAGCCTCTGCTTTTGCCCGCCGGAAAGTCTTATTCCCCTCTCGCCTATTTGGGTATCGTAGCCGTTTGGCAAGGTCATAATATAATCGTGAATATTTGCCCTTTTTGCCGCTTCGATTATTTCCGCGTCGCTTGCGTCAAGCCTGCCGTATCTTATGTTATCCTTAACGGAGGAATTAAAAAGATAAACGTCCTGCTGTACTATACCTATATTGCGTCTGAGGGATTCGAGGGTAAAGCTGTGAATTTCCCTGCCGTCTATCAAAATTTCGCCCTCGGTGACGTCGTAAAAATGCGGAATTAAATGGCATATCGTCGTTTTTCCGCCGCCCGACGGCCCTACGAGCGCAAATTTTTCGCCTTTGGGAATGTCAAGGCGTATATTGTCAAGAACGTCATTCTCCCCGTCGTATGCGTAGGTTACGTTTCTAAACTCAATATGCCCCTCGATTTTTTCAACGTCGACCGCGCTTTCGCTGTCAAGCTCCGGTTCGGAATCCATTATGTCGATAAACCTCTCGAAGCCCGTAACGCCGTTTTGATACTGCTCCATAAAGCCTATTAAAGCGGTAACGGGAGAAATGAAAATATTAATTGATACTATAAAAGCGGAGTAATCGCCGAGCTTAATCGAACCGCCGTACAGAAAAAGCCCGCCCGCAATAAGCACAACGACGTTGAAAACATCGGTTATAAACGTATTGCCCGAATGAAACTGCCCCATAGCCTTGTAGGCGTCTTTTCTCGCATTGACAAATTTTTTATTGCCCTTTTCAAACTTTTCCTTTTCTTTTTCGGAATTGTTGAAAGCCTTTGTAACCCTTATGCCGGAAATACTGCTTTCAAGCGAAGCGTTAATCTCGGCAACGGAAACACGGCTTTCCATAAACGCCTTTTTCATCTTTTTGCGTAAAACGGCGGAAACGCCTATCAAAAAAGGAACGCAGGAAAAGACTATAAGCGTAAGATAAATGTTTATCGTACTCAAATATATGAACGATATTATAATGGAAACGGTGGAGATGATAAGATTTTCCGGCCCGTGGTGGGCAAGCTCGCTTATATCCATAAGGTCGTTTGTCATTCTCGACATTATTTTTCCCGTTTCGTGATTATCGTAAAAGCTGAAAGGCAGCGTTTCCAGCTTTGAGAACATATCCGAACGCATTTGCGCCTGCATCCTTACTCCCATTACATGGCCGTAATACTGCACAAAATAATTCAAAAGCATCTTAACAAAATAAAGCCCCAAAAGCACAAGCCCGAAAACAACTATAAGCTTGTATTTTCTGTCGGGAATAAAATCGTTAAGCATTTTTCTTGTAAGCACAGGGTAAACTATCCCGATAAGCGAAAGCGACAGGGTTGCCGCCATATCGCATAAGAACAGTTTTATGTGCGGTTTGTAATAAGACAAAAAACGCTTTAAAAGACGCTTGCTTTGCTTTTCGCTTTCCATTTTATCGCCTTCCGTTCTTATTTGGCGTAATCGCCGTAAAATTCTTTAATGTAATTGTCTACGTCCTTCCTTTCCGCTTTAAGAGGCCCGGGCGTTTCCATTTTTAGCGAAACCGCCGCCGCAGAATAAAGCAGAGCCGTTTTTATATCGGAATTGAGCCTTTCCGTCATATATGCGGCAAAGGTCGTATCTCCCCTGCCCGTTCTGCCGCTCAAATTTCTCGCCCTTATGGGACAGGTGTAAATTTCCCCTCCATTATAAGCCAAAACCTCGGTATTATGCGTAATAACAACTTCCTTTGCGCCCCACTCGTATAATTTTTTTGCCGCGGCGTATCTGTCGTCGGTACCGGTCATTATCTCCGCCTCCGCCGCGTCCGTTTTAAGAAAATCTATGTAGGGGAGCATTTCGTATTTGCTTTCCCAATCCTCAAAAAACATCTCTCCGCTCGTTTTGTCGCCACGGCGCAGGCAAGCCTGAACGTCGAGCGCAACCTTTCCTCTTTCGGCGCACTTTTTTATCATTTCGTTTGGAAAATCGCCGTAAATAAGCCCCGCAAAATGATAAATATCCCCGCTGATATTAGTGGGTATATCCGAAAGCGTGAAAGCGTCGCCGAACGAAAGGCACTTTGTATTTCTTCTCTCCTTATCGGGAGTCAGGTAGACGTTTTTCATCGTTGTTGAATTTTCGCACTCGACGGCATAGACGTCCTTTGGGTCTATGGTAAATTCTTCGAGCCTTGAATAATCCTTTTTTGCAAGCTTTGTAACCGCCGCAACCCTGTGACCGAGCGCATGGGCGCAGGCGGAGGAATACAGCACCGCGCCGCCGCATACAAAAGCGCCGTTGCCTTGGCAGTCTATATTGTTGTCAAGCGAAATGTGACCTATAATAATACTTTCATAATGCTCCATAAAGCTTTGCTCCCTTACCTTAAATTGTATATGTTTTTAATTCTTCCGCCACGGTTATGTTTTTAAAATCCTTAAATTCAGAAGAAGGGTCGAAATCGGGGGAAAGATGCGTTGCTATTATCTTCGCGCCGCCGTTTTTGCCAAGCTCCCTTGCCTGTCGTACCGTCATATGAGGGCCTTTGAAATCCTCGGGCTTGGAGCAATCCGCCAAAAGCGTATCGCTGATTTTAAGGCATTTTAAAACATTGTCGTTATACACGGCGTCGCCCGTATAGGAAAGCGTTTTTTCTCCTTTTACGATTATCGCGTAATCCCTTACAGCATGCTCCATAGGCAAAAACGACAAGGTCATACTGCCCGCCTTTATTTCGGTATTTTCGTCAATATCCGTCACTTTGAAAGCGGGATGCGAAAACAGCAGCCTGTACCAAGCCGTATCCTCCCTGTGGGTATAGATATTAACGCTGTGATTAAGCTCCTCCAAAAGATAGCGAAACGGCAGAAGGTCGCTTGTGTGGTCATAGTGGAGGTGCGATATAAATATATGCCGAACCTCTCTTATATCGGTAAGCGCCATAAGCCTTGCAAGCGTTCCGCTTCCCATATCCATCACAAGCAAATCACCCTTGTTTTTAACAAGGTATCCGCTTGTACAGCCCGTTGACTTACTCGGATACGGGCCGTATTTGCCCAAAACCGTCAGTTCCATTTAAGCCCCTCCGAAAATTCGTCCCTAAGCTCCCGCTTTACCGTATTTTTCAAAAGGTTTAAGCGCAAAATCAATTCGCTTTTCATATAGTCCTCGGTCATAAAATCGCCCGCTATGATATTCGCCTGTTTAAGATATTCCGGAGTGCGCGCAATTCTGCCGATTATTTCGCCGAAGTACGGACGAAGCTCGGTATCAAGCTCTTTGGGCGGCGTTACTCCTATCTCGGTTGAAAGATTCGGCGTCTGCTGGGTTTGGAACCAATACAGCCCGTCCGTATGGCAGGTTTCGAAAAAATCCGTTGCGTGGTTTTTGAAATTTTCCGCCTTCATACCGTTGATTTTTTTATCCCAGGGCAAAATCTGCCTGCAATTTTTGCTGAATTTATAGCTTTGCGCCTCATTTATCAAAATATATCTTTTGCCCGAATTTCTTATATCGCCGAGGGTGACGTCGCCAATATTTTCAAAGTCGCAGAAGGCGTATTTTGAAGGCTCGATATACTTTTCAAGCAAAGCGTTCACCTTGTCGGGGTCAGCCCTGTATTTAAGCATTATAGGCCCGAACCGCTGGGGCTGATATTCCCTAATGTCAAGCAAAAGAAATTCGCCCGGATATAAATCCAAAACGCTTTTAATGCTTTTAAGGGCGTTTTCAAAGAGATCTCCCTTTGTGACGCCGTGGGCAAGGTAAATTTCGCCCCGCTTAGACTCGCTCAGTCTTAAACAAAACTGCCTTACGCCGTATTCAAACTGGGTTTTCAAGCCGTCCGACTGGCATTTTGCAAGCTTTTTCATAGAGTAGCTTCCGGCGTTGTGAGCGCCCGGAATGACCGTTTCGTTAAGCTTTGCGGAATTTTTGATAAATGACATCCAGCTTGTGTAAATCATTTTGCCGCCCCTTTACTTTTTAATATGATATATAATAACATATACCTACTTTTTTTACAATAAATCAATTTCTAAATTATGTATTATGCCGAATTGACCGCAAGTTAAAATTTTGATAGAATTGTTTTGTAACGTATCCTCAGTATCGGAGGGATAGATTTGAAAAAAATTTTACTTCCGCAGGAGAACGAAAATCTGAAATATTACAAGGCAAATTTGCACTGCCATTCAACAATCTCGGACGGGAAGAAAACGCCTCGGCAGTTAAAAGAGGATTACAAGGCTCACGGCTACAGCATACTTGCGATAACCGACCATGAGGTTTTCATTCCGCACGGGGATTTAAGCGGCGGTGATTTTCTTATGCTTAACGGCTATGAAATAGAGGCAAGCGGGTTTTCGGGGAAAACCTGCCACCTTTGCTTTATTGCGGAAAGCGAAAATACGAACGAGCAGGTCTGTTTCAGCCCGACATACCTTTGGGGCAATGCCAAAAAAAACAGCAAATATGTTAAAATAAACAAAAAAGAGAGCATGCTTTACAGGAAATACACGGACAGGGGTATCAAAAGATTGATTAAAACAGGTCAAAAGCACGGCTTTTTCGTTACCTACAACCACCCTACCTGGAGTCTTGAAAGCTATCCCGAATACATAAGATGCGCCGGCGCAAACGCCATGGAAATTACGAACTACGGCTGCGCGGTATGCGGATATGACGACGATAACGGCCACGCTTACGACGATATGCTCAGAACCGGCGGAAGGCTTTACTGCATTTCCACGGACGACAACCATAACGTTTTCCCCGATTCCTCGCCCGACTGCGACTCCTACGGCGGTTATATTATGATAGCCTCCGAATCGTTAAAATACGGCGACGTAATCAAAGCGCTTAAGGACGGTATGTTTTATTCCTCCACCGGAACTTACATGCACACCGGACCCGAAATAAAAAGCATTATACTTGAAAACAACGAGTTGAGCGTTAAAACAAGCGACGTTCGGAGCATTTCGTACATTCCCTGCTCGCGCGACTGTCAAATGAAAAACGCCGCCTGCTCGCAAAGCATAAACGAAGCAAAGTTCAAAGTGAGAAAAAACGAAAAATTTTTCAGAATAACCGTAACGGATTTGTTCGGTTACAAGGCTTATTCAAACGCCTATTTTTTAAAATGACATACAAAAACGGGGTGTTAACATTAAAATCACGGTTATAGGCGGGGGCGGAGTGCGCTCTATGTTCCTTGCCAAAAGCATAGCTCAAAAATCGAGGGCGCTGGGCATTGACGAATTGGTTTTTCAGGACATAAACGAAACCAAATTGAATATTTACGGAAAAATGGCGCAGCAGGTTGCCCTAAGGCTAAATCCCGAACTTAAATTTGTTTTAACGAGCGACCCCATAGCCGCATTAAGCGGCGCGGACTACGTTATTACTACGATTCGCGTCGGCGAGGACGAAATGAGGGTGCGCGACGAAAGAATTGCGCTCGACTTGGGACTTCTCGGTCAGGAAACCACGGGAGCGGCTGGATTTTCCTTTGCTATGCGGAGCATACCTGCGTTAAAAGAATACTGCGAAATCATCAAAAAATATTCCAATCCTTGTGTAAAGGTATTTAACTTTACAAACCCTGCGGGCGTTGTATCACAGGCACTCCGGGATATGGGATATGATTTTACCTTCGGAATCTGCGACGCGCCGTCGGGAATGCTCAGAAGCTTCGCAAGGCTCTATAACGCAAGCCCCGAAAACATAACCGGCGAATGTTACGGGCTGAATCATCTTTCATATTTCAACAGCATTAAGCTGTGCGGTAAAGAAATCCTGCCGGAGCTTATAGAAAACGACGAAGCGTACAAAAAGACCGATATGCGTTACTTTGAAAAAAGGCTGCTCAGAGAGCGAAAATGTATATTGAACGAATATCTGTACTATTTTTATTACCGTGAAAAGGCTGTGGAAAACATTTTAAAAAGCCCGAAAACCAGGGGCGAGCTGATATGCGAGGTCAATAAAAATATGCTTGCGGAGCTTTCAAAAAGGGATATTGAAAACGATTTTGACGCCTGCTTAAATATTTTCTGCAAATGGTACGGTATCAGAGAAAGCAATTATATGGCGGAGGAAACGGGTATAAAGAAAAACTCCGCTTGGCATTTTGACATATACGGCGAGGACGACGGCGGCTATGCCGGGGTTGCGCTCGAATACATAAAGAACGCCCAAAGCGGCACCAAGGGTACCATGATAATGTGCATACCCAACAACGGCGCGGTCGACGGGCTTCGGGACGACGACGTTATAGAGGTAAGCTGCGACGTTTCAAAGGACGGCTGCAAAGCGCATAAATTCGGCGCGGTCGACGAGCAAAACCTTGAAATTATAAGGCGCGTTAAAACGTACGAACGCCTCGCTTCAAAGGCTATAAGAGAAAGAAGCAGGCAGGCGGCGACGGAGGCTCTGACGCTTCACCCGCTTGTAAATTCCTACTCTTTGGCGTGCGAGCTTACGGATAAATACATAAATCTTAACCAAAAATACACGGGCGAATGGAAATAAGCCAAAGGACAGGTGACGGGTATGAGCGACGAAAAAGAAATCCGTTATGTGGGCATAAAGGAAAATGTCGCATACGGACTTGCATGCGCCGGGCAAAACTTCGGTTACAATATGGTTGCCGGAGGGTATATGCTGCTGTTTTTTACAAAGGTTTTCGGTCTGCCGGAAGCGGCGGTATCCTTCATGATACTTGTGCTCGGCATTTGGGATACCGTAAACGACCCTCTTATGGGCGCGGTGGTTGACAAAACAAGGACAAGATACGGAAAGCTTCGTCCTTACCTGATTTTTGTTCCGCTTCCGCTTTCAATATTTACAATACTGCTGTTTGCGGGGCCCGTAATATTGCAGGATGTAAAAACCACGGCGGTTAAAATAGTATATATGTACGTTTCCTATTTCCTTTGGGAATTTTTCTACACCATAGGCGATATACCTTTTTGGGGTATGAGCGCCGCAATAAGCCCCTCGCCTTCCGACAGAACAAGAGCTATTTCCTCGGCAAGATTTACCACAGGGCTTATAGGCGGGCTTTCCACCACGCTGTTGGTTGTATTGATGGATTTAAGCAACAAAGGCGTTATAGGGCTTTCGCTTGCACAGGTATTTTTGCTGTTGGCCGTTGTGTCCGCAACGCTCGGTATGGGGCTTTTTTCGCTTGCCGGCATTTGCACAAGGGAAAGAGTCGTGCAATCCGTAAAAGAGCCGAGCGTACTCGAGGGCTTCAAGCTTATGGTAAAGAACAGGCCGCTTTTTATGATTATCCTTTCAAACGTTCTGGGTTCTCTAAGCGGAATTGCGGGGGTATTCTCGACCTATTACTATTCGGAGGTTATAGAGTTAAACTCGCTTACTCTGTTAATCTCGCTGCCCGGAACAATTTTGGGCTTCATTACATATTTGCTTATCCCCAAGCTTAAAGCGAGGTTTGACAACAGGCAGATTATTTTCTTAAACGGCTTCTGCAGGCTTGCGGTAGGCGCGCTTGTTTTCCTTATAGGCTTTAAAAGCTTTAAAAACTACTACGTCGTTATTCCGCTGCTTATGCTTCAAAACCTTGTTTTCAGCTTTTTCAATACCGTAAATTCGGTTATTCCGACCGAGATGATAGGCGATACCGTGGACTATATGGAATGGAAAACCGGCGAGAGGAACGAGGGCGTTTCGTTCTCCGTTCTAACCTTTGTCGGCAAGCTTACGGGTTCTGTTTCAACCTCAATAGGTGCGGCGATACTGCCCGTTATAGGTCTTTCGTTTAAAACGGTTGCCGGCAGCGCCGAAACGATAACCGTAAAGGGCGAAAACACCGACCTTTACATATGGGCTCTGTTTACGCTTATCCCTCACATTCTCGGTCTTGTATCCCTTATCCCGTATATTTGGTACGACCTGACCGGCAAAAAGCTCGAAAACATAAGAAACGACTTAAGGCTGCGCCACGAACAGCTTTCAAACGAAATGTCGGGAGGTAACGCCGATGCTTGATAACAAATGCCCTAAATGCGGCAAAAAGCTTAACGCTTTATATTTAAAGCAGGAATGTCCGAACTGCGGCGCAAATATTCTCTACTACAACCTTGACGAAAGGCTGAAAGCGGACGCCGAAAAGGCGCAGGCGGAGGTCGAGGCGTTCAACCGCTTCTCAAATTTAATAAAAACCTCGGCAATAGGTTCGCCCCTTCAGATAATAAGGCTTGTTCTGTTTTTTACGCCGCTCGGTTCAATGTGCCTTGAATTTTTTGATGTAAACGGCAAAACCGTAAGCCTTATTGCTCTGATTAAGGAAATTATCGGCGGCGGTTTCGGGTTGGGCTCTCTTACGGAGAACACGGCGTATTTGCTTTCGGTTCTCGTTATGGTTTTTGTAATTTTATTTTCGCTTGCCGAAATAATAGCAAGCCTTTTCAGCGCGGGCAAAAACGGACTTAAAAGGAATATTGCTTTTTCCGCCGTAAACCTTGCGGTTCTTTTGTGCGTATCGGCGGCTGTGTTCGTGCTCGGCGGCAAACCCGGCGCAGGCTGGTTTTTAACGCTTTTTATTTACCTTGTATGCGATTTTCTTCACTTTGCGGTTAATAAAAAAATCAACGCATAAGGAGTATCCCTATGGCTGAGAAAAAAATTTACACCGTCGCCACGGCTCATCTTGACACGGTTTGGAGCTGGGATTTTGAGGAAACTATAGAGAAATACCTCTACGATACCCTTACTCAAAATTTCAGGCTTTTCGAGAAATATCCGAGCTACACCTTCTCTTTTGAAGGCTCGTACAGATATGAGCTTATGAAGGAGTATTATCCCGAGCTTTTTGAAAAAATGAAGGATTACATAAAGAAGGGAAGATGGCACGTCTGCGGCTCCGCTTTTGAAAACGGAGACGTAAACATTCCCTCCCCCGAAGCGCTGATAAGGAATATACTTATAGGAAATTCCTACTTTGAAAAGGAATTCGGCGTGCGCTCCAAGGATATTTTCCTGCCCGACTGCTTCGGCTTCGGCTTTGCGCTTCCGAGCATAGCGCGTCACTGTAACCTTTTGGGCTTTACCACCCAAAAATTAGCCTGGGGAAGCGCATATAAAATTCCCTTTGACATAGGCAGATGGCAGGGCGTTGACGGCGAGGAAATCTACGCCTCGCTCAATCCTCACGATTACAACTTTACTTTCAGGAAGCTTCGTAATTGGGATTTTCTGCTTGATAAATTAAAGGAAAACGAAAAATACGGGCTTGACTGCACCTACGTTTTCCACGGAGTCGGCGACAGGGGCGGCGCTCCCAAGGAAAAATCTATCAAATTTACCGAAAACGAAATAAAGAAAAACGGCGAAAGCGATATTAAAATTCATTCGGCTTATGCCGATGAAATTTTCAGGGACATTGACAAAAGCCTTACCCCTCGGCAAAAGGCAATGCTCCCCGTTTGGAAAAACGAGCTTGTTATGACTAACCACGCCGTCGGCGGCTATACCTCAAGGAGCGTCGGCAAGCGTTGGAACAGGCGTTGCGAGGAGCTTGCGGACCTTGCCGAGCGCGCGGGCGTAATTGCGGATTATCTCGGCGTTTGCCAATACAACAGGCAGTCGCTTACCCGCTCTTGGAAAAGATTTATAGCGCATCAGTTCCACGACGACATTCCCGGCACCTCCTGCCAAAGGGTATATAAACGCTCCTGGAACGACTACGCGCTGTCCGCAAACCAGTTTAAAAACGAGCTTGAAGCCTCCGTTTCCTCAATAACCGAGCTTCTTGACTCCTCCCGCTGCGAGGGCAGAGCGGTCTGCGTATTCAACCCGATTGAAGCTGCCCGCGGCGGCTCGGTTGTTCTGACTCTTGACGGCATAAAGAGCAAATATGTTCGGGTTTTCGATACAGAGGGGAACGAGGCAAGAGCGCAGTCGGAGAGGCTTCCCGACGGCAGCACTCGAATAATTTTCCAACCGGATATGCCGTCGCTCGGCTTAAAGCTTTACGATATAAGAGAGAGCGATATACCCTGCCGCGTCCGTTCGGAGCTTAAAATAAGTGAAAATATGCTTTCAAACGCCAAATACACGGTAAGGCTCAACAGAAACGGCGATATTACCTCGATTACAGACAAAAGTCTCGGCGGAAGGGAGCTTTTGAAAGAACCCGTCAGCCTCGGTCTTTTCAGGTACACGGGTTCAAAGGATTGGCCCGCATGGGAAATGAATTACAAACAGGCGGCAAAGCAGGCGGATTATATTCCGCAGGCGGTCAAAACGGAAATCGTCGAAAACGGCTGCGCAAGGGTTGCGATAAAGGTTACTCAAAAGCACGGCGCAAGCAGCTTCAGCAACATTATTGCGCTTACAAGCGGCGGCAAGTACGTCGAGGTTTATTCGGAAATCGAATGGCAATCGTTAAAGACGATGGCAAAAAATAAATTTTCCTTTACCTGCGCCAACGAAAAGGCAAGCTTCGACTTGGGACTCGGCGCAATCGAACGGGGAAATATGAACGAAACGCTGTTTGAAGTTCCCGCTCAAAAATGGGCGGATATTACCGACAGTGACGGCTCTTACGGCGTTTCGGTAATAAGCGAATGTAAATACGGTTGGGATAAATTTGACGATAACACCCTGCGCCTTACCGTTTTGCACACACCGGAAAGAAATTACAAAATAGACTCCATGCAGTCTTTTATGGACTTGGGGCTTAACAGGTATTCCTTTGCGATTTTCAGCCATGCGGGTAAGGTCGGCAAGCAGACCCAGCTTGCCTGCCGCGAATTTGTCGCCCCTTTAACGGCGTACGAAGTCAAAAAGCACGACGGCGTTTTGGGCAGCGAATACAGCTTCGGCAGCGTTTCCGACAACAGCGTTATCCTGCGCGCAATGAAGAAAGCGGAAAACACGGACGAAATTATCGTAAGGCTTAACGAGGGAGCAAACAAACAGGTTGAAGGCTTTACGCTGAGCTTGGGAGAAGGCATAGAAAGCGCAAATGAAATTTATGCAAGCGAGGAGGTAATTCGCCCCGCAAGCGTTGTAAATTCCAAATTGGTTTGCAGCTTTAAACCGTATGAGATAAAGAGTTTCGCTCTCAAGCTTAAAAAGCCCGCTTCGGCGGAAAAAGCGAGCGTAAGCAAGCCCGTTATTATAGATTTTGACAAAAAATTCATAACAAGGCAAAACGAAAAGGGCGACTTCCTTTTAAACGTGCCATATGAAATAACTCCCGCGGAAATAAACGCCTGCGGCGCTCGGTTCGTTATACAAAAGGAAACGGGCGGCGCCGCCTTGGCAAACGGGCAAAAGATTAAGCTTTGCGGCGGTAAAAAGCTTTTGATATTGTGCGCCTCTCTGAGGAAGGATAAAGAGCTTGAATTTAAGCTTGACGGCGACGTTAAAAAGGCGAAAATATATTCCGCCGCCGAACGCTTTGCGCGTTGGGATTTATATGACTTCGGCGAAACGGCCTATATAAAGGACGGAAAACTCGGCTGGGAGGCAACGCACGCTCACAGCCTCAGCGGAAAGGATATAGTTGCCAAAAGCCTCTGTTTTTATGCAGCGCAAATTGAAACGGACGGTTACGGCGAGCTTACCCTGCCCGTTGACGGCGACGTAATCATACTCGCTTTGAGCGAGGTTTTTGAAAGCGGCGCAAGGCTTGTCAGCGAGGTATTTGACAAGGTTGAAAACAAAAGGCCGTTCACCTTCAAGCTGTCGGAGGAAGAACTCAAAAATTACAAAAAGCAGAAAAAATACCGCAACCTATGCGACAAGGGTCATTTTATAAGGGACAACGGCAGGGGCGCGGATTATTGATTATTTTCAATCGGAAGGCAACGGCAATTATGAAAAAATCGGATATTAACATAAGGGACCCTTTTGTACTCGCGGAAAACGGAAAATTTTATCTTTACGGTACAAGGGCCGAAAATTTCGGAAGGCACACGGGCGGATTTGACGTTTACGTTTCCGACGACCTTGAAAATTGGAGCGAAGCGCATGAATGTTTTAACTCCCGTGCAAACGGACTTGACAAAGAGGTAAACTGGGCTCCCGAGGTACATAAATATAAAGGCAAATACTATATGTTTGCAACCTTTACAAGGGAATGCGGGTTAAGAGGCACCTTTGTGCTTGCCGCCGACTCCCCTCTCGGCCCGTTTTACCCTCACAGCGACGGCGCGGTAACGCCAAAGGAATGGGAATGTCTTGACGGCACTCTCTACATAGAAAACGGCGAGCCATATCTCGTTTTTCCCCACGAGCATACGCAGATTATCGACGGTACTGTGTGCTATATAAAATTAAGCGACGATTTAAAGCGAAGCGTGGGCGAACCCGTTACGCTTTTCAAAGCCTCAGACCCGGTATGGGTAAACGGGCGCGACGCTTCACGGCATTACATCACGGACGGTCCTTTTATGTTCAGAACCAAAGACGGCGTTCTGCTGATGATATGGTCAACCTTTATAAACGAGCAATACGCCGAATGTGTCGTCAGGTTTAAAGACGGCGGTATTAAGGGCGGTTTTGAGCATTTAGAACCGTTGATAGACAACGACGGCGGTCACGGAATGATTTTTAATGCGGGAAACGAGCTTTATCTTACCTTCCATACGCCTAACAAAACAAATTTCGAGCGCCCGGAATTCATACGGATTAAGGACTGCGGCTCTCATTTGGAAAAAATATAATTGAAGGATTTTTTATGGCATATTTGTTTGTTCATTTCAGAGAAAAACTGACCGTCGACGGCGAGCAGGTACATTTTTCCGTAAGCCGCGACGGTTTCAACTGGGAAAAGCTAAACTCCGGCAAGCCCGTTATCACCTGCGACAAGGGTGCGGGCGGATGCCGCGACATTGAAATAGTAAGGCTCAACGAGGGCGGTTTTGTAATCCTTGCCACCGACCTTTGCATTGTAAAGCATATGGACGAAAACCATAATGTTGACTGGAAAAAGATTAACTCCTCTACAAGCAAATTCCTCTCGCTTTGGCGAAGCGACGACCTTGTGAATTTTTCACAGCAGGAGCTTATATTTATGGGCAGGGAGGATTTCGGCTGCCTTTGGGCGCCCGAGGTATGCTTTGACGAGGAAAATAAGGAATATCTTGTCCACTGGGGTTCTACTGTAAAGGAAGATAACTTTACACATATGGCAATATACTGTTCACGCACAAAAGACTTTAAAAGCTTTTCAAAGCCGGAGCTTCTGTTTGAAAAGGAAAACGAAATACTCGATTCCCATATTGTTAAGCATGGGAATTGCTATCATCTGTTTTACAAAAATTCAAGCAATCCCGCCATGAATATGCACGGCGTTTCAAAAAGCGGAATTTACGGCGAATATGTAAACGACCCGGATTTTGAAAAAATTATGGCTTCGCTTGAACGCCCGGGCTCATATGAAGCGCCGACTACCTACGCCCTCCCGGACGGCAGTTGGTGTCTTATGCTTGATTTCTTCGGCTGTGAAAAGGACAAAATGGGCTATGTTCCCTTTATTTCGGAAAAGGCGGGCGACGCGCATTTTAAGCCGGCAAAGGATAAATTCACCTTCCCCTACGGCTTTAAGCACGGACATGTTATTGAGATTTCCGACGAAGAATACCAAACTCTGAAAGTAAATTATCCAAACGTCTGAGCGCATTGCGCTTTTAACATTAATATTTTAAGAAGGGGTTTATAAAATGAGCGATTATTTTGACGCATTCAAAATCAAATGTTCTCCGAGGGCTAAGGAGAAATGCACGGTAGTTTCGGGCAATACGAGAATTACGGTTCTTACTCCGTCGCTTGTGCGGGTTGAAAACACGTCGAACGGAATTTTCTGCGACAAGCCCACTCAGGCGGTGTGGTTCAGGGACTTTGACGAACCCGAATTTGAAAAAACACAGCAGGGCAATACCGTAGTCATAAAGACCGAAAGAGCCGAGTTTTGCTATAATACCGAAGCCGAGAAAATGGAGTACATAAAGCTTGCCGATTCAAGAGTTGTAAAAGATTACAAATCCGGTAATTTAAAAGGCACAAGAAGAACTCTTGACCAAACCTTCGGCCCGGTAAAAATCGGCGACGGCATAGTTTCAAAAAACGGCGTCGCTCTGCTTGACGACAGCAAAACCCTTGTAATTGACGAAAACGCTCAAATTGTACCCAGAAAAAGCAGAGAAAAGGATATTTACTACTTTGCCTACGGCTATGACTACAGGGGAGCCGTGCGCGATTTCTTTAATTTGACGGGCCACGCTCCGCTTGTTCCGAGGTTTGCCTTGGGAAACTGGTGGTCAAGGTACAAGGCGTATACTCAGCAGGAATACATTGACCTTATGCAGCGTTTTACAGACGAAGAAATACCCATAACCGTCGCCACCGTCGATATGGACTGGCATTGGGTTGACATTGTGGGAAAATTCGGCAAGCAGGCAAAAATCAACGACAGCCATACGCTCGTCCAAAAATATTACGACGCCATTTCAAGAGGCGGCTGGACGGGCTACAGCTGGAATACCGACCTTTTCCCCGACCCCAAGGGCTTCCTTGATTGGCTTCACAGCAAAAATTTCAAGGTGACGCTTAATCTTCACCCTGCGACGGGAGTGCGTTGGTTCGAGGATAAATACGAGGAATTTGCCCGCTTTATGGGTGACGACCCGAAGCAGGGAAAGCATTATTTCTTCGACATTACGGATAAGAAATTTACAGAAGCCTATTTCAATATTCTGCATAAGCCCATGCAGGACGACGGCGTTGACTTTTGGTGGATAGACTGGCAACAGGGCAAAAAAACGAACACCCCGGGGCTCGACCCGCTTTGGGCGCTCAACCATTATCATTCGATGGATATTGCAAGAAATTCCGACCGCCGCCCTCTTATCCTTTCAAGGTTTGCCGAGGCGGGCTCGCACCGCTATCCCCTGGGATTTTCGGGCGATACCGCACAGACCTGGAGCGCGCTCAATTTTCAGCCGTATTTTACCTCAACCGCCTCGAACATAGGCTACACCTGGTGGAGTCACGACATAGGCGGCCACCATATGGGCAAAAAGGACGACGAGCTTTATACACGTTGGGTACAGTACGGAATTTTCAGCCCGGTAAACAGGCTTCACTCCACCTCGAACGAATTTATGGGTAAGGAGCCGTGGAAGTACAATAAATTTACCGAAAAGGCGGCTGTTGACGCTCTGCGCCTGCGCCACAGAATGATACCCTACATATATACCGCAAACTACCGCACATACCGCGACGGCATTGCGCTGTGCGAACCTATGTATTATCATTATCCGAAAGAAAAGGACGCTTACGGCTGTCCGAACGAATACTTTTTCGGCTCGGAGCTTATCGTAGCCCCGATAACGCAGCCGAAAAACAAAAGGACAAATCTTGCCGGCACAGAGGTATGGCTTCCCGAGGGCAGATATACCGACATATTCACCGGCAGAATATATAAGGGCAAGGGTAAAGTCAAAATGTTCCGCGACTGCTCCTCTATCCCCGTGCTTGCAAAAGAAGGAGCCATTATTCCGCTTGCCGTAAACGACAGGACGAACGACTGCAAAAATCCCGACGGCCTTGAGCTTCTCATATACAGGGGCAACAACAAATTTTCACTCTACGAGGACGACGGCGAAAGCTTAAACTTTGAAAAGGGCGAATTCGCCTTTACCGATTATGAAATTAAGGAAAGCAACGCGGGCGTTGAATTTACAATAAGCCCTGCCGCGGGCGACGCCGGCGTTCTTCCGAAATTAAGGAATTATAAGCTTTCGTTTAAGGATATAGTCTGCGCGGACGCTTCGGTTTATATTAACGGCGAACCCGTGCAGGCGAAAATTAAAAAGGGCAAAACGCTTTGCCTGTGCGTTAAAGGAATTAAGCCCGAGGACTCGGTAAGGGTAGAGCTTAAAAACGTCAAGGTTGCCGACAACGGCGACAAAAAGCAGAATTTGATTGAGCTTATTTCAAAATTCCAAGGCAATAACAACAAAAAGGCGGTAAATTTCGATATGTTCGTTAAACGCCTCGGTGCGCTTCCGCCTTCCCTGCCCGCCTGCTTTACACAGCCGATTAAGGAAATCGAGAAAATGCACAGCTTTGAGATTAAATAATTATAATCAAATATTTAACGGCGCGGAGTTGTTTAGAACTCTGCGCCGTCCTTTTTTATGTAAACCGTTTTGCCGTATTTATTATTTTGCTTGCGTATCTTCCAGCTTAAATTCCGCAAATATCGGGAAATGGTCGGAGGGATAAACGCCGTCATAAGTATCGGTAACGACCTTATAATCCTCAACCTTAATGCCTGTTTTTGAAATCATAAAGTAGTCTAAGCACTCATGGTCAAGGTCTTTTCCGAAGTCCTGATAAGTGCAGGAGATCATGGGATTTTCAAGCTGATATTTTGCGTCGAGGAAATCCTTGGTGACATTTTTGTATGTGGTGCTATCCTCTCCGGCGTTGAAATCGCCCATAATCATACTCGGAAGCCCGCCGAACTGCGCGATTTTATCAAGCACAACGCCTATGCCATTGATTCTTGCCTCGTCGCTGATATGGTCAAGATGAGTATTGAACACAACAAACTGCTTTTGCGAAGCGAGGTCCTCAAGTATTACATAGCTGCAAATTCTGTAACATGCCGAGCCCCAGTCCCTGCTCATCTTCTCGGGTGTTTTTGAAAGCCAGAAAGAACCCTTGTCTATCAGCTTGTAGCAGTCCGTTCTGTAAAAGATTGGGCAGCCCTCCGTGTTTTTGGCGTTATCTCTGTATTCAATTACGGAGTCAAAACCGGTCAGGCAGTCGGTGAGATAGGCGTACTGCTCTTTGGTTACCTCCTGGAAGCCTATTATTGACGGGGTTTGATTTTCTATGTTTTTGATTATCAAATCTGCCCTGTAAAACCAGCTTTTTTTGCCGAGGTCGGTGGTATTGATACAGCGAACATTACTGCTCATTACCCTGATGGTGTCGGTGTCGGCAGGTTCGGAGGTGTAGGTAATTGCATGCTTATGACTCTCATAATGAGGGTAATAAACGTAGAACCTGACTTTGACAATCGCAACAATCGCAATTATTACCGCAATCAGCGCAATTACAAGCCCAATAATAAGCTTTTTGTTGAGTTTAAGCTTTTTCATAATAATGCCCCTTTTTTATAAAATAAATTCGGTAAGAGAAATAAGGCTTTCAAAGCTCAGAAGTCTGTTGTCCGCGCACTCGAACTCCAAAAGCTCCGTATTGCTGTCGCTGTATTCAAATTGCTTTGAAATATACCTTACCGCTTCCTCTTTGCCGATATTTTTATTTGTTTTTAAGTATATAACGAACAGGTCAAAAAGCAAAATGCAAAGTTTAAAATGCGTAATGTAATCGTTGTCGTATGCGGCTTTTACAAAATGCCTGAAAACGATATACGAAAAGAGCCTGCGCATATCGTTTTCGCTTATATCGGAGCGATTTTCAATAAGTCTAAACGAGAACCCCGCCGCATATTCGCTCCAGTTTTTATCAAAGGGTTCGGAAAGTCTTATAATTTCCGTCAAAGCTTTTTCGATTTCGTCTGTGCCGACCGCCTTTTTGCAGGCGTAAGATTTTTGCAGGCTCTCTATATAAGCGCGGCAGTCGTCTATCGCCCCGATTAAAGAGCCGTCGGCGTCATTTAGCTTTTCAAAAAGCCTTTCCCTTATTTCAAAAATTCTTTTCGCCGAAGCGTTGTCTATATAGTTTTTCTCCTCGGTTTCGTCAGACGATTTTATAAATTCAAGCGGCTTATCCGAGGAAAAAAGCAGTCCGCACGCCTCCTCGCAGCAAAGCCCGAGCCCGATATCCTTGTAATCGCCGTACCATTCGTAAAAACGCGGATGCTCCCTGCAAATATCGCACAAAAAGCCCTCGCCGCACTCTGTAATCAAATCGCACAGATTGTCCCCGTTTAAGAACGGACAGCGTTCGTTTTCGTCTAAAATAAATTTAGGCGTTTCGTCGAGGGAAATATTTTTTAAAAGCCTTTTTTTGATATCGCCGTTCGCGCTTTTGTACTTTTCAAGCGTTTCCCCGTCGATGTCAATTTCCCAGCCTATACAGCAGTTGTCCGAGCAGTCGCCCGCCCTGCAGGAAAAAAGAGTGTAAAAATCCGGCATTATCTTAATCATAGCTTATCCCTATTTCGACTTGTAAAGTTCAAGCTTCAAAACGGTCGCCTTAACGCGGTAGGAGGTTATTTTAACCTTAATTTTCCGCGTTTTTACGCTCTTTTTAAAGGGGACAATTTTTTTGTAGCCTATTACGGTTTTCTTTGCAATCCTTTTCCACTTGCCGGGCTTTTTTTCGTAATAAATTTCAAAGCTTTCTATCTGCTGTCCGGTAGCTATATTTTCCATAAGAACCGCGCTGTCGATTTCCGTAGGTTCTTCAAGGTCTACAGTAATTTCGGGCGTTTCATCGTCCGAAGCGCACTCCCAGTAACCGTCGAACTGCGACAAAACGTTTTGGGCGGTATGCGCCTCGTCCTTTTCGGAAGTGGCGTATGCCGATTTATTTTCGGCAAGATTTTCGGGAAAGGTTCTTTTGAGCTTCCTTGCAAAAGAATCAAGCGTAAGCTCATCCGTCTTGCAGATAAGTCCCCTCTTATCGGGCGGAATATTTAAAAGCAAAGCCGAATTGTTGCCGACCGAGCTTAAATAAATATCCATAAGCTTGTCAACGGATTTTACCCTGTGGTCTTCGTTTTCGTGATAAAACCAACCGGGTCTGATGGAGGTGTCCGTTTCCGACGGATACCATACAAACTCCTCGGCTCCCTTTATTGCCTTCCTTGAACCGAGATCCATTACCATCTCGTTGTGCTTTTTTCTGAATTTTTTGTTGTCCTCTTTTTGGGATTTTTCCTGAGTAAATTCATTGACCGCATAATAAGACGGCACTACGCTCCATTCGCTTTCTCTGCCAACGCCCGCCTCGTTGCCTACCCAGCGCACATCGGGTCCGCAGATACATATTGCGGCGTTGGGCTGAAGCTCCCTTATAACCTTGTAATATCCCGCCCAGTCATACTCCTGCACCTTGCCGTTTTTGCCCTCGCCGCAAGCGCCGTCAAGCCATACGCAGAATATATCGCCGTAATTTGTGAGAAGCTCCCGAAGCTGATTTTTATAGTATTCGTTATACTCCCCGCCCTTGCCGTAGCGTTCGTCATGTCTGTCCCAAGGGGAAAGGTAAACGCCGAATTTAATCGAGTGCTTTCGGCAAGCGTCCGAAACCTCCCTTACAACGTCGCCCCCGCCGTCACGAAACGGGCTTGCCTTAACGCTGTAGTCGGTGTATTTGCTGGGCCAAAGACAAAAGCCGTCGTGGTGCTTGCAGGTGAGTATAAGCGCTTTCATTCCGCCTGATTTAATGCTTGTGACCCATTGTTCGGCGTCAAGCTCCGTTGGGTTGAATTTTGAGGGAGAATCCGTACCGTCTCCCCATTCCTTACCCGTAAATGTATTCATACCGAAATGGCAAAAGGCGTAAAACTCGTTTTTTTGCCAGTCAAGCTGTCTTTTTGACGGCAATACCTGCGCCGCTTTTATGTACTCGCACAAATCAATCACTTCCGTTACTGTTAATCGTTTATATCAATAAATAATTTTTCCCAAAGCCATTACGCCGCTCACTTTTATATCCTCATCAAAGAGTATGATGTCGGCGTCATAGCCTTTTTCTATTCTGCCCTTATGCCCGTCAACGCCTATAACCCTTGCGGGCGTTAAAGTCATCATTTTAACTGCGTCGCAAAGCGGCACGCCGACCTGTTTATACATGTTTCTTACAAGCGAAGCGCTGTTGCAGGCGCTCCCGGCAAGCTTCGAGCGATCCGCCAAAAGCATAACGCCGTCCTCGTAAACCGCCTCCACGCCGTTTTGCTGAATTACCCTTGCGCCGTTTTCAATTTCTCCTGCGGAAAATTCAAGACCGTCCGTTATCAGGTACATTTTGTCCGCTCCCTTAGCCTTGTAAATAAGCTTCAAAACGCCGAGCGGCAAATGCTTTAAATCCGCTATAACCTGAACGGTAAATTCATCGTTCGCAAGCCCCGCTTCGACAGTACCCGCGCGGCGAAACGCACCCTCTTTACGGCAGGAGGTGCAGGCGTTGTATATGTGAGTTATGTCCGAAAAGCCGTGCTTTAAAGCCTCGACGGCAACGTCGTAATCGGCGCACGAATGAGCTATGGAAACAACCGAACCGTTTTTTTTGAGCTTTTCGCCCAAGGCAAACGCCCCGTCAAGCTCGGGAGCAACGCCCATCATTTTAATTACGCCCTTGTACCGTTCCAAAAAGTCTTCGTATCGGGTATTCTGCGGCGTAAAAATATTCTCGCTTTTTTGCGCTCCGCACATTTTGGGCGAAAGGAAGGGCCCCTCAAGATGCACGCCGAGTATGTTTTTGTTTTCCTTCATAGCCTCTTTTACGTTTTCCGCAACTCCCGCAAGAACGTCAAGCGGAGCGGAAAGCGCCGTCGGAAGAATTGCCGTTGTGCCGTATTTTGCGTGCGCCGAAGCCATTTTGAGTATATCGTCCTTTTTGCCCATTGCGGAAAATCCGCCGCCCGCGTGGACGTGCAAATCAATAAATCCCGCCGAAAGATACCGCCCTTTTCCGTCTATAATTTCGGCTTTTTCCGCGTGTATATGCTTTGCGATATTTTCGATTTTTTCACCGTTTACAAGAACCTCGGCGTCCGTTATTTCGTTTTCCCCTATCAGCTTAACGTTTTTATATAAAACCATTTAAAGCTCTCCTCAGTAAAGGTAGTTAATATAACAGAGAATTCCGCCCGTCCGCTCGTCGATATCTATAATGCCGTAAGCTCCCTCCCGAACGCTTCCCGGGCACATATAATATATGCCGTCAACCTTTTGAGTCCTCGGCACATGGGTATGCCCGTGTACTACTATATCGACCTGCTTCTCCCGCGCCGCCTGTTCGAGTATTTCGGTACCGTATTTTACCGCCTTGGTGTGCCCGTGCAGGCAGTAGATTTTTTTGCCCGCAAGCTCGGTAATTTCCTCCTCGGGAAGGCTTGAAGCAAAATCACAGTTCCCCGCAACGGCGACAAGGGTTTTGTCGCTTAAAAGCAATGAATTCGATTTAGTATAAATATCCCTTTCCCCGTCGCCGAGGAAAATAACCGTATCCGCCGTCCTGTGACGGGACAAAACCATATTCACGGACGCCATATCGCCGTGCGAATCCGAAATCACAACCGCTCTCATTCATATTCTCCCTAAGTAATACATATTATTTACTGCTGTTGTATATTGTATCATATTAAAGGAGGCAAAGCAATTATATGTCAAAAGATAATTCGGATAATTTTAACGGCATTTTAAAATCCGTCGAGGAAAAAAACGATAAAAACGAGCTTGGCAAGTACCTTATGTCAAAGCTTTCCAACGAGCAAAGCGACAAGCTCAACAAAATTTTGCACGACGACAAGGCTTTAAAGGATTTGCTTTCTACCGACAAGGCAAAGGAAATTCTCAAAAAGCTGACGGGAGAAAAAGATGGACAGCATTAACGATTTATTAAATTCCATAAGCCCCGAGGATATGGAAAAGCTCAAAAGCGTTGCCGACTCCCTTTTGAACAATACCGATAATAACAGCGGCGCAGGCAATAACGCCGCCTCCGCCCCAAAGCCCGCCGACGCTTCAAACGCAAACGGCGCAACGGATTTATTTATGAAGGTTGCCTCCGCTATGAACAGGGATAATGACAAAACCGCATTTTTAAAAGCGCTGCGCCCTCTTCTTAGTGAAGAGCGCCGTCACAAGGCGGACGAGGCGATGAAATTTTTACGGCTTATGGACGCCCTGCCATTGCTGAAAGGAATGTTTTGATGAAAGAATACAATTACGATGAAATACGACAAATGCAGGAAAAAGCGCTTGAACGGGTTAAGGATATGCAGTTGAAAACGCACCGACTCATAAACGGCGAAAACGAAAAGCCGCAGGAGCAAAAAAATTACCGCGAAAATTTCTACAATGCGGTAAAATCGGCTTCAAAGGCGGACTATATCAAAATGCCCGTGGAATATCCCGAGGAAATCTCCGACTATGAATCATTTGAAAAATATTTCGGCGCAGGGGACGGCGAAAATGAGGAAAATAATATTCGTCAAACCGGCGCGGAGAGTTATGAGGAAAGGGATACGGCGCAGGAAGCGAAAGCCGATAATCCCGTTCCTGCCGAATCCCCGAACAAAAGCGAAATCAATCGTAACGTCTTGCAGACCGACGCCGATATTGCAAACGCAAAGCCCTTGGGCGTTGCCGACGAACCCGACAAGGCGCTTTTGCTCGCGCTTATTCTGTTGCTTCAAGCCGACAGCGCCGACGAAGAATTGCTTATGTCGCTTTTGTATATAATGCTTTGAAATATTTTGATAAGACAAGGAAAGCCTTAACTTTCCCGACTGCATTTTCGGCAATTTTTTATCTGCCGCAAGCCGTAACCGAACAAAACACGGTTGCGGCTTTATTTATGCAATCGGGTTTAATAAAATCATCTTAATATACAGAAGCCGAGTATAACAAAAATTTAAACGCAAAGCGCACTCGCCCGAAGAAAATACCGGCGAATTGTCAAGGACGTGACGCAAAATTGGCGTAAATCCGCCGTTGAAAAACGACGCGGGTTCGACTCCCCTCGCCTTAGTAAACAACGCAGGAAAAAATAATTAAAAAATATCAAATTAACCCTTGCAAATTTCAAAAACATATGTTAAAATATTCGGGCAGTAAAAAACTGTAACGGGGTGTGGCGCAGCTGGTAGCGCGCTTGACTGGGGGTCAAGAGGCCGCAGGTTCAAGTCCTGTCACTCCGACCACTCAAAGACCTTGATATATAGCGGTTTTCGCTATGTGTTAAGGTTTTTTGTTTTGTCAAAATTTCGCTTTTTCTAACATTTTTTCTAACGCCTTTCAAATATCGTTACAAATTAAAAGCGCTTGACATAGAATTTGCTATCAGAGCTTGCTCAATGTTATGAAGTCGCTTTAATATTCACAGATTTTGTATAACGGATTAATACACTGCCCGCCGAGGATGTTCATTCGGCGGTCTGTTTACCGTTCCTGCGTGCGTTTAGTTATCGTTGTAGGTTCGAGTCCGAGCGGAATATAGCTTAAAATTACGGATATAATAAAATACAAAACATTGGAGGTATTTTATTATGTTTGAACTAAGACCTTACCGCAGGCGCAGCAACGAAATCGCTTTTAATCCTTTCAGCGAAATGGAGGAATTTGAAAGGAATTTTTTTGACGGTCCTTTCGGCTCTTTTTTCCGCAGCGGCGACATTGCGGAATTTAAAACGGACATTATCGACGAGGGCGATCATTATACTCTGAAAGCCGATTTACCCGGCTTTGACAAAAAGGATATTCATCTCGACGTTTCGGACAATACGCTAATAATCGACGCCGAACGCCACTCCGAGCATGAGGAGAAGGACAAAAAGCAAAAATACGTCCGTGTTGAGCGCTCCTACGGAAAATACAGCCGTCAATTTGACATTTCCGCCGTTGACGCGCAGGATATCAAGGCAAAATACGAAAACGGAGTCCTGCGCCTGACGCTGCCTAAAAAGCAGGAAACGCTCCCGCAGGCAAGGCATTTGGAAATTGAATAAGAAATAAACGGAGCGTTCGTCTTTCCTTTAAAAAAGACGGTCGCCCCGTTTTGTTACATATTTCCCGAAGCGAACGCCGCTTCGGCTTTTTACATATTTATTCCGCCTGTAGTTTAGCCTTTTTGCCCGATTTGCCGAGCTCTTCCGCCTTTGAGAAGCAAAGAGGATAAATTACGATAAAGAGTATAAGCTCCGCAAAGGTAAGTACCATACCTATCCAAGATAGGCTTACCAAATCGGATATAATCGGCATAAAGGCTTTTTCGTAAAAGATTATCAGCAAAACGCCGACAGCGCATCTTGCGGCGTATGTACCCCGATATAGTTTCTTGAAAACATCGTGAGTATAATCATAAAGTCCATAAGAATACAAAGCGGTCTGTTCTTCTTGTACCTTTGCATAACCGTACCGTAGTTTGACGCCGCGGTTACGCTGTGTCGCTTGGGAAAGAATAGCCCGAAGCGGTTTCTACGGGAACAATCTTTGAGGAACGAACCCACGGGCGGTAAACGCAAAAGGTAAGTTTCAAAAGCTGCATAAAGAAGCGGGAAAAGCCTAGTTTAAAAACAAGAACCTGCCGTGCGTTATTTGTGCGTTCCCTTATTCTTGATCCTCGCTAACAATACATTCCGCCGATTCTATAAAATCAATGATATTATATTTTTTTGTTTCTTCCGGATATTTATCTGCCGTTTTGCGTAGTGCGGTGATAAACTCCTTGCTGTGAGTTCTTTTTGCTATATCCTCAACAACCTCACTTAGCCAGGAGAACTCATCGGCAGTACATATATCAAGGAACTGAATGGTTTTGTTTACATCTGCCGAAAAAATCCCAGTCATTTCTTCCCAACACTTTTCTATTTCGGTATACCATTCTTCTTCAATTGAGGAACGCTTTTTGATTATTTCATAAAATTCAACAAACTGCATAAATTTTACCTCCGTTTGCTTTGATTAGAGTCGGGGAAAATAGTAGCGATTTTGCCATTAGTACGGATAACGCCGACACGCACCCCTTTATAAACGCCATAAATTTTTTTACCATCCGCAACACGGCGATTTCCTTTAAGCCCTGCTACATGTTCTCCCGCACGGCGAATATCTTTTTCCGTCCAAGATTTTGGAAACCACGCCTGACCTGTTCCGTCACGCTTTGACCGTTGCATATGATTTGGAATGTTACCAACACATACACCATTTGGATAGGTTTTAACAATGTTATACTTGATGCCGTATTTATCAAGTAATTTCATACCTTTTTGGCTGTGTCCGCCGTTATTAAGCCGCAGCTTAATAATAATTTTTCCGTTGACACGGGCTTGGCTGCGAGTAAACGCACCTTCGCTTGAATGTACGAGAGCAAAATCACTGACACTATGTCCGGAACCTTTGGTGTTTAGATAACGCCCATTTTTGCTTGTACCCATATCAAACCACCTTCTTCCCCTTGTGGACATAGGTAGTCCAATCGGGCAGATGATGAAAACGGGTATAATGTTCATACTCGCCAAAAATTCTTGGGCTATACGAGCCGTACACGATAACATCTTGCGGCGTTAATTCAATTAGCATTGCTTCAAGTCCTGCTTCAAGGTAATATTTATCCTCTTTGCTTTTACTGCACCCGTAAGTGCCTATTGACACAACGCTGTTTTTCGGTATGCCCGAAAATGCAGGTATGTAATCAAAAATGCCCTTTGTATATGTTCTTTCATCACCCCAACGCGCATTAGGGATAACATATTTCCCTTGCTGTTGCAAATAATGTCCGGCGGAACGGCTCACACCGATATTTGCGATTTGTTCCCAAAGTGGCATATCTCGATAAAGAGAGCAGTCGGGCGTGGAGATTATTTGAATGTCTTTCAATTCATCAATGTAATTCTGCGGTATGCTGACGAACTCTCTAAATTCGGGATCTTGCTCATAAAATACAAGCATTTCTTCCGAGGGGTTTGAGATTGCCTTTCTCTTTGAAAAGGGAACGGCAACCGAAGGTATAACGATTTCTTTTGGAGCCTCCAGGATTGGAATTTCAAGAAGGCCCTCAAAAAAGGCTGTTTCAATCAACTTTGAGTTGAAACCATCATAAAATAAATTTTTCATTACAGCTTATCCTTTCTCCGCTACTTGCGGAATTTTCAGTATTTTGCTTCGTAAATTGACAAATGGATCCGAATATGCTATAATGAACAAACAGTTAGGTCGGTTATCATAGCATATCCGACATAGAACTAAGCATTTCGTTTGTTGTTGCAGCAACTTGCGGAGTGCTTTTTCTATTTGTATGCACTTTACAATTATATAACATCACCTCCAATATGTAATTTCCGTTTTGTGATTAAAACCAAGAGTCCCTCTCACGCTGACGATCGTATTCATCCTCAAAGTCAAAGTAATTCTTGCGAGGAGGACAAATACTGTCTATGAAAGTGGCGAATTTATAGAGTATAATATCATCATATTCTTTCTCTTGCCGAGATCGCCACTCACCGGTTGTTTTAGCAAGCGTTTCAATACGCTTTTTTGCCGCTGTTTCCGAAACCTCAAAGTACCGCATAAGAAACTCTTTTGTAATATTGATGCCACGATTAGTAAATTCACGCAACACCTGTTCCGGCATAAGCAGTTGTGCAGCAAAGTAATTTGTTTCTACTTCATATCGTCCGTAAATTTCTTTGTCAGAGACGCTAAAATCATGATTATTTAGCGGATGTCCCAACTCATGTAAGATAGAATATTTTATATGAGTGATAGGTTTGCTATCATCATAAAATATTATTTGCCTACCACCATACTCAAAAATAGTCGCCGATTCACTACCAAAGGCAGATATATCAATTCCATATTTTTGAGCCCTTTTATATGTGCAACATTTAATTGCCGATTGTTCTTTCACAAGCTCTATTGGGGAGAAAGGAAATGTGAAAATAACATCGGATTTTACTAAGATCTCATTAGCTTTTGAATATACTGCCGAAAAATTGGGCTTTGCAATATTTATCAATACTTCATTCCTCCTCATCCTCATCCTCAAATATTTCATCAAACATTAGCTTTAACATTTCTTCTGCCTTTTTTAGCTGTTTATTATCTAATTTTCCGAGATTTCTTTGCAGATATTTGAGTTCGCTTTTTGATTCGGGTATTTGGGCGTTATCCGTGTTGCCTAAAAGATAATCTGCCGTTGTATCAAGCGCCTTTGCAATTCTAGCAAGAACCTCACCGCTCGGTATGCGGACACCTTTTACATAGTAGGACATTGATGACTCTGTAATATTTGCTTTCTTTGAAAAGTCCTTTTGAGAAAACCCTTTGGCTTTCAGCAAAGCGGAGAGCCTTTCACTAAATATTGACATATATCAAACCTCCTTTAATATTTGCCGGTTACCACTATACACTAAAATTATAATAATGTCAAGAGAAAAAACAATATTTGCTATTAATTTTTCAAATCACCACTATATATTGTTGCTTTTTGCAACCGATGTTGCTAAATGTATAATTACGGCAGGGAGTATGCTCCCTGCCGTAATTTTTTTGCTTATTGTAACAAATTTAATATTTGCCAATTATCAATGCCAATAAAATCCAAAGAATACTTTTTTAAGCGCTTAAACAATCATTATGCTTTGTTCGCCTGTAATTTAGCCTTTTTGCCCGATTTGCCGAGCTCCTCCGCCTTTGAGAAGCAAAGAGGATAAATTACGATAAAGAGTATAAGCTCCGCAAAGGTAAGCACCATACCTATCCAAGATAGGCTTACCAAATCGGATATAATCGGCATAAAGGCTTTTTCGTAAAAGATTATCAGCAAAACGCCGACAGCACATCTTGCAACCTTTTTTTGGAGCGAAACGTCCATGGAAAATTTAACAAATCGCTTTTCCAAAAACAGACCGAGCGTTACGCCGAGCAGTCTGCCCGCGTCCTTGTAGCCGTCCTTCATCATCTTTGCGGGATCTACCAAAAGCTTGCCGTCGGCGGCGTAATCCATGGGGTAGGATTTAAGCGAAATATATACCAAAAACAGAACGGTCAATATAATTCCGGCGCAGGGGATAATATAATCCCTCTTTGAATCCGCCTCCAGCCATTCCCAAAGCCGAGCGCCGGCAAAAACCACAAAAAGTCCCAAAGCCGCGCCCACGCAAACATCTTGCGGCGTATGTACCCCGATATAGTTTCTTGAAAACATCGTGAGTATAATCATAAAGCCCATAAGAATACAAAGCGGTCTGTTATTCTTGTACCTTTGCATAACCGTACCGTAGTTTGACGCCGCGGTTACGCTGTGTCCGCTTGGGAAAGAATAGCCCGAAGCGGTTTCTACGGGAACAATCTTTGAGGAACGAACCCACGGGCGGTAAACGCAAAAGGTAAGTTTCAAAAGCTGCATAAAGAAGCGGGAAAAGCCTATGTTTAAAAACAAGAACCTGCCGCTTTTTTTGTCAACGCCCCAAAACAGGATACACGCAAGCATCCAAATAAAGACGCCGTAAGAAAGATCGCTTATTTGGACGAAAAATTCATTTAAAACTCCGCCCATAGCTTCTCTTAAATTCTGAAGTGCCAAAATATATTGAATATCCAATATTCCAACCGCCTTTTCTGTATAAAGTATTGTAATGATTTACTATTGTATCACAACGGATAATTTTTTACAATTACACTTTTTATAAAAATAATTTTATATTAAAGGTTGACTTAAAGGCATATTAGAGTTAAAATAGTAATGCTTTTTGTGAAAGCAAAAGAAAGATTTTGTTTGCGGCTGTTTTAAACGGGCGTGGTATTTTTAAGAAATATTATTCCGCTTAGCCGTAAGCATAAATATAAGGGCTTGTAGCTCAGCTGGGAGAGCGCTGCGTTCGCAACGCAGAGGTCGAGGGTTCGAACCCCTTCAGGTCCACCAAAATCACAAGTGGCGAACCTTTTTGACATGGTAGTTGTCAAAAACGTGTTCGCGCTTATCTATCGCACAGCGGTTTATGACCGCTGAAAAAGAAGCTCGGAACGGTCGCCGTTTCGAGCCTGTTTTTTTGCGTCCGGCTATCCCCTAAGAGGGACTCCTGTCGGACAGATACAGGCGCGGAAAAACACCACGCAAGAAAAAAGTTTACGCGCTTCTTCATCGGCTCCGCCAAAAAACCGAGGTTTCAAGACCTCGTTTTTTTACTTTTTCTCTCTGCGCAGCTTACCAAAAAATCATCAAGCGGATTTTTTTAAGTAAACGGACAAAAAGATATAACCGAGAATAAGAGCGATTGCCGCAATACGAATTATAATTGAAACAACGGTCCAACGTCCCTCATCCGTCTCCGTTTCTTCCGGGTCCGCATATTCCTCCGGCGGCAGGATTTCCTCTTCCGGCGGCTCTCCCTTTCTGCGTATCCGCCCTATCAACGCCCATACGCCGGAGAGGAAAAAGCCGATTACGGCAAATATCAAACCGCATACAATAAATACAATTAAATCTTTTATGCCGAACGGCGTATTTTGCTCGGCATAATTATGCACTCCGCCGAATATAAGCCCAATCCCCGCAAACAAAGAGACAATTCCCATTATGCGAAGGGTGCCTGTAAAGATAAGTCCCAAAAATTTGTTGTTTTTCGTCGTTTTGTTTCTCTTTGATTTTTTGCCTGTTTTATCCGCTCTTTCGGCACTTGGATTTTCCGCCTGTTTTATCCGCTCTTTCAACACTTGGATTTCTTGCCCGTAAATCGGTTCTTCAAACAGAAAACGCCGCTTTTTTCCGTCTTTGCAGGTAAACTCAAAAAAGAAATAACAGTTAGTTTTCGGACCTCCCGAATGTGCGTGTCGGTGTACCGTTCTTCTGACTTTTCGGCAAGAGGTTATCTCGCTATAAGAATAAAACTTCCCGTTCCACGGAGAAGTACGGCAGTAAAACCCGTCCTTGCCAATCTCCACCCTGAAACAATAATAATTCAAAATGAGGTACAGGAGAACAAAAAACGCCAAAACCGTACCGGGAATGAGCAAGAACCAAAGTTCAAAGGCTTTCGCCATAATATAATCCATAACCAAGAGGATTATGAGAATAAAAATTCCGCCCGCTATTTGAGCTTTTCCTAAATATTTGCCGTCAATCCTATAGGTTTCCCGTTCGTTTGCGGCTTCGGGAGCTTTTGCCGCCGCCGAATGTTCAATCAGGTAATTGACAGCTTCCTCGTCCGTTGCATAAAACATAAAGCGTATGACGGCTCCGTTATAAAATGAAATATTGCAATAGCTGTCCTCCAAACCGTCCCGCGATTTTCCGGAGCTTACCCACGCTTTTTCCACTTCGGAATATAAGTAATGCTTCCCGTTGCCAAGTCTTGTCCGATAGTAAAAACCGTTAACGCCTATCAGCACCTTGTAGAAGAAAAAGCGGTAAACCGACAGCAAAAAAACGAGAAAAGTAAGCGCAAAAAGGAACGCCAAGAAGATAAAAGCCCCGTTTTCGGTACGATACAACCAAAAGGCGACTCCGCCGAAAACAGCGGACATAATAAAAGAGAGGATTACAGGCAATTTCCCGCTGCCGATTTTATATAGATAGCTTGTTTCGTCCATATCGACTGCCTCCCGCAAATTTTATATCCCTTCTCCGGCAATTTTATTATAGCATAGAATTGTGATTTTTCCTACCGCTTTATTCGGAAAATGACGGCAAGGCCGCAACATCCCCGCCTTTTCACTTATTTCCGTTTTTTATAAACGGTTTTATTTTACAACCTTCGCCGACGCATTGAATTTCGCGCAGAGTATGCTATAATAATAAAAAGCTTGCGAAATCGCCGTTTATTGGGAGCTTGCAGTACATGTGAAATTCGGAAAAATAATTGAAAAGCTGCCTATAAGCAGAACGGAATAGTATTTTGCCGTTTAAAATCCCAACTCAGGAGGAAAACACTGTAATGTCAAAGGTAATTACAAGGGACGAAGCGTGGGAGTTGCTCTGTCAGTGGAATAAGGAACCGTTCCATTTGCGGCACGCCGTTACGGTAGAGGGCGTGATGCGGTATTTTGCAAAGGAACTCGGATACGCCGACGAGGAAGATTTTTGGGGAATCGTAGGTCTGCTCCACGATTTGGATTTTGAGAAATTCCCGAACGAGCATTGTGTGAAGGAGCAGGAGATTTTGCGCGACTTCGGCGCGGACGAGCGACTTATCCATGCGGTGGCAAGTCACGGGTATGCGCTGACTGTCGATATCAAGCCGGAGCAAGAGATGGAAAAGGTTTTATACGCCGTAGACGAGCTGACAGGTCTTATCGGTGCGGCGGCGATTATGCGCCCGTCCAAAAGCGTTTCTGATTTGGAGCTTAAATCCGTCAAGAAGAAATATAAGAACTTAAACTTTGCGGCAGGCTGTTCCCGTGAGGTAATCGAACGCGGCGCCCAAATGCTCGGCTGCGATTTGGACGATTTGATAAACAGTACCATTCTTGCCATGCGAAGCTGTGAGGAAAACTATGAACGATTTTAATCCGGTACTTCAACTGAATATTGAACGCGACTTGCCCGAAGCGTCATTAAAATTGCTTTTGCAAAGCGAAAAATGGGATTCCTCCCTAACCGCCGCGGCGGACCGTAAGCGTCGGGAAATTTACGCAGACGAGGTTTACCTGCGCGGTCTTATCGAGTTTTCTAACTTTTGCAAAAACAATTGTTTCTACTGCGGCATCCGCGCCGGAAACCAAAACGCCGTCCGTTATCGGCTGAGCAAGGAGGAAATTCTCGATTGCTGCGTGGAAGGGTATGGACTCGGCTTTCGTACCTTTGTTCTGCAAAGCGGCGAAGATCCGTTTTTTACGGACTCTCTGCTCTGCGAAATCGTGTCCGAAATACGCTCCCGTTTTCCCGACTGCGCTATTACGCTGTCGCTTGGCGAAAAGCCGAGGGAAAGCTACAAAGCCTATTTTGACGCGGGCGCGAACCGCTATCTTCTGCGCCATGAAACGGCAAACGACGCGCATTACCGAAAACTGCACCCCGAAAGTATGAGCTTAACTAACCGAAAACGCTGTCTTTATGATTTAAAGGATATAGGATACCAAGTAGGTTCGGGTTTTATGGTGGGTTCTCCCTATCAAACCGTTGACTGTATTATAGAGGATCTTCGGTTTCTGCAAGAACTCAAGCCGGATATGATTGGGATAGGGCCGTATATTACCCATAAAGAAACGCCGTTCGCCTCGTTTCAAAGCGGCTCGCTGACCTTAACGCTGAGGCTTATCTCCGTTTTGAGGCTTATGTTCCCGTATGCCTTGATTCCGGCAACGACCGCGCTGGGAACCATCCATCCGCAGGGCCGCGAGCTGGGACTTAAAGCGGGCGCAAACGTGGTAATGCCTAATCTCTCACCCGTCCGTGTGCGGAAGCTCTATGAGCTGTATGAAAATAAAATCTGCACCGGCGAAGAAGCGGCACAGTGCCGCAGCTGTCTGGAACGTCGGGTTGCCGCCGCCGGATACCGCGTGGTAACAGCAATAGGAAACGCCAAAAAGGAGCATATGTTATGAGTAAAAAGGCCATTATTGCCATGAGCGGAGGCGTAGATTCAAGTGTTGCGGCTTTTCTGATGAAGGAGCGAGGTTTTGAGTGTATCGGGGCGACCATGAAGCTATATCACAATGAGGATATCGGGCTGTCGCAGGGACATACCTGCTGTTCTCTGGAAGACGTTGAGGACGCAAGAAGCGTCGCTTATCAAATAGGAATTTTGCATTATGTTTTTAATTTTTCCGACAGGTTTCGGGAAAAGGTGATGGATCGCTTTGTCGCCGCATACGAAAACGGCGCAACTCCCAATCCCTGTATCGACTGCAACCGTTTTCTTAAATTCGATAAGCTCTATCATCGGGCAATGGAGCTGGACTACGACTATGTGGTAACCGGGCATTACGCACGCATTGACAAAGACAAAACAAGCGGTCGTTACCTTCTCAAAAAGGCGCTCGACAGCACAAAGGATCAAAGCTATGTTCTGTATTCTATGACGCAGGAGCAGTTGGCGCACACCCTCTTTCCATTGGGGGAATACCGCAAGGCTCAGGTACGGGAAATTGCCGCGCAACAGGGTTTTGAAAATGCGAAAAAACACGACAGTCAGGATATATGTTTTGTCCCGAACGGCAAATATTCGGAATTTATAGAGGGATATACCGGCAAAAGCTATCCGCCCGGGGATTTTATTGACGAAAGCGGTAATATCATAGGACGGCACGGCGGCATTATCCGCTATACCGTCGGTCAGCGACGTGGGCTTGGCGTTTCTGCCGCCGCTCCCCTCTATGTCACGAAAATCGACCCTGTCGCGAACACCGTCACCCTCGGTGGAAACGAGGCGCTCTATTCCCGCTCTCTTACCGCGACCGACCTCAATCTGATTTCAGTCGATAAAATAGAACGTCCCATACGAGTAAAGGCAAAAATCCGTTACCGTCAGAGCGAACAATGGGCGACTCTCACGCAGACCGATACGGACGAAGCCGAGGTACTCTTTGACGAACCGCAAAGGGCAATAACCAAAGGACAGGCGGTAGTCTTCTATGACGGCGACATTGTCGTCGGCGGAGGAACAATACGGTAAAATTAATTAAAAAAAAGGAATTTCGGTTTTAAATAAATGCGAACGCATAAGGCGGTAAATGGCAGAGCATTTATAAATCCCTGCCAAATCGCCGTTTACTACACGGAGGTTACTATGAGATTGCTGTTTGAAATGGACAAAAAGGACTATGATAAATGCACACATTCATTTGTCCGCAACTCGGCGAGGAGCGTCATTATCAAGGGCAAAAGGGTCGCAATGGTTCACAGCGTTAAATATGATTACTACAAGTTCCCGGGCGGAGGGATTGAGGACGGAGAGAGTCCCGTTGACGCAATGATCAGGGAAACCCGTGAAGAATCGGGTTTAATCGTAAAGCCCGATACGGTCAAAGAGTACGGATATGTGCATAGAATTGAAAAAAGTTGTATGTCCGAAACGGAGCGCTTTATTCAGGACAACTATTACTATCTTTGCGAAACGGCAGATGAGGTCGGCACACAGGAGCTCGACGATTATGAGGCAAATGAAGATTATACCTTAGAATATGTTGAACCGAATGTCGCAATTAAGAAAAACCGCAATGTGACGCAAAGCCCGTATGATCAGGCGATGTTTGAGCGTGAAGCCCGAGTCCTTGAATTGCTCATAGCGGAGGGATTGTTTGAAAAGTAAATTCCAAACTTCCGCTCGGCAGAATACGAAAAAGGAATGTAAAGGCTTTGAACTTGACATAAGGAAGATTTTAAAATGATTTATCGAGTTGATAAGTTATCCGAAAACAATATAAATCCTATTACGGGACGCGAATATGACTGTTCGCAAAGAATTTTAATGCTTACGGAAAGCCTTGATTATCAGCAAATGTGCGGAAGTAACAACTGTATTTAAAGGAGGAACTATAGTGATACGGGAAATTACTGAGAATGATTTTGACGGACTTTTGCGGCTTTATATGCAGCTGCACGACAACCCTTTTCCCGAAAAGGACGGAAAAACGGCCGATATTTGGAAAAGTATATTAAACGATAAAAATCATCATATAATTGTAGCCCAAGAAAACGGTAGTATAATATCCTCCTGCGTATGCGTCATTATTCCGAATCTTACGCATGAACAGCGCCCGTATGCCCTGATTGAAAATGTTATCACCGACAAGGCTCACAGAAAAAAGGGCTTCGCAACGGCTTGTTTGAATTTTGCAAAGGAAATTGCCCAAAATGAGAATTGCTGCAAGATGATGCTGTTAACGGGTTCAAAAAATGAGGACACCCTCAAATTTTATGAAAATGCGGGATATAACAGGAAAGATAAAACGGCTTTTATACAATTATTCGTTTCATTTTTGTAAGATTTTTTGCCTTCTTAAAGCAAGGGGAAAACTTTATGATATTTTCAAAAAAATTTATCTGCGCCGGCAAAAAATACAGCACTTTAAACAGGAGAGTTCCTGCGCCACTGTTTTTGAAAAAAATTTCTGTTTCCGGCAAAGTTGAAAAAGCGGAGATTACCGTCTGCGGGCTCGGCTTTTACGAGCTGTTCCTTAACGGGGAAAATATTACAAAGGGCAGACTTTGCCCGTATATCAGCAACAGCGAACAAGTAATTTTCTATGATAATTATGATATTACCGAACTGTTGAAAGAGGAAAACAGCTTTGAATTTCTGCTTGGCAACGGTATGCAAAACGCTTTCGGAGGATTTATATGGGATTTTGAAAAGACCGGGTTCCGTTCTGCGCCCAAGTTAGCCTTTGCCGTTGAAATCGCCTATATCGACGGCAGAAAAGAAATTTACGAAGCCGACGAGTCGGTAACGGTTGCACAATCGAATATTTTATCCGACGACCTGCGTTTAGGCGAAATATACGACGCAAACAAAAACGAGCGTAAATGGAAAAATGCGGTTCTTTCGGAAACGCCGCGCGGCAAGGCTTTATTGTCAAGGGCGCGTCCCATTACCGTAAGGCAGGCGTTAAAGCCCGTCAGCATTTTCCGTGAGGGCAACGCATATATTTATGATTTCGGCATTAACACGTCGGGCGTATGCAGACTTAGTCTGAACGCCGAAAAGGGCCAAACCGTTAAGCTTACGTTTGCCGAAATTCTCCGTGACGGTAAATTTTGCATTGATACCACTACCTTTAACCACAGCAAAAAACGCTACTGTCAGAGCGATACGTATATCTGCAAGGACGGCTATAACGAGTGGGCTCCCGCTTTTACTTACCACGGCTTTCGATATGTAAAGGCGGAGGGTATAAGCGAGGAACAGGCGACCCCCGAGCTGCTTACATATTTGGTATTTAATACCGATTTAGAGGAATTGGGCGAATTTTCCTGCGACAGCGAAACGCTCAACGAATTGCATAAAATGAGTTTAAACTCCACGCTTTCAAATTTCCACCACTTCCCTACGGATTGTCCGCACAGGGAAAAGAACGGCTGGACGGCGGACGCGGCGCTTTCGTCCTCGCATACGCTGTTGTTTTTTGACGCCGTCGAAAATTACAAGCAATGGCTTGCCTGCATATGTCGGGCGCAAAGAGAGGACGGAGCTTTGCCGGGAATCGTCCCAACCTGGGGTTGGGGCTTCGATTGGGGCAACGGTCCTGCCTGGGACAGCGTAATTACCGAACTTCCCTATCAGATATGGCAAAAGCGAAACGACCTGTCCGCTTTTAAAATGTGCGGGGAATCCGTTATTAAATACATACGATACCTTGATACAAAAAAAGACAAAAACGGTCTGCTTTCAATAGGTCTCGGCGATTGGTGCGCTCCGAAAAGTCCGTACAAGGCTCCGCTGATTTTAACCGACAGTATAGAAGCGTTTGACATTGCAAAAAAGGCGTCCGAGATGTTCCGAGCCATAGGCGAAGCGGAAAAGGCAAGGTTCTGCGGGGATTTTGCCGAGCGTATGAGGTCAAATATCCGCGACAATCTGTTTAATAAAGAAAGCTGCGTTTTTGAGGGCGAATCCCAAACCTCGCAGGCAATGGGCATTTATTACGGCATTGTTGACGACAGCGAAAAAAGCAGAGCGTTCAATGTGCTCAAGGATATTATAAAGCGTGACGATTATCACATAACAACGGGCGTACTCGGAGGCAGAGTGCTTTTCCATGTGCTTTCCGAAAACGGTGAGATTGACTCCGCTATAAAAATTTTAACAAACAAAACGCCGCCGTCATACCGGCAATGGCTCGCCGAGGGTAATATGTCGCTGTGTGAAAACTTCGATGTGGACGAGGACGGCCTTGCCTCGCACAACCACCACTTTTGGGGCAACATCAGCGCATTTTTTACAGAACAGATTTGCGGCATTAAGGTCTGCGCCGATACGGTTAATATCGAGCCGCATTTCCCCGATGCGTTAAATTCCGCAAGAGCAAGCTATAAAAGCGTTTTCGGCGAAGTTTCGGTTTCCTGGATAAGGGAAAAAGATACTGTGAATTTTAAACTCAAATACCCGCAAAACGCTAAAGGCGTGTTCAAATACGGGGATTTTATTTGCAGCGCATCGTCCGATAATTTGCGCGAGTTTAATATAACCGTGAAATAAGAATTTGTGTGAACGTCGCCAATTGCAACTTTAATTTTTTAAAAGTATATTCATCATCAAATTTTTCTTATTATGATATTTTAAAACGATTTTATCGTTTATTCAGCATAAACCCATTTAAAAAATTCATTATTAAAAACAGCAAATCAACTTCTGTAAAATGAAGTCGATTTGCTGTTTTTTAGTTAAAACTTACGAAACCAAAGATCTATTTATCTTTCTTTTTCCGTTTGTTTAAAATTAAGAACAATAACAATAATAATACAAAAATAATTAATACGCATATAATAACAAAAACAAAAACATGATTTGCTATCCAAGCTCTTGCTACATCGGTTACTTTAGTTGATACCGTTATTGCCTGAATTAAATCTCCGATATTTTTATCTTTGTCAATATTTGTATTTTCCGCAGCATCCCAGCACTTAACCTCAATTTTCTGCGGGTCTCTGCTTTCCTTAAAATCATATGTCCAAACGAATTGACCGTCAACAAAGTTGTCACCGAAATCCTTTGCATATTTATCAACTACTAACTTGTCATTAATAAATATCTGAACTTTAGAAAGCAGAACATCATCATAAACCGTTACTGTAGCCCTTTGTGAATCCTTACGATAAATCCCCTTATCACTAACACCCTTTATTATTGCAGTGGGTATAGTTCTGTCTACTACAAATTTAAGGTTGTCGTCATTCTCCATTCTTAATGATGCGTGTCCCTCATTTTTAGCGTTATCGACAGAGGCTATATCAATAGTATATGTGGCCTCGGGTTCAAAGAAAGCTTTACTTATCGTGTAAGTATATCTTTTCCAGTTGTTGAAATTGCTGTTTTCATTAACGGTAATGTATTTTTTTGCATCGATAGGCACATCATTCTTTTTAACTATAATATTAGATGCCAAATCACCTGTCAGCTTATCTACATTTGTTTCGTAAATAACGACATCGTTTTGAACATGCTGTACATAATAAGTGCCGACAAGCTTTTTAGTATTGCCGTCAATGCCATAAGCAGAGCCTTTTCTATTGACAGAGAATGTAAAGAAATTAGTTTGCTTATTAATTGATTTGTTTGCCGTATTTGTTTTTGAGGAAGGATAATTAACTACGTTTGCCGCATTACCTGCACAATCTTGGATATTAAGGTTTAACGTATATATACCGTCTTCTTTCAAATCTTCAGAAGAATACACTACCTTTTCTCTGCTTGCTGAACGCTGGGTAAATGTTTTATCGTTTGTAGAAGAAGCAAGCTTTAATACATTTAATGTCTCTGTAACTTCTTTAGCTGTTACTGCGTTTGATGCATATAAGTTACCAATATTTTTATCAGAAACAGTAACAGTAATAGGAATGTTAACCTTCTCACCTTTTTCGTTTTTACCGTTATTTGCCGACTGGAAAATCATTTGCGAAATTACAACTGTCGGAGCTGTTTTATCAATTGTAAATTTCTCGCAGTCATCTGTTGCATAATCAACTTTTGCAACATTATTTTCTGATAAGTCATTGCATGTAATTGCAAAAGTATAATCTCCTTCTGACGAGATAACAAATTCAGTTGTATTTGTAGTGTTATTGTCTCTGTTGGGACCGACTTGATCCTGTTGCCAATCGCTCGGCTGAACACTGTATTCAGCGTTATTTATAGTGATTGTAATATCGTTGGGATCGAAGTTCCTATCAGTTACAATAATTTTTACTGTCCTGTCGGTATTAAAGAAATACTTTTCATTTGCCGAGATTCCTGTCATGGAAACATTTATTATCGGCTTAGTGCTGTCAATGATGAAATCTGTAGGTGCATCTCCATCATATTTTACAGCATTATTTTTGTTATTTGCTCTATCTGTTGCTTTTGCCGATAATTCATAATCGCCTTCCTGCTCTTCGGAGATATTATAGGTGGCTACATATGTAGTTTTATCTGTAGCGTTAATATCAGTGTCCGATTTACTCCAGTTCAGCTTACTTCCGTTAACTGTAATGTCTGCTTTATTTTTTTGCATTACAAGGTCAAATTTCTCGGCATCAAAATTTCTTTCGGTAACAGTTACAGTTATGGTTCTGCCTGTATTGAAATATTTGCCGTTTACTGCATTTCCGGTTAAGGAAACATCAATATCCGGATTGGTTTTATCAATACCCAATACATAATAATCATAGCTCTTATTTCCGGCTCTGTCTGTAAGTTCAACAAGAATAACAATGTCATTGCTGTTATTGCTTACCGTAATATCTTTTGTCAAGGTGGTAATTAAATTGCTTACCTCTCCGCCGCTATGCCAACCATCAATATCGCCGGACATTGTGCCTAAATTATTAATGCTTAATGTGCCGCTCTGATTATTTTTATTATCCTGATCATTTTGCCCGGTCACGCTCCATTTAATTTCACGTATGCCGGAGTAATTATCGCTTACCGTAATGGAGACCGGGACATCACTGTTATATAACGGTACCACGCTTTCTTTATAATCCATCACTGCGTCGTTTTGCGCAGTACCGCCATAGTTAAATGAATAATTATATGTTTCGTTTGATACAGGCTTTATTGTAGGTGCAATTGAAATACTTGATGTTTCTGTATGCTTTTGAGCGTCTTCAAGTATAGTATCGTATGGGTTGACATATCCCTCATATTTATCGGACAATACTCTCTTATACTCTCCTAAAACACGTCCTTTAGAATCATTGTTTGTAGGACAATTGCCTGAATAGTCCTCGGCAATAGCATAAATATTTCCGATAAACGGACCCTCAACAAGGAATGTCTTTTCCGAATAGCCAATGCCTTTATCTGTTGTTTGAACAAAAGAATTGCTAACCGGTGTGCAAGTTACCATTTCTCCTGTTGCGCTTTCGGCAATAAGTTTAATATCCTTAACGCCTGAAGTATGATTGTTTTCCCCATCTTTATCATAATCGTATACATGTACGGTTACATAGGTATTTTTCTCAAAATAATAGTTATATATTTCAATATCTTTATCTTGAACATCGGCATTAATGGTTTTATTTATATTGTCTGCGCCTGCTTTAACAGCACTGTCGCCCGAGTATACATTTCCGCTTGATTCGAAAGTGAAATCCGTAATCATCGGCGCAAAAACATCCAAATATGCCTCATATGAACTACTCGTTTCATTTCCGGCATTATCTGTAACAATAACATTGATAATATAAACACCGTCAAATGCTTTTTCGGTAAGCTGAGAAGTATTAATATCAAAGGAAAAGTCTTTAATTATGGTATTTCCTGAATAATACTCGCTAATTTCTTTACCGTTCGCATCTTTTGTGATAGGAACTCCGTTCAAAGTAATATTCACTTTTCCTATACCGGAATTTTCATCTTTAACATCAATATGATAATTAAAATCAGAATTGAATGTTTTTTCTGATGCGTAATTAGGAGTGTCATCAATTTTAATATCAATAACGGGATCGGTTTTATCTTTAATTATACCGTCATAAACATTGTTATCATTGCTGTTTTTGTTAACTATTGTATTGGCAGTCACTGTTTTTTTAGAATAATCGGTTACAGTAGCAACCAATCCGTTTCTGTATTCTGCAGGTACAACAAATTTATAAGTAACCTGTTTGTTTGAGTCACTTACAGATACATTGCCGCTTGTTGTAACATTATTTACAAACGGGTTTTTAACTAATAATGTTTTTTCCTCCAATGAACCAATTTTCCCGGAAGGATCGCTTGAAGAATAAACAATACTTTCAATTCCGGAAACGGTATCATTAGCGGTTATTGTTACTTCCGCATCAACCAAATTATTAAAAATACCAAATGTGATTCCGTTTAATATTTTGCTTATTACATTGCTGTTAATTGATATTTCAATATCCGGATAAATACTGTCGTAAGTTAAATACTTAACAGCTGGCTTGACAACATTATTCTTGGCATCGTCAATAAACGAAAAATCTATGGTGTAATTCAAAGCGAAATTCTCAATCGGAACAACAATTTTGTGATTGTATTTGCCGTCTTCATAATAATGTATCCAATTTTCGTTGTTTGTGAAATAATCAGCAAAGAATTCTTTTGCTTCGTTGCTTTCGTTGCCTTGAACGTCAACTGCTGTAATATTTGAAACGAAATCTTCAATATGGAAATTACGTTCATTAACCGTAAGCACCATATTTGGTGATTTGTTCTGATTATAATACGAAACGGTTTTAGAAGAGTCTTTTACATCTTGCACAGGCGTATTGTATTCAATGTTAATTACCGGATTTGTTGTGTCAATAACAACAGTATCGGTCGTAGCCGAAGCGCTGTGCTTTGCAAAATCCGTATAAACCAATGTAATAACAAAATCACCGTCATTTTTATTTCCGTCAACAACAGAGGGTATGGTTATCCTAATATTTTTATCCGTCTCGTTAAATTCCGCTTTGAACTTTGATACTGTTTGTGCAGGTTTGGCGCTACCCTGATAGTAATCGCTTCCATCTTTAGTTATGGTTAAATTAACATTCGTATTTAACGTCTCAAGGATGTTTTTTCCGTTCTTTGCATCTGAAGCAGCGGAATCATAGTTTTTGAAGAAATATTCCTCATTAACATTGAAAACAACTTCGGCGTCCCCTGATACAAAATATTTATCATCTATTCTGTTCTTTATATTAAGATATTCTATTGATGATATTTCAGGATTGGTTGTATCAACAATAATTCCGTCATAAGTATTGCTATCACTTGTCAATTCTTGTGATATTATTTTGTTTCCTGAATTATCAAATACAGTTACTTCCAAAGAATCCTTGTATTCCGTATCAATTGCAAATGTATACTTATATACCTTTTGTCCGTCTTCTTCTGTAACTGTTGTTTCACCTTCCGTTAAGTTATATTCGGCCGCTTCGCCTTTGCTGTTTACTGTTCCTTTGGATTTATAACCGAATTTCTGCAAACCCGAAGTTGCATCTTTTATTATCAGAGTTACTTCTGTTTTGTCAATAAAACCAAATGTTATACCGTCAAGCAATTTGTATGCAAACGGTTTGTCCGTTATTATTTGTACATCAGACTTTAACATTGTTGCGTCTACAGTAAAGCCATTCGGACTCTCGGTATCTTTTTTAAACAGTTGGTTTCCGTTTTCTTCTTTCGTTTTATAGTCGTTTCCTGCAAGGTCCTTAAGCGAATTAAAATTGAAAGTATATATTGCGTCATCAGTATACGGGATAGTCAATGTATGTACGTTTCCAGATTCGCTCTCAACCCATTCTTTGCCTTGTAACGCTTTTTGGGCTTCTGTTTCCGAAATAACATTACCTAAAATATTTTTCGCTGTAATGTTAGATTCAAAAGCTTCTTTATCAAAATTATGCTCTTCTACGACTATTTTTGCTGTTCTTGTTAAGAAATATCCGTCTTTTGCCCTATCTTCACTCTTTACATCTTCATATGAAATTTCTATTTTTGGCGCTACAGTATCAATAGTAAAATTATTTTTTGTGAAAATTTCGGCCGGGTTTCCCGATTTATCGGTATATTTTATTGTAAGAGTATAATCGCCATTGTCGGCCAATTTGAATGAACCAATCCAGTTGTCAGTATTATCTTCACGCCTCCAATTATTTATAGCGTATGTTTTTTTACTGGTCTCTCCTTCTTCATCAACGATTTCAGCTTGAATATCAATTGTTTTAAATACCTCCGGGAATTCTCCGTCCATAAAGTTTTCTTCAAATACTTTAACGACAACATCTATATCGGTATTATAATAATCTTTTACATTGTCAGCTCCATTTATTGTATTGTTAGCCGTTGGAAATTCCACCGTAATTCCCGGTTTATCAGTATCGCAAACAACTGTATATTTATCCTTTTCGCTCGTCTCATTTTTTGTCTCATTTCCCGCATTGTCTATAGCTTTTGCTGTTACATATCCTCTAAACTGTGCCGGAATTTCAAATGTTGCGATGTATTTATTTTCTTTAAAACCAATTTCGGTAATTGGGACTTCTTTGGCATCTATCGGACTAGCATCTATTGGACTGGCATCTATTGAAACATCATTAACATTTTCTGTGGAATTTGTTGAAACCGGATCATTATTAATATAAGAATATATAAAAGCATTTACACCGGAAAGATTATCGGTTGAGCTTAATGTTACTTGACATTTCCCTTTAAAAAATCCGAAAGTTATTTTATCTATTAATATACTGAATACTTCATCAGTATAACTGATTTCTACATCACTCGGAGGAGTAACATCCATAAAGACCGAAAAGGTTTTTCCTTCGGATTCGTTTCCCGCTTTATCAATGCAATAAATTATATACTCTCCCTCATAATTCTGTTCTGTAATTTCAAAGGAAAATGTTTTTTTCTCAAAATTTATATTTTCAACATAGGTAAATTCTTCATCACCGGATTTTTTATATTTAATTTGAGATACTCCCGAAAGGTTATCGTCAAATTCTCCTGTTACAGTCACTTCTTTATTTGTCCAAGAGTCTTTGTCGACTCTAACATTTGTGAATTTAGGAGACTCATTATCCATTTGAACATGTACGTTTGTCTTAAAATCATTATTTGCTCTGTCTAAAAGGTGTATTTCATATTCTCCATCGAAATTTTGCTCTTTTATTGTAAACTTAAAACTACCACTCTTTCCTTCATCTTCCGTTTTAATTTCGGCATCGCCTTCATCGCCGTTGCCGTTTGAATATTTAACACTGTAAACACCGGATAAATTATCGGTAAAATTTCCCAAAACCTCAATTTGTCCGTTATACCATTCATGGTCTGGGAGTTCTTCAGTTAATATGCAGGCTATACAGGCGTCCATATCCATTTTTACCGACACTTTGCTTGGTTCGGAAGATAAACCTGCGTTATCAATTGCGTATATATATACAGTTCCCTCAAAGTTCTGTTTTTCTAAATTAATAATAAAGCTGCCGTTCTTTCCTTCATCTTCTGTTTCAATTTCGGCGTTTTCGGCTTTGATGCTTTCGATTTCACTTTCTTTGTCTTTTTCCACTAATTTATATTCTACTTTTGCTACACCGGATAAGCTATCGGCAAATTTGCCTGTAATTTTTATAGCGTCCTTTTGCCAGTTATCAAAAGCGCTTTGGGGATTATCAATATTAATTGTAGGCCTTTTATTATCAAATTTTATATGAACTGATTTTTTCGCTTCATTTCCTGCTTTATCTTTAGCGAAAATATAATAATCTCCTACAAACTCATCTGTTATATTAAATGAAAACTCATTTGTATCCTCTTCAAAACCGGCATCCATTCTGACAGCTGTTTCTGCTCCTTTGGCAAACTCCACCTTGTCCATACCTGAGGTATAGACTGTACCGTTGCTTTCTGTGCCATTATCTGTTGCGCTGCCGGATATTACTGTTGTCTCATCGGTTATCCAAATGTTTTCATCCTTAGCATCTATTGTAATGTTGGGATATGCTTTATCCATAGAATAAAAATTGGTGTAATCCAAAGTGATATTGTTTGGGTCTAAAGAAAAAGTTATTATCTGTTCAAATACACCATCGCCGTCCCAGTCAAATTGATACTTATTTTCAATCATTGAGCCGCTGCTTTTGGCATTATCTATAATATCCTGATTTACATTAAGCCACAATCCGATAAATCGTTCAATTCCCGAATCATCAGATCCTTTTTCAGAATCCTGATTATCCCAAAAGCTTTTGCTTTCAGTCCATTCCGATTTACCGTTATACAAAGCCTTATACTTTGCCTGCTTAAGAGTTGCAACATCTTTATCCTCAGGGGCAACAGCTTTAATGCCGACCCACCAGTTATCGCCGGTTCTTCCTATTTCAGCATTCGCTTGCGCCCATTCAAGAGTAATATTTCCATTATTATTAACAACAACTTGGTTCGTTTTGTCTTCAGAAACGGACATTTTATCCGCTTCGGTTAATGCCTCTACAGAACCTAACGATGTTGACGGGTATACTTTCACACTATCCCCATCAACATTTTTTAAAAGGGTTACTTTATCGGGATCAATTTTGAAAACTATTTTCTGCTCAAATATATCATCGTTATCCCAGTCAAACTGATACTCATTTGTTATTTGTGCTTTTTCTTGAATTGCTGTATTTAATACTTCCTCGTTTATGAAAGCCCACATTTGTATGTAGCGTTCAATCTCTTCTTCTGATTCTTTATCGGAATCCTGCAATTCCCAAAAGCTTTTATTTTCAGACCACTCACTACTTCCGTAATACTTTGTCTGATATTTCGAACCTTTTAATTCTTCTATAGAATAATCTGATGAAAGTGATGGCGCTACAACCTTTATTCCTGCCCACCATCCATCCTTATTTCGTCCGATAGGTATGTCTTTCTCGCTCCATTGAAGCTCAATTTTATCGTTATAGTCGATTTCAATTTCTGCCTTGTCCGAATCGTTTATTTTTGCGCTTGACGGTTTCGTAATAGCCTCAACATCGGCCAACTTATCCTTCTCCGCAGCATATACAAACGATAGCGGAAATGACAATACGACTACCATAATTGATAATAATATCGGTAAGATTTTCCGACTGAGCTTGTACCTTTTCATAATAACTTCCTCCATATAAATAAATTAAAATTTATTAACTTTATTAAAGCAAAAATTAAATGTTTTGCCGTTAAATATACAGTGCATTGCAAAAGACATTGTAAACAAAGCTATTGCCGCAAAACAAATATTAGAGCCCATTTTTGTAATAATAAATGTCAAAATAAGCAACAACAAGCTTGCAAAAAGAACTATATCAACTGCTTTTGCTATTGTATTTGAAAAGAATATAAGAATTCCCGGCTTTTTTTTCAGCCACATTGTTCTTCCGTATTTTTGGCACCAAATTTTAAATTTTTTTGCATATAGAATGCTCGTAGCAACTCCTAAAATTAAACCTGCCCAAAAAAGCACTCCAGTTAACACACTAATCAACCTTTTTTCTGAATTTATGCCCATAAGTAAAAATGATAAAGACATAATGAAAAAGCCGATCAAACTGATTATAATCAGTTTTCTAAGCATTGATTTCATATAATTTCTCCCTTTCGCTAATCTGCCTATTCTACAATTTCATCCGATGCTTTGTAATGCTCGGTTTCAATTATTTCAAAGCCTGATTCATTATTTTCCGGCTTAATTTCCCCGGTAATTTTACTTGTTGTGTTCCTTAAAACGGTTGTCTTTTTGTTAATGGGTTCTTGTGTTTCAAGAACAGTTGTTTTTTTCCTTGAGTTTAATTGTTTATTGTTATTATCGCTTATATTTCTTTTTTTGGTTGAATTCTTAACATTATGTATAGAATCCGACTTAACGATTTTTTTACTTTTTCTGTTATTCTTTAACGGCTTTTTATTTACAATTCTAAACGCATCCGGAATATCCAAAGCAAAGAAAAGAATTACAGCCGCTATTAATAAAGCCGCAGCCAACACAATAAAAATGTAAAATATATTAATATAACTCATTTTAAATCTCCGTAATATTCGCTAATATATTTGGATAAATAGCTTATCTTTTGCTGTAAGCTTTCTCTGCTCGTTTGATTAGTCAATTCTTTTGACATATCTGACATAGGATTTAACAGTTGAGTTTCTATTTTTTCTATTTTTTCTAAGTCATTGTGTTTTGCTATTCCGTCAAGATTATCCTCGAGCCCCAAACATATTTCATTACACAACATAATTGTCAGCTGTTCGTCTGAGATTTCTCTTGCTATATCTTTTAAAGTCAATAATTGATTCCATAAATCTTGATATGCTTTAATTTTTTCATCTTCTCCGGAGAATGAACCCAAACCCGATTGATTTCCGGATAAACTGCTGATTTTATCTTTGCAGTTACTTATTTGGGCGCCAACAAGCGCAACCTGAAATTCTCTTAGAGTAATATCGGAATTATCACCGATAGACACATTATATTCTTGTCCGGAAACAGAAATAGTGTAAGAATCTCCGTTTGAAAATTCTTGATATCTGACATCTATATAATTATCCGGCAAAATTCTTTTAAACCAAGTTGCGGCCTTTCCGGCGCTTGAAGATGGGGTTTTATATTTATCCCAATATTCGTTCCCAACCTGATAACAAACGCTTATGTAATTTGAAATATTCTTTTTTGCTAAATCGCTTATAGGCGATATTTCTTCGCCATTGCCGTTCTTTCCGAGGTCTTCATATGCTTCCAAAACAGAAATTGTTTTTACGTCATTATCATCAATAATTCCATCCTTGGCGCATGAATTAATCAAACCCTCATATCCTTCTATTCTGGTATCATCAAGCTTTATAGCCTCTTCGTATCTCTCAGATTTAATGTATTTATCATAATTTGCATGTATCTGATCGGCATTTTTAAAGTATCCGAACAAAGCGATTAAGGCACAAATAACAGCTGAAGCCGCTGTTGCTGCGAATTTATATATTTTCCTCTTATTCGATGATATTACAGCCTCGTCAATATACTCGTAATTTTCGAGATCATAAGCCAATTCATCACAATTTTGATATCTTTTATTAGGGTCAAGTTGAGTACATTTTATAATAATACTTTCTATACCGCCTGATAAAGAAGGGTTATATTCTCTGATAGGATGTTCGCATACTCTTACAGGATCGGGATAGTGGCCTGTAATCAAATGGAATATTGTTGCGCCGAAATTATATATATCGGTTCTTTCATCAGCGTATGCATTTTCTCCGTATTGCTCCGGAGCGGCATATCCTTCGGTTCCCATACTTTTTGTATTTTTTACATTTTTTATTTCGACTTCTCTTGCCGTTCCGAAATCGATAACAGAAATATTGTTGTCCGGTTTTAACATAATATTTCCCGGTTTCATATCTCTGTAAATTATCGGTGGCGTGCAATGATGCAAATAATTTAATACGTTACATATCTGCTTTGCCCATCTTATGACATCTTCTTGAGGTAATGCTCCTCCCTCCTCGGTCATTTTAACATCAAGGTCGTTGCCCTCAATCAAATCCATAACAATAAGCATTGTGTCATTCTCATTAATAACGTCAATTATTTTAGGAAGATAATCGTTTTTTAGCTTTTTCAGCATTTCTATTTCTGCAATTAGGGTATTTCTTTTTATTTCATTGTCATCTTCATCAAATTTCTTAATCTCTTTTATAGCCCAACTAATCTTTGTACTTTCATTACGGGCAAGGTAAACTATGCTCATTCCGCCTTCGCCGATAATATCAAGTATCCTGTATTTTCCGTTTACTAAAGAGCCTATTTCAAGCATTTAAACTCTCCTTATCAATAAGTTCTAATCAATATTGTTGTTATATTATCGCTTTCTTCTCTTTGCTTATTTAAATCAATTAAATACTGTGCATTTCTTTCCATATCTTCAATGCTTGTAAGCTTTGAGGGCATAAAAGAATCGTGTATTTCCCGGGCCAAGACCTCATGCCTGAATCCATCACTGCAAAGCATAAAAACTTCATTTTGGGAAACTTCGCCTTCAAAGAAATCAGGATCCACATAGGGACTGCTGCCGATACACTGAAGCAGCACACTTCGGTCAGGGTCAAAATTTGCTTGCTCCTCAGTAATAATCCCCTGATCAATTTTTCTCTGAACCAAACTTTGATCTTTTGTAACTTGATAAATGTAGTCATCGTCGATAATATAAGCTCTTGAATCGCCTACATTTACACAATAAAAATTATTTTGAGTTACAAGAATTGCGCAAATAGTTGTTCCGATGCTGATATCACAAGAATTTCCATATTCAGATATTTTTATATTTAAATTCTTAATTAAAGTTGTCCATTGTTGTTGTAAAAGCTCTTTGTTAAAGCCGAAGTTTATAAGATTAGGTAAGTCGTTTAAAAACCAATCATCAAAGGCGTTTATCACTGTCGAACTCGCAAGCTCTCCTTGTTCAAGACCTCCCATACCGTCGCAAAGAACTCCAAAAGCAAGCTCTCCCATAGAGCTTTTTGCTCTTTTTATTAAATAGCTGTCCTGATTTTTATCTTTTTCAATACCAATATCCGTTTTCCCAAATATAATAAAATTCATAGATATCTCTCTTTTATCTGATTTCAAACTTAAAATCCTCATCGGCTAAACGTATAAAGTTTCCCGATACAAGGTTAATCGGTTTATTAGCTTCTATTTTATTGGCATTAATATATGTTCCGTTTGTAGAATTGTTATCTATTAACACATAATTACCGTCTTTATAATCAACAATTGCATGTATCTGGCTTATATTGGTATTTCCGCGAACGGCATAATCAACATTGCCGTCTACACTTGCTCCGATTTTAAACGGGAAATGATTAATAACTGCTTGTTCATTGTTTTTATTTCTTATAAAGACGGCTTGATTCTGACTCGTCTGAGTCGGCAGCGGCATTTGAGACAAAACCGTAGTCATTTTTCTGTGAGTCAAATCAACTGTGTTTCCAAAATTTTGTTTGCTTGTTGTGTTTCCGTAATTAATCGGCCTTGAAGTAACTTCATTTTTCGGAACTTTAACTTCTTTGTTTTCATACCGACTATTTTGTTGGATATCCGTTACCGGTGCGCTTATCGGTACGTTCTGAACTGCCGGTTGCTTTACATCCGTATTGCTTCCTTGTTCTTTTTGCATTTGATACAACGCTTTGTTTTCGGCACTGTAGTGTGCCAATAAGTAAAAAATAGACATTTTCTTTTCGGAAGAAACATTATTAGGTGCAGCAGAAGCCGATAGTTTTCTTTCATTTGCATGTGAATTTTCGCTTTTAACAGGTTTTAATTCTTTGTTGGGATTCACTGCAATTGATTCATTTCTTTTAACAATAACGGCTTGTGAATTTAAGCTTTCCTTTCGAGAATCGGCATTTTTTACGGAAGTGCCGTTATTTATCGGAGATGTACTGATATGTGAAGCGCCGTTATTCGCCTGAGCTGTGTTGCTTGTCGAAGCGCTGTTATTTATACGAGAAATGCTGCTTGTTGAGGTACCGTTATTTATGGAAGCAGTATTATTTCCGGAATTACCGTTACTGTCATAGTTTATTTTTTGCAATATTTTTTTAAATTCCGTAATTGAAAAATTAGTGCTTGAATTTAAATAATTAATTATATTGGTAACATAATTACTATCATCGTTTTCATCATATTTAATGCTGAAGATAATATTTTTAAAGAACTCTAACGGCGTTTGGGGGGACTTGTATCCGACAATAGGTACGCAGACTAAATTTACTTTATTGTTGTATAAATCCACAAAAATATGATTTTGCTCTAAAATAAATATTGAGGGGTCAATCATATATTCTTCAGCCTCGGATAAGGCAGACGTTATATTTAACAAAGCGTTTACAACTTTTTGACGCCCTACGGTTCCTTCAAAGAACTTTTCAAGCGTCGTGTATGTAGATACATTGTATTTCAAAAATCTTTCTGAATTTCTTTGCGTAAAGCTTACCGGTAAGATATCGTCGATATCGTTATTTGACAGCATCTCGTAGCTGAACTCGTCCAATATTTCTTCTTCGCCCATTTGACATATTAAAAATAATGCCGAATTGATATCTTCAAAATATAAATTCATATTATAACACCCCAATAAAATTATAAATTAAAGCTTCCGTTTAATAATACTAAAATTAATATTAGGAAAAAGAGAAAAGCATTTGAAAACAATGACAATATGTACTCCTTAATAAAGTTTTTCTCTTTGGACCCTTTTATAAAAATAAAAAACAACTTTAATATTTCATAACTAAAAAAGTTTACCGCAACACTCATAAAACTAAAATCAAGAAAAATATTGATTGCACAGTAATATATAAAAGGAAAAAGCTCTAACCAAAAATTTTTAATATCAATTTTACTTTTGCAATATTTACATCTTCCTTTGTTTTTTATATAAGATATAATCGGTATTTGAGATAATAAATTCAACTTGTGTCCGCAATTATCACAAACACTGTTGAACGTAAAAACCGATATCTCGCATCCTTTTAATAAACGTAAAATATCAGTTGTTCCAAGCGCTGCCACATGAAGGTAACAAAATAATATTCCGAATTCTATTATTAACATTAATCAAATACCGGTCCAACTTACACTTCTTTTATTGTTAACGTTTTGAAATAAATGTGATTTTGATTGCTTAGTGATGTTTTCAAGTCTGTTTTTTCCCATAAACGGAAATTGCAAATTCAAATCATAAGTAACGGTTGCAACTATATCCGTTCCTCCGTCGTCGGCATTGGCCAATTGAACATCGAACTTAATAGTGCTTGTGTCAATGCCGACAGCAGATAAAGCCTGTATGTAATCGTCTTCTTTGCTGAACATTGCTTGATTTGATATAGCTTCAAGCCAAGCCTTTTGATATACTTTTTTAATGTCTGCATTTTCAAGGCTTTTAAAATCATTAAACGGATTCATACCTTCGGTTCCAAAAAGTTGATTGCCCAAACTGTTTATATCCCCAATAACTTTTTGAATGTCCTTATTAATTTGGGTATCCGATAGTTTTTGCCTTCCGTAAGATTCAATAGCCACAGTCTGATTTGCCTGTATAGTAGCATGACTTATTATATTCTGAGCTATATATACATTGCTGTAGCTGTAGATAAATAATATTAGGAACATAAATACAACAAATGATAACGATGCTTCAATTGTTATAATAGCGTTTTGTTCTTTAATAACCCTCATAAAATACCTGCTCAATTTTAGTTAGACTGCTTATACCCGTTTCATTGCTGTTGCTTAAATTTATAATAGGCAAAATCGGATTTAATGCAACTTCCGTTTTCGCTCTAAACATAGTGTACGTATTTTTTAACAGGAAATTATTATTAGCCTTATACCTGACATGCCACTGAATCAAATCGCCTATTCTTTGAGTCTTATTAGCATTGGAAACCAAGGTCATCATAAACATTAAGTATTCCTCATATCCATACTTACCTCCATTAACGTCTTTTATAAGCTTGTTAAGTGCTTGCTCCGGCGTGTCGTCCTCTTTTATTTCGTTTATATTTTTACACATATCGCCCAACGCTTCAACCGATATCCATAGTTTCTCTTTAAACAATCCGATCTTTGCGTCCTTAATCTCAAACAAAAGATTGCAGTCTATGCAAGTTTCATAATAAACCCAAATCAAATAGACAACAGGCGCCAAGAAATTACAAGCTGAAATAAGGCTCATAGCTCCCGAATCACACGCAACAGCGGCTAAATTGTTAAATAACCTGTAAGTGAAAATTGCAATTGCTACCGATTGTTCGTTTTGAGCTTCATTTCTGCTGCCTGCAATTATATATTCTTGCTCTGCTTTATAAAATAATTGATGAGTGCTGTTGCCGTTATAATCGTTCTCGTCGCCCTTCCTGTAAGAGAAATGGGTTCTCGCATATTGAATAAGCATAATATTGTTATATGCGGATTTTAAGACAAAGCTGAGCAACTGCCCGCAAATAGACAAAATACTTCCAAAGATGTTTTTAACATTATCGACAATATTCTTTATGTGGTCCCAAGCCTTCATTATACCGTCGGAAAATATACCTCCGAAATTTGCAAGTAAATCCTTAAATGAATTGCCGAGAGAAATCATACTGCCCATTATGGAATTTTCATTACCTGAGTTTGGATCGTTAGGTGAAACTTGAGTTTTTAAACTTCCTACATTGGTATATTTTTTTGCTATTTCATTGCCCCGATTGATTTGTTTGTTGATATCCGCAACATCGCCGGAGGCAAAAGATGTGTTATGATTATTGGAATCTTTTGTCTTGCCCAAAGTTATATTCCAATTCTGATCATTCATATTTGTTTTGTTTCCGCCGCTGTTAAAATCAGGCCAAGGCTTCAAAACGCTTACAAATGTTTTGACGGCTTTAATCATGTCAAAGAGATTGGGACCGGTCCAAGTTTTGGTATCGTCCAATTTTTTTATTATGCCATTTAATGTATCCCAACTGATAACCTTTCCTTTTAGATAATTTACAATAGTTTCCTTTAAATTATCTATTGTAAAATCGATTATTCCTTTGCCTATTTTATTTCTTAAAGTGTAAATAATATCATCTACGGAACTTGTACCACTAATGCGTTCAAACCCATTTTCAACGCTGCCTAAATAACCGTTAAACTCATTGATAAAGTCGACGGAAAAATCTGAAAGTACTTTAATATCATCCGAAACGCTCGAAAGGCTGTTTGCGTTTTCAGTATCATCCATAAAGTCATTAACAGCCTTGCAAGCGGCTTGAAAGGCAGAAGAATATGTGTTAAAAGATGTCTTTACATTTTCTATAGCCCCTATAACGCCTGAGCGCGCGTCTTCAATAGCCTGATTCTTCGCATTTATTTCATTATTGTATGTTTTATATTTTTCCTCTTCTGCTTGATATTCATTTTCTTTATCGTCTTTTACTTGCTTGGCTAAATACAATCTATCTTCCACAGCCTTTTTGCTCCATGTATCAGTAGGCTTTATGTCATATTCCTTAAGAGGTAAAGAATTTAAAACTTGCTCGTTAGTAAAAGTAACAGTATTATTGCCAATATTTTCTTTATATTTAATATTTAAACTATCAAGGTATTTAAAGGCGTCTTCATTTATTTCTTCGTTAAGATCTTTATCCTCATCTATATTATTGTTAATTATATTTAATATTTCGAAAATTGCCTCTGTATTATCTCGATCTTCTTTATCGGGTTTTGTCGGAGCCCCGCCATTTTCTCCGTATTGTTGTACAAATTCTTTTTTGGCATTCAGAGCTTCAACGAAAGAGCCAAGTGCACTACCAAGATCATCAATACTTTTGTTAACATCATTGATACTCTTATGAACATCTTTTAAATTTTTTATCATTTCCGCGACTTTAGCCATTTTGTCCAATTTGTCTTTTATACCGTTTATTTTGCTCCCAAGGTCTTTAAGTCCTATTTTATCGGCCAAGTCGTCAATCCATGAAGAGATATCCAGAAATTCCTGCGCTATAGCATAAGCCTGCGTATATTTTCCGCTTTCCAGCAACGAATGCATAAGCGCTTTTGATTCCGCAAGATTATAAACACCGGATACGCTTGTATTTTTTACTTTATATACGCTTGAAAAAGAATTAGCCTTTGGTCCGTCATTGTCTGAATTATAATTCATATAATCCAAAAAGCGGCTGTTCAGCGTATCTTCGCTGTCAACATAAACGCCCAAAACGCCGTAATCGGTCAGCAGCAATTCTTCGTAACATGCCAACAGGGACATAATGGAGCTGTTCTCGGCCTCCTTAACTATCGCCTTTGCGCTGACAGCTCTGCCTATTTCAATCATCAGCGAACTAAGCGATAAAACCGGTATTAAAATTATTGACAACAATATAGTTACGCTGCCCCTGTTTTTAAAGAAAAAATTAAACATTCCAGTAAATCTCCAAACTTTTATTCAAATGCTGCGTCCGCAATAGTTTTTATATCATCAATTATCCCTACAATACCGTTAGACAAATCTTTATATGTTTTTGTTCCCGTAAGCGTGTCAGTAACGTCGCAGTAGAGATTGACTCTGCTCATATACTCCGAAACATCTGTGCAAACGGCATGACCTGTTGCCTCAAAAATCATTTCCCCGTCACCGTCGGCACTTAAAATTGCTATCAGCGCCGAAACTATGGGGAATTCATATTTTGCCTTAATTGTTACATTAACTTGCGACTTAAAGGCGGAAACGGGTTTTATATCAACCGTAACCTGCGGATCCTCCTTAGGCGCAAGATATTGATACCCTTGCAATGAATAATAAGCGTACCATCTGCCCTTGTTTTCGTTTTTATTTTCTCCGAATGTAGACGTAATCGAATTAACCAAATACCTGTATAAATTTCCCGTATCGGTATAATCGTTCGGCGAAATATAACCTTCAATAGGGTCCTTAGCATTATAAGAATATATTGAAGCCACCGTATAAGCGGTATCGTTGGCGATTATATATACGCTCATTTTTTGAAAAAGATAAAATCCCAACATCAATAAAAAGAAGATAAAAACAATTACAATGCTCAAAACTATGGTGGATTCGACAATTACGTCTCCATCCTGTTTTTTCAATTTTTTTAACATCTTCCTCATTATTGCACCTATATTTTATACAAAGACATCAACTGCCATGCGCCGTCAATTTTAACATAAACATAAGCATGGCTTTTTCCGGACGTATCATCGTAAGCGGAAACATATGAAATATCCGTAATATTGTCTTCGCTTTCAATAACCTGTTCTTGCTTTTGATTAATAATAGTCCACTTGCCGTTTAAGCATACCCCTGCATATCCCGAAGAGAAAGAACGCGCGTCATCGTAAATCGGTTTGATTACGACGTTCAAATCCATATCTAAGAAGCCCCATTTTCCGTTTTCCTTGTAAGCGATATACTCACCGCCTGCCGGTGGCAAATCAACATCGTCAAAAGCCTTGTCGGTTTTGGTCAGTTTTCCGTTTTCGTACTTATAAGCGAAATACTTTCCGTCAAGTACTTCTTTTATAAACACAAATTTATTCTTTACGCACTCGTCAAGTCCGTTTATTTTTATATCGTAAAAATTCTTTTCGGTTAACGCTTTTCCTTCGGTGTTTATAACGTACCAATTGCCGTTATCGTTTACTGCGGCTATATTGGTTATAAACTTAGACGCATAATTGTATTCTTTATCAAATTTCTTTTTGCCGTTAATATCATAATAAACGTATTTATCGCCCGTTTTACACGAAAGCAATTCATCGCCTATGCCCGAAGAGCTTTCTACCTCGGCGGGTAGATAAGCCTGCCTTATCTGATTGATATTTAGCAGATAACATCTATTTTCGTCCTTGGCAAACGCCCACATTCTGCTTTCGCCCTCGTTTTCGCTGATATAATAGCAAGGCGAATAATAGTCGTAAGCCGTTTGCGCATATATGTTGCCCATTGAATCAACCAGTCCGAATTTCTGATCAAGGTTGACTGCCGCCAGATAGTTTCTAAACGGTGTGACGTCGGTATAATTCGTATAAACGAGCTTGTATTTCTTTGAAATAAGATCTTTGTAGGAAGCTATATTTTTATTGTTTACTCCGTACGCGGCCGCGTCATCCAACAATGCAAGACATTTATCGTATTCTTTGAGGTCGTAATAATATTTTAAAGCTATATTGTAAGGAGCTTCGCTTTTATAGAACGAGGAAAGATATTTTTGCAAATACGTTTCGTAATCGTCCGGCGCAAATTCTCCGTTTTCCGTTCCTTTTTTTACAGCGTCGAGTTCCTTGAGCATTATTTCCTCATTTTCTTTTTCGCTTAACGCCAAGTTATAATAATATACAGCCTTATAATAAAGCTCTTTTTTTTCAAACGCCTGCGCGGATGAAAGGTTGTCCTTATAATTACCGTTGCTCGGCTTTGTAAGCGCCGTTTTCACAGTTCCTACAACGCACAACACGCACATTACCGCAACAATCAATATGTAAACTTTTTTGTTATTTAACATTTCGGCCTCCAATTAATAAACGGACAAAATCAAGCAGACAACATATCCCAAATATATAAACGGAGCAAACGGCATTGAGGTTTTTCCGCTTTTTTTCTTAATAATCATTAACGCTATACCGTAAACCGCTGAAATAACCGACGCGCTGAACAGCGTCATAAAAGTACAGGTCATACCGAGCGTAATTCCGATTATTCCGAAAAGCTTTACATCGCCGAAGCCAATACTTTGCTTAGTAATCAGGCTTATAATCAAAAGCAGGCAAAACCCGAATGCAAAACCGATTAAATCGCTCTTTATAATGGCGATAAATCCGTTTCTGCTGAGTATAAATTCGGCTATATATAAAACCAACCTTACTGCCAGGCATATACCAAGCAGTAAATTAGGTATAATTTTCAATTTTATATCAATAAGCGCAAGGCTTTGAAGAAGCGTTAATATCAATACCAGCTTAAAAAGACTTATAAAGGTATCGGTATGATTTTTTATATTTAATATAAGAAAAAAATCCGCAGCCGCAAAAACGCACTGCAAAGCTATAGTAGCTTTTGCGGAAAAAGCATTTACGCTTTCGTCGCTGCCGCAGCTTTTTTTTAAAGGATTATATAAAATTTTATACTTGTTCCCTATAAAATAAGTTATAACGCTTATAGCGGCGCAAACCGCCGCACAAATAAAATATTTAATAAATTTCACCGCTTTCCCGGCGCTGCCCTTACATAAAGGCAGCGCCTTTCATGCTTTCGCTTACCACAAAAACGGACGGATAAATCCTACGGGATTTGCACCACCGGCCGTTTCAAACGTCGGGCTTAAAGCACCGGTTTTATCGTTTCCAGATAAAGCACCTGAAATCGAATCCCAAATGCTATTAAATAATGACATTAAATTATTTTTGAATATCATTGCCAAAATTACCACTATCAACAGTACTAAAATAATAGCAATTATATTGGTATCGCCGTTCTCCTTGTGAGTTAAGTCGTAGAAAAAATTTCTTGCTTTAAAGTAAGCTTTAATGCAAAATTCTGTCATTGGATTTTCCTCCTTTCTTAAAAAATTTATATAATTATGTTGATAAATTGGACATTATCGGTCCTATTATCATAATTAATATACCGGCAAATATCAAAAGAATCGGTATAAGCAATCTGTTTGAAGCAAGCTCGCCCTTTTTCAAAGCGGTTTCCCTTCTTGTATTCCACAGCTCCTGCGACTGGGCAACCAAAACGTTTGCCAAATCCTTGCTTCCCTTTTCCATAGCCTGAACCAATATAGAAACAAATTTTTTTATCTCGTTTGACGCGCAACGGCTTGCGAAAGCATAATACGCTTCCTTTTCGCCCACACCGTTATCGATATCTGCACAAACGAACTGCATTTGCTCGTTTATTTCTTTGTCGTCGCTGTAAGCAATCTGACGCCAAGCGTCCCGGAGAATCATTCCCGCATTAACCAGCAACGCCACAGATGATACAACATTGGGAAATTGGGACAAATAGACTTCGCTTCGCTTCTGAAGCTCGTTGCTTGCCTGATTGAAAAAATAGTAATAGCACATAAACGCAATCAATGCGGAAATCCCCAGGAAAATAAGCATATCGCTTGCGGAAGAAGCAAAAGCCGACAGAGCAAGACCTATAATCAGAACCAACCAAGCCAACGAAATGCTTTCGCCGTATGTAACAAATATGTATAAATCGCCGTTTCTTTTTCCATACATAATGTCAAGCTTTGTTTTTAATTTCTTCGCTCTGTTTGATTGATAATCAAAATTAAATTTATCAAGCAAATTCAACCCGACGGGATAGATTTGTTTAAACGGATGTTTGCTGTCGTCCAGCTGCTCAAACATCTCGTCATATTTATTGTTTTTCAACAACAGTTTAATAAAAACTAACGAAAGAAATATTGCTACTACGGTTATTATCAATTTTGCAAACAGCATACTAAACCTCTATATTTATTAATTTTCTGCCGACAAAGTAGGAAGTAACGAAAAGTGCAACCGCAACGGTTGTCGAAACCAGACCGAGAGGCGTGGTGAAGTTTTTTGCAAAGTCGGAGCCCATAAGTTTTAACATTGTGACAAGAATTATCGGCATTATCATCATTACGTTTTGCTCGTTCTTTGCCGCCGCCGTTTTGGTTGAAATCGCTAATTCAATTTCTATTTTTTCCGTAAGCAAATCATGGCAAGACGCGATAGCTTCCTTTATATTGCCGCCTTTTCTGTAAACCGTTTGAAAAACATAGCCGAAATTTGTTATATCCTTTATACCGCTTCTGTTGCCCAAATCTATAAGCATATCTTCTACAGCTATGTTGTTTTCTATACCCTCGATAATAACGCTTAGCTCCTGTATTATATAATCATCATCGGAATACTGAAGCATCATATCGCCCTTGGCGCTTTGAAAAGCCTGCGGAACATTCTTACCGGATGAAATTGAGGTTGACAAAGAGTCCAACAAATCAATAAACTGTACCCTTAGCTTATCCTTCCTCTTTTCTATTTTTCGGGTAACATACATAGGCAAAAAAATCTTCGTTGCAAAAAAGCCGACTATGCACATAATTATAATATTCAGTACATGCGTTGTAACGGTAGGGTGGCCGTTTACATCCTTTGCAATGCCGCCGTAAAACAAATAACCGACCGCAGCGCCGACTATAAACGAAACAATACTTAATATTATTCGTTCGCTCTTCCCCAACTCATACACATCGTAATTAAGGACTTGAACATTTATTGCCGACATATAATATTGAGGTTGACTTTCCTTTGTTTTTTTCTTAAATAAATTCATTGCTGCTCCTAACTTATATTTTTTCCGTATAACCCATAAGCTTCAGTTTACTGTCGTTTTGAAGCGGATGTTTTGTTCTGACTAAACTGCCCGATACTTTTTCAAGCGTACTTTTCTCATCCTCTTCAAAAACGTACAGCGGGTTAAGCTTAATTTCTTTTGTTGCGTAATCATAATCAAGCACCTCGCATATTTCAACGGTTTTTCTTGAATGATCGCGCAATCTTGCCAAATGTATGATTATATCAACAGCGCTTGCTATTTGCTGGCGTATAGCCTCAAGCGGTAATCCCTCCGCGCCCTGCAATACCATAGTTTCAAGACGTGTAAGCATATCCTTAACCGAATTTGCATGTCCTGTTGACAATGAGCCGTCATGTCCTGTGTTCATAGCTTGAAGCATATCAAGCGCTTCCCCTCCGCGGACCTCGCCGACTATAATTCTTTCCGGACGCATTCTCAATGAAGATTTTATTAAATCCCTTATTGAAATCGCGCCTACTCCCGCCGTATTGGCGTTTCGCGTTTCCAAACTGACAAGGTTGTCTATATTGGCTATCTGCAATTCAGCGGAGTCCTCAATGGTAATAATTCTCTCGTTTCTCGGTATATAATTTGACAAAGCGTTAAGAAATGTTGTCTTACCCGAACCGGTTCCGCCCGAAATAAAAATATTGTATTTTGCTTTAACAAGCGTTTCTAAAATCTTTGCTATTTCGGGAGTAATTGAGCCGTATTTTATTAATTGCCCAATTGTCATGGGTGTTTTTGAAAATTTACGAATTGTAACCGTAGGACCGCATAATGCAATCGGCGGCAAAACAACGCTGACTCTGGAGCCGTCCGGAAGTCTTGTGTCGCATATAGGATTTGCCTGGTTAACCTCTCTGCCGGCTAAACCTACTATCCTTTGAATTACGTCCTCCAATCTTCTTTCGCTCTCAAAGGATTCGGCTATTTTATGTACTACACCGTTTTGCTCAATAAAAATATTGTCCTTCCCGTTAATCATTACTTCGGTTATAGAGTCGTCGCTCATAATAGTATCAAGTATTCCGAAGCCGCGAATCGAGCTATAAACCTTTTCAATAATTTCAACTCTTTTTTTTATGGGAACATATGTCTTTTCAAAATATTTTTGCGAGTATTCCTCTATACTTGTTCGCAAATCCTCATCCGATAAAGTGCTTAACGGAAGGCTTGTAGTAACATATTCTCTGATTTCCCTTATTATTGAATTAATTTTTTCATCGTCCATATTCGTTTACCTTACTAAAAGTTAAATCTTTTCAATAATTTTTTGATTTGCAAGATGCTCTACAATCAGCGATGATGTTCCGTCAATTCTGGGAAAACCGCCTAATTCCAATAAATCACAATTGATTTTTTTACCGGTTTTACTTGCAAATTTATTGTATGCTATGGATATGTTTCCTAAAATTTCATTTTTTTCCTCATCAATTATTTTTAAAGCCTCCAACAACCTTAATGTTTTACCGTTTACAATCTCCGAACCGTCGCTGACCAAAATAATCTTGTTGGATTTTTTTAAAATAGCTAAGTCCAAATCTCCGAATCTGAAATTAAAATCGATTATCAGTTTATTGTATCTCGGCATAGCGTTTATTTCTTCAATCAAAGTCATTATTTCTTCCGAGCTTAAATCTAGATTATCGAGAATAACATCCGAAGAATCAATAAAAGAAACACCGTCCGCGCCCTTTTTTATTGCGCTTTCAATCTTAAGGGAAAGATTGATTGAATTGCTTTTCAGCGAATAGATAACGTTGCTCATATTAATATTTCCTTCCGAGGGGAAAAGAATTCCTGCTCCTCCGAAGGTTTCAAGATTTAAATAAAACGGATTTTCACCCAATCCCGCTCTGTGTTTTGCGTATGCTGCAGCAAGGCTTGAAACTCCCGTTCCGCCTGCAGCAGAAATAAATGTAATTATTTTACTTGCGGATTTTTGATGATCCTGTTTTAATTTGTAATTGGAATTTTCCGAAAACAGTGAAATAATTTCGCGATAAATAAGGTCCGCTTTTTGGTATTTAAATATACATCTGTAACCGTTTAAGGATTCAACTGATTTTTTCCTTGCCAAATATCCGAATGTACATCTCGAAGGAATTTTGTCAAAATCCACAGTTATATTGTCATCATCGTCGGCAAGAAAAACATCGATTCTGTTCGTTGACAAAAAGTCATAAATTAATTCCGTGCTTCCGAAAGAGGAAATTTCTATATTGTTTTGATAATTGGTACTGAAAGAGTCTACAATTTTACTTGTAAACACTTTATCATTACTTAAAATTGCTACTTTGATTTTAAGCATTAATAAATCACCTTTTGAAGTTAATTTTTTATGTTAAAGAAATTAATTAAAATAATCGGCGCTTTAACAGTTGCCAAATTATGACATCTGCATTATTTGCTTTTTACATATATTGTGATTTGTTAAAATAAACCTACACACATTTAAACACATTAAAAAAATAATTTCAATACAATCAGGGTATACGACCGAGAGATCAGGGTGAACGACCTTGATATTAATGGAAATTTATTCATTTATTTGTTATTTTGTAAATTTATGTTATAAAATTGCGCATAAAAATTTTTTCATAAAAAATCATATTTTTACAATAAAAAATTATAAATTTAAAGAATAAAAACCATAAAAAAAGCAGCATGCCGGATATGACATGCTGCAATTTTTACGGTAATTTGAATTTTGTATAACGCTTGAATTATAAAATTTTAACTTAAATTTTTAATTATCAAAATGAAGTTAGATTATCAAAAAACAAATAAAAATTATAAAATATTTCTTTTATTCAAGATTGTAAAATATTTCTGTCATTCAAGCACAACCGTAGTTATGCTGTACTGCGGGGAAGTAACCGCTTTGATTTTTCCGCTGTAGGTTTCCGCAAGCTGTTCTTCCTCGGTTGTTGTATAGACTTTCATTTGGCTTACGCCGTCAACGTCGATTTTCAGCTTCCTCTCGCCGCCCTCATTGACGACGACCACAACGATTTTATTGTCGGGCGTGCGGAAAGCCACGGTATTGGTTACATAAATATTGCGAAGCTCATTGTCCTCGGGGTTGTCGGAGTTCCAGGTCTTTAAATCGTCTATATTCTTTTGCGTTTCAAGCTGAACGCTTCCCGACGGAATAAACTTGCTGAAATGCGCCATTGCGTAATATCTGATTGCCTTTTCACATTCGGAAAAGTCCTTTGAAGCTACCAAAAGTCCGTCCGAATAATTTTTGCCGTCCTCATTAATTCCGTTTTCATTTACGCCTACCCATGCGCTCCAGGAGCTTACCCTGCCGTACTGCAAATCGTTTGCAATTACCCTCGCCTGCGTAAGCGCGCCGAAAATCGAGGTCGTATCCGCAACGCAGGGAAGCTGACACCATTCGGACATCTCAACCTTGGCGTCGGGCACGTTTTCCTTTAACCAGTTACCGAAGTCGATTTTCCTGTCGACAAAATCATCGGACCAATAGCTGTGATACGAAAGCGTACCGAGCGATTTTTTGACGGTTTCATCCTCATAAAGAGCCTTAAACCACTGCTTTGTATCATCGTCTACGGCGCCGCTTTCCGGTGCGGAAAGCTTAACGGGCATATTGCACTTTTGAATTTCATTTGCAAAAAGCTTGTAAAGCTCGTAGATTTCCTCGGAGGTGTAATGGCAGCCCTCCTGCGAGGCGTTTCCGCCGCCCCAACCCCATTGCGGTTCGTTTACGGGGCTGATATATTTAACGGGCACGCCTTTATCGAGAAAATACTGCGTTATTGTGAGGAAATAATCAACATACGCTTTGTAATTTTCCTTGGGCAGATTTGAAACGAACTGCTCGTCCCCTCCGCTTGCCTTGCCGGAAACGGTCATGGAGTAATGCGGTGAATTTGCAAAAAGCACAACCGTATCGACAACTCCGTATGAAAGCGCCAAATCAAGCATTTTCTGCGCATTTGCGTCACGGGTAAAATCATATTTGTACTGCTTGGACGCTTCGTCGTAAACATAGAAGCTTTCCGTCGTTCTCCACTCGTTGTTGATAATGCTGTTTACATTATCCGCTTCGCCCGCGCCGATATTGTACCTGTAAATATTGAGCGCAAGCCCTTCCTTGCTGTAGAGCAGCTTCGCGACCTCCTCCGCCTTATCGCTGCCGCCGCAAACTTGAGCCCACCAACAGGCGGAAGCGCCGAAGCCGTCAAAGCTTCCCGTTTCCTTTGAGACGTCAACGCTTATTTTAAGCGGCCCGTTGTTTTTGTATTTGGGATAAATCACCTTAACGCCCACAACGGCAACAACAGCCGCCAAAATAACGGCAATTACGGGTATAATAACTTTAAGCTTTAACTTTTTCATACTCCTCTGCTCCTTAGAATTAATTTTATTTTCGGTATTTTAAATTATTTTTTCCGCATGGCGGGTGACGTGACAGCCTATGTTGACCGCTACGGGCAAGCCTGCAATATGCGTGGGCGCCTGCTCGATATTAACGCACAGAGCGGTTGTCCTACCGCCGAAGCCCTGAGGGCCTATACCGGTTTCGTTTATCCTTTTTAAAAGCTCCTCCTCCATATTGCGGTAAAAATCGCTTTCGTTCCTTTTGCCCGCGCATCTGCAAAGAGCTTTTTTGGACAGATAGGCGCATTTTTCAAAATCCCCGCCTATTCCCACGCCTATAACCATAGGCGGACAAGGGTTTCCGCCTGCGGTAACGACGGTTTCAAGCACAAAATCAATTACGTCCTCTCTTGAAGCCGAAGGGGTAAACATTTTCATCCTGCTCATATTCTCGCTTCCGAAGCCTTTGGGACAAGCGGTGATTTTTACGTTTTCCCCCGGTACGATTTTTAAATGGGTAACGGCGGGAGTGTTGTCGCCCGTGTTTACCCTGTCAAAAGGATCGGCGACTATCGACTTTCTCAAAAGCCCGTCGGTATAGCCCTGCGCCACTCCGCCGTTTATGCTTTCGTATAAATCGCCGCCGACAAAATGAACGTCCTGCCCTATCTCCATAAAAATAACCGCCATACCCGTATCCTGGCAGATGGGTATATCAAGCTCCCTTGCGGCGTCAAGGTTGTCCGAAAGCTGTTCCATAATTTTTTTCGCAAGCTCTTTTTCCTCCGTTTTGCCGGCAGCTTTAATTAAAGCGCACAAATCGTCCGGCAATACCTTGTTAGCCTGTATTACCAATTCCTTTACCGTGTTTTTAACCTGTAAAACGTCTATTTCTCTCATAATTTCACCTAAAAAATATGCAGGCGTAAACTGCCTGCAAATTCATCTTCTTTTTGAATAAGAACCTCGCTTTGAATCCGCCGATTTTCTTTTGTCGGCAAGCTTTTCGTCGCTTTTCTTTTTAAACTGAGCTATCATATCCTCAAAAGACAAGGGAGCGTCGCTCTTTTTCTCGGGCATACCTTTCCACACGTTGGCGGAAGACTGCTGCCTTGCAAAGCTTTGGCTTTTTTCTGCCGAGGCTTCGTTTTGGGCGTTCTGCCCGTCGCCATCGCTTACCTGCTTAATCGACAGACTTATTTTCCCTTCGTCGCTTACGTCGATTACCTTTACCCTGACATTCTGCCCCTCTTTGAGAAAATCGTGAATGTCCTTAACATATGAAAGAGAAATTTCGGAAATATGCACCATTCCCGTTTTGTTTTCGGGCAATCCGATAAAGGCGCCGAAATTAGTAAGACCCGTAACTTTGCCGTCAAGGATCCGGCCGATTTCAAACATAGAAGTTAAAATCCTCCCTCGAGAAAAACAAAAAGGAATTCAGTTGTTTGGCGTTATATTGTAGTAAACCCTTTCGCCGGGCATTACATAGCCTAATTTTTCGCGCGCTATACGCTCGATATACTCCTGCTTATCCCCGCCCTCGATAATTCGGCTGAGTTCCTTATTTTCGGCAAGCTGCTCCTCGTATTTTGCGTCAAGCTCCTGCGCCTCTTTTTTGCGTTCTTTTATCTGAGCGTGGACGTTGATTAAGCTTATTACAAAATAGCCGACGATAAGCAAAAGGCTTATTGAAAGTATGAAGCTGAATTTTTGGGGCTTTCTCTGCCTGCTTTTTTTGTTCTTTTTCATTATTTATTCTCTCTTAGTCAGATTTTATCTTAAATAAAAGTATATATTTTCTGTTAAATTATATCTGATTTTTTTGCTTTTTGCAAGAGATTTTTGGCAATTTTTTTAGTATTTTCCCTCTTTTTTTGACTTTTTTCTTTAATCTTGAAAATTTCAGGCTTATTACCTTGAAAATTTTTATAAAAGGAGAAAAAACAAGGCGGAAAAATCTTTTAAAAGCCGCCGCGATTTTTTTCACGCTTTTCTCGGTAAACTTAACGGCAACGCTGCCGAAAGAGAGATAGAAAACAAAAAAGCCGATAAGCTCCCCGAGTATAATATAAGAGCGCACCTCCCCGTTTGTAACCGAGAGGCAGAATAAAAACGTCATAACGGCAGAGAGCAGCGAAAACAAAAAATCCGTAATATAAACGGCGGTTTTTGAAAAAGAAAAAATAAGCCTGACTACCCTTAAAACGTCATAAAGTATCCCTATCAAAAGCCCGAAGCCCAGCGAATACAAAAAGCTTTTGGTTTGGGTTGACAAGCTTAAAATATACTCCATTACCTAAACACCCTTGAAAAAAATCCCTGCGAGGAGCTTTGCTTTTCTTCCTTTTCGGAATAGACAAGCGAGTAGATTTCACCCTCTATCAAAATTTCGCCGACCTCAAGACTCAGGCGGTTTATGTGCAAATCGTCCCCTTTTACGGTAAGCTCGCCCATCTGCGTAAAAATGACGACCGCCTGTTCGTCGAAGCTGTCGATATCCTCGACTCCCGAAACGGTAAGATGCCGGCGGTCCTCCATAATTACGTTGTGGGGCATTTTTTGTTTTAACGCGTTGTCTGCCATTTGAAAAACTCCTTTAATTATGTTTATTAATTTTATGCGGACTTTCGCCGTATTATGACGTGTTCGCCGTGAAAGCCGATAGTTAAAAACCGTCTATATGTTTTTAAAAATTTTTATTGACAACGCCGAACATTTGTGTTATCTTATATCTAATCGTTGCGCAACGGTTAAAATTTACAAAAAGGAGGCAGAAAAATGACATATTCGTATAATTATCGTTCAAGAATGTCCGAACAGTATCTCCCAATGGATTCTGTTAATATAATTTTCTGCCCCGAAAGGTACAGGATACCCCATACTTGCGATTAACTTTTTTAAGTTTCTTTGGGATATTACGCACTGTCGGGGCTTCGGCAGTGCTTTTTTTATTTTACTTGGAGGAAGATATGAGATATGTAAAGCTTCACGAAAACGAAAAAGTACCCGTTTTCAAAAACATTGCATATGCTTTAAAGCTTGTATGGAAAGCCGACAAAAAGCTGTTTTTAAGCTATATGGCAAGCTATTTGGCGGATAATATTTTTATGCGTTACATACAGGGCGTGCTGTTTTTAAAGGTCCTGCTCGGCGTTATAGACTCGGGCGGAGATTTCAACCTGTTTTTGCGTGATTTGCTTTTGTTTTTCGGCGTCACGGTGTTTATAAAAGCATTAACTTGGTGGGCGTCATATATAAGGCAGGTATCTACAAAGAGAGTGCTGAAAGTGCTTAACAATATGGTCTTCGAGAAGGCTATTTCGCTTGACGTCGCCGAGTACGAGGAGCCGAAATTTTACGACAAATACCAGAGAGCAACGCTTGTTATGTCGGCAGGCTATTACGATGTTCTCTGCTCCGATTTTGCCGATGCTGTTTCCTCCGTGCTGTCGCTTATATTCTTGTTGGGCACGGTCGCTTCCATAGGGCCTATGTATTTGCTTTTCCTTGTTCCCACTCTGTTTGTTTTTATAATCGAGCTTTACAAAAGCAAAAAAGTATATAAAAGGGACTGGGAAATGGCAGGCAATAACCGTACCAAGGCTTATATCCAAAGAACCGTTTTCTTAAAGGACTTTTCAAAGGATATGCGAACCTCGAATATTTTTTCGGTTATGATGAAACGCTTTGACAAGGCGATTAAAGACAATGTAAGAATACTTAAAAGCTACGGCTTTAAGCTGTTCGTTTACAGTATGATAAGCACGCTGTTTTCGGAATTCATCCCGCTTATCGGCACTTACGCATATGCGGCTTACCAGTTTGTCAGGAAAAACACTTTAAGCGTTTCGGGCTTTTCCGTTGTAATTTCGGCGTTCACCTCGGTCAGGGAATCGATTTCGCTTATAACCTACTGCTTCGACGAAATGGCGCAGATGGCGCTGTACTTTCAAAATCTGCGGGACTTTTTTGAATGCGAGCCGAATATACGCGACGGGGAAAGAACCGCCGAAAAATTTGAAAGTCTTGAATTTAAAAACGTAACCTTCCGCTATCCGAGCGCAAAAACCAACGCCCTCGAAAATATTTCGTTTAAAATCACTAAAGGCGAAACCGTAGCGGTTGTAGGCGTAAACGGCGCGGGCAAATCCACGCTCGTAAAGCTGCTGCTGAGGTTCTACGACCCGACCGATGGCGAAATTCTGTATAACGGAATAAATATAAAGGAATATACCGTAGAATCGCTTAGAAACGCATTTGCAACCGTTTTTCAGGACTATAAAAACTTTGCGATTTCAATTTTTGAAAACGTAATTTGCGGCGAATGTTCCGACTCGGATAAAGAAAAGGCAAAATCCGCCCTTAAGAGGGCGGGGCTTTGGGAAAAGGTAAACTCTTTGCCCTCGGGCGGCGAAACCGTACTGACAAGGGAATTCGACGAAAACGGCGCGGGGCTTTCGGGCGGGGAAAACCAAAAGCTTTCCACCGCAAGACTTTTTGCGAGCGATTACGAAATCGCCGTGCTTGACGAACCCTCGTCCGCCCTGGACCCGATTGCGGAGTACAAAATGTACGAAAATCTTATAGACGCAACAAAGGAAAAAACCGTTATATATATTTCTCACAGGCTGTCCTCCGCCGTGCTTTCGGACAGGATTTTTGTAATCTCCGGCGGCAAAATTACAGAAAGCGGAACGCACAAACAGCTGCTTGAATCGGGCGGAGAATACAGCAAGATGTTTAAGCTTCAGGCTTCCGGCTATGTTAGAGAGGAGGGCGAAAAGGATGCTTAAATTAAATAAAAAAAGCAAAGACGAACACTCTATGTTCAGCAACATTATGTACTTTTTGTGGCTTATGTTCCGGCTCTCTCCCGGGCTTGTGATAGGCGATATAATGTCCGGAATTTTCAGAACGCTGCCGCCGAGGCTCGTTTCGGTAATAGGCGTAAAATACATAATCGACGTGGTTGTAGAGGGGAAGAATTTAGAAAGGATTTACTATGCGGTGGCCGCCATTGCGGCGGTAATCGTTTTCGGAAACCTTATTACGATACTTTACAGGGAATTTTACTGGAATATGGAGCGCGAAAGGCTCTATTTCAAGCTCAATTCAAAGCTGTACGAAAAGGCGCATCTGCTTGACCTTGAAAGCTACGACAACCCGGACTTTTACAACAACTTTATTTTGACTATAGAATCCTCATCGGATAATATTCAGGGCTTGCTGGGGCTTATTCAAAACTATGTGGCGAATTTAATCTCGCTTGCCGCAATAGCCTCGGTTATACTTGCGGTTGACCCCGTTTGCCTTGTGATAATTCTTGCTTCAATATTGATATTCCTGCCCTTAAGCACCAAGATAGCGCAGCTTCAAATGGGCAGAAGGATAGACAATACGAAATTCCACCGCAGGAGCGACTATTTTCAGAGGATTTTCTATTTGCAGGACTATGCAAAAGAGGTCAGAATGAACGGTATAACTCCCCTGCTTATGGACAGGTACAACGACGCCGCAGACGATGTAATCGACAACCAGAAAAGGTATTGGAAAAAAATCTCTCTGTGCTACGGTATTCAGCAGATAGGCGTTCAGGGCCTCGGCTTTATGCTTGTTCTGCCGCTGTATTTAGGCTACTGCGTGCTTGTTAAAAAGACGCTGTCGCCGGGCGACTTCGTTGCAACCTTCAACGGGGCATACTCAATAGCGACGTCTATTAATTTCCTTACCGTTTGGGCAAGGGCGGTAATGTCGGAAAGAGCTAAGATGATAGAAAAATACAGGGAATTCCTAAAGACCGACTACAAAATCAAGGACGGAGAGAGTAAGGCCGAATGCGCCGAGCCAAAGACTATATCAATCAAAAATATGTCGTTTACCTATCCCGGCAACGACAAGCCGACGTTAAACAACATTAACCTTGAAATTAAGCCTTATGAAAAAATTGCGCTTGTAGGCTACAACGGAGCAGGCAAAACAACGCTTACGAATTTACTGTTAAGGCTGTACGAGGTAAGCGAGGGCGAAATTCTGATAGACGGAAAAAATATCAAAGACGTAACGGTGTCCTCTCACAGGGACAGGTTTGCGGCGGTATTTCAGGATTTTCAGACCTTTGCGTGTACTATAGGCGAGAATGTTGCGCTCGACAAGGACGTAGACTCAAACGCCGTTACAGAGGCTCTGAAAAACAGCGGATTTACGAAGAAATTAAAAAAAGGCGCGGATACGGAGCTTTTGAGGGAATTTGACGACAAGGGCGTTATGCTCTCGGGCGGAGAGGCTCAAAAGGTGGCTATAGCGAGAGCTTTTTACAAAAAATGTCCGTATGTAATTCTCGACGAACCGTCGGCTAACCTTGACCCGATAGCCGAATACAAGCTCAACCAAACGATGCTTGAAGCGGCAAAGCACAAGACGGTAATATTTATATCGCACAGGCTTTCGACAACGGTTATTGCGGATAAAATATATGTTATGGAAAACGGCGGAATAATAGAAGCCGGCTCGCATGACGAGTTGATGAAGCTCGGCGGAACATATGCAAAAATGTTTACGCTGCAAGCGGAAAAATATAAAAGCTGAGTTAAAATATCGCGGCCGAAAAATCCAAAGCTTCGCTTAAATTTTCGGCTAACAACGGTCAAGCCCGTTACAATTCGCGGCGGGCGACAGTCAAAGTTTTCCCCGACTTTTACAAAAGTCGGTGGGGTCGAGGGGCAAAGCCCTCGTCGCAGTCCGCAGACTGCGAAATACTTTTACTTCAAAAAGCGCAGGAAGGGAGATAAAACAGTCCGGTGGACTGTTTTATCGTGGGAAACCCTCGCCGGGGGTTTCCTTTGCTTTGTAAAAGCAATTTTTTCTTAATCAAATTAAGAATTAAAACTCAAATAAAGTTTTAATTAAACTTTCGGCGAGCAACAGTCAAAGCTTCGCTCAAATTTGCGGCGAGTGACAATCAATGTTTTCCCCGACTTTTACAAAAGTCGGTGGGGTCGAGGGGCAAAGCCCTCGTCGCAGTCCGCAGACTGCGAAATTCCTTTTAATTATATTACAAAAGCGGTTATACCAAGTTTACCTCGGTATAACCGCTTTTTGTCGCTTTTTTATTTGTTACATATTATAACTTTTTGTAAATGCTTTTAATTATTTGGTTATTAACTCCAAAGTTTCTGCGTTACGCATACCGGCGACAATCTGGAGCACCCACTTAACGTCAACTACGGATAGTTTCCCGTCGCCGTTGAGGTCGGCAGCTTTGAATTGCTCGTCGCTGAATTCCCTTGACTTCGCTATGTTCTGCAAAATCCACTTAGCGTCAACGGTTGAAAGCTTGCCGTCGTTGTTAACGTCGCCGTTTGCCTTAGGAGTATCGGGATTTACGGGATTCGTCGGGTCACTCGGATTTACAGGCTCTTTTGCGCCGCAAACTGTGCAAACGCCATTCTCGAAGTTATGACCTGTAGCCTTTAAAACAATGTCCGCAATTTCTTCAAGACCGTATTTGTCGTTGAAATTTTTGTTACAATCGGAGCAATGATAATATTCAACATTACCGTCCTCGGTGCAGGTTGCCGCCTTTGCGGGTACTTTTTCCATACTCGGGTGTTCCTCTAAAGCAACAAATTTGTTGCCGTATTTATTTGCATATTCTTTTGCATATTCTTCGGCTGTTGAACCTGCATAACCGTGAATTGTACTATACGCTATTGGAGCTTCTCCTCTTTCACCATCCGGAAAAATGCAATCTTTATTTAATATATATATGTCAGTCAAGTAGTATCCCCAACTGAAAAATGCACCGTAACCAATACTTCTTACGCTTTCCGGAACAATTACGCTTTTTAAGCTGTTACATTCGTAAAATGCTCCATCACCTATTCCTGTAACGCTGTTAGGTATTGTTACATTTGTTAAGCCCCTGCAAAATTGAAATGCATAGCCGTTTATTCTTGTAATGCTATCGGGTATTGCTATATTTGTTAAGCTTACACACCAACAAAATGCATGCTCGCCTATATCTGTAACGCTGTCAGGTATTGTTATGTTTTTTAAGCTGTTACAATTATAAAATGCAGACTCACATATACTTGTAACGCTATCGGGTATTGTTACGCTTGTTAAGCTCTCGCAATCTCTAAACGCATACTCACCTATGCTTATTACGCCTTTGGGAATATCATATGATGTTCTTTTGTTTCCTATAGGATATTGTATAAGCTCTGTTTTATTCTTATTAAACAATACGCCGTCCTGTGAGGAATAGTTTTTATTGTTTGTATCAACCTTTATTTCCGTCAAGCTGTAGCAACCACTAAATGCCAAACGCTGTATTTCGGTAACACTTTCGGGTATTGTTATGCTTGTTAAGCTGTTGCAATATAGAAATGCAGACTCGCCTATGCTTGTTACGCCGCTGCCTATTGTTACACTTGTTAAGTTGCTACACTTGTAAAATGCAATTCTGCCTATGCTTGTAACGCTGTCGGGTATTGTTACACTTGTTAAACCGTCGCAATATTCAAATGCAAACTCGCCTATACTTGTTACGCTGTCGGGTATTGTTATGCTTGTTAAGTTGCTGCAATATAGAAATGCAGACTCGCCTATGCTTGTTACGCCGTCGGGTATTTTATACGCTCCCGTTTTCCCTTCGGGACAATCTATAAGCTCTGTTTTATTCTTATTAAACAATACTCCGTCCTGAGAAGCATAATTTTTATTGTTTGCGTCAACCTTTATTTCCGTCAAGTTGTCGCAACCGTAAAATGCACCGTCACCTATGCTTGTAACGCTGTTAGGTATTGTTACGCTTGTTAAACTATCGCAATCTGAAAATGCAGAAGTCGCTATAACTCTTGTTCCCTCATTTATTGTATAATTTTCGGGGATTTCATCGTTATTTGCATCTATTAAATAATTTTCTATGTACAGAACACCGTTTTCCCAATTTGACGGATTGTCATAATATTCAGTGTCTGAAAATGCCCCATAACCTATGCTTGTAACGCTGTCGGGTATTGTTATGCTTGTTAAGCTGTCGCAATCTTCAAATGCATACTCGCCTATGCTTGTAACCTTGTAACCGTCAATTTCCGACGGAATGACAAGCGTTTCCGCACTACCGGTATAATGTGTAATCTCCGCCGTTCCGTCATAGAGAACGGTATACTCAAAATCCCTGCTATACCACGATTCGTACCCCGCAAACGCGGTAACCCCTGCCAGGGGCAGAGCAGTCAGTATCATTGCCAATGACAAAAGCCATGACAAAATTTTTCGCTGTGTGTTAAACAATTTAAACATTTCTTACCCGCTTTCCGTTTTTTTATTTGTTGATTATCCTGTAATTTGAGGTAAGCGTTAATCTTTTTGCTTTGCCTCGAAATTACAAAAATATCAATAACATTCTACCCCCCCCCCCCTACGCATTTTGTCAAGCTTTTATTTTAAGTCAAAAAACAACGCCGCATTTAGCTTTAAACACGGCGAAGTTAAATGATATATTTTGCTGTTTGGGTTCTTGCGGTTTCCCGTCCCGAATTTACCGATTACCCCTTGCCTTTTTTCAAAATTATCTCTCCGTTTTCCTTTTCGTACTGCTTTATGCAGTCTCGGATTAAAATTAAAATCTGACTGTTCGCCGAACGCCCCTCGTAATCCGCTACGATATGAAGCTTATCCAGCATTTCCTGCTCGATGCGAATTGACAAGCTCTTAATAGCCATAATATTACCCCTTTTTGATTATATTATGACTTTATTTTATGTTCAAAATGTGCTATAATCGGTCAAACGAACATAAAATATATCTATTTTGTATCCAAAGGAGGTAATATGAAAGCCGCTGTCATAGGTTCAAGGGATATTTCAATCAAAAATTTGGGCGACTTTTTGCCCGAAGACGTAGACGAAATTGTTTCCGGCGGCGCTCGGGGCGTTGACAAATGCGCCAAGGATTTTGCCGTCAAAAACGGCATTAAATTTACCGAATTTCTGCCCGAATACAAGCGTTACGGGAAATCCGCGCCGTTAAAAAGGAATGATAAAATTATAAAATATGCGGATATTGTTTACGCGTTTTGGAACGGACGTTCCCCCGGTACAAAATATGTTATCGACAAATGCAATAAATCGGGAAAAGAAATCAGGATATTTTATTTGTAAAATCCTCCCGCCTATATTTCAAAGCAGGAGGATATTTTATCCGTTCAGTTTAAAAGACAGACGGAGAAGTTCAAAACGCCCGCAAAAATCAGCCACAGGATATACGGGATTTGCAGATAAGCGGAAAGCTTATTTATTTCAAAGAATTTAATATCCATTATAATTACGAGTATCAAAAGCAGCAAAAGCCACAAAAAGGCAGCCAAAAACGCATGCAGTCTGAAAAACAGCACGGGCCACAGAAAGTTCACCGCAAGCTGTATATAATAGTATATAAGCGCATTTTTGCTCAAAGGGTCTTTTTCCTCAAATACGATATAAGCCGATACGCCCATAAGTATGAAAAGTATGCTCCATACTATCGGGAAAACCGCGGCCGGCGGCACAAACGACGGAGTATTGATATTGTCGAAGCCCGTTTTCGTTCCTCCGGCAACCGAGCTTAAAAAGCCGACAAGCAATGCGGTAAATACAAACGCAAGCAAGGGCTTCGGTTTAATTTTAATATTCATAAACACACCTCTTTTCATTATATAATATGAAAATTGACCTTTTATATTCCGACGTTCCGATTTTTTCCGTTTATTCGGGACTTAGTGAAAAGTCAAGGGGTAAGTGCGAAAAAAGTGCAAAAATTTTTATTTTCGTCACAATTAAGCCGCTAAAATGCTGTTTAAGCACGCCTCGTATAGGTCTGCGGAGCTATAATAATCAAAAATCCCTCTCGGATAGTTGTTAATCCATTTTTCAAGGCGGCGTATGTCTGCGGGCGTAACTGCTGTAAAGTCGTAGCCTTTCGGATAGTGGCGACGCACCATTTTATTTTGATTTTCATTTGAGCCGCGCTCGTATGAGCTGTACGGGTGGCAAAAGTATACTGCTGTGCGCTTGCCCTCTCCGAGAGAGCTACGCTCTATACCTTCATAGTCGGTAAATTCCGAGCCGTTATCTACCGTTATTGAAAGAAACACGCGGGCGAAAAGGTCGGCTCCCATTTCTGACTCGATACCGTCGAGAGCTTTAACAACGCTCGCGGCGGTTTTATCTTTCATAAGACGGATAATTTCGCGTCGGGTTTTCCGCTCCGTGAGAACAAGCAGCGTTTTCCGTGTCCCTTTCTTTCCCTCGACACAATCCATTTCCCAATGACCGAAAGTTTCTCGGGTGTCTATTTCTTCGGGGCGTTTTTCTATGCTTTTACCGCGCGGCGCACGGCTCGGCTTTACGCGGTCGTACTTTTGCTTATCCTTGTTTCTCTTTACGGGCAAGTCCTTGTTTGTGATTGTCAAAAATACGCCGTCCTCGATATATCGGTAAAAGGTTGTCTTTGAAATGGTGGTGCAAAATTGTAAACCCTTGCGCTTTATTTCCCCGAGGATAGCACCAGGGGCGTATTTTTCTGCTGATACCTTGTATTCAAGATAGGCGGCATACTCGCGGTCGGTGCCTATTTTCAGCCCTGTTCCTTTTGCCCGTAAATTTTCCTGGTACTTTTCCTCCGCAATATCGGGACTGTATCTTGTTTCTGTTGTATAGTCGCTGTTAAGGTGCGTATATACGCCTCGCTTTAATTCTCTGTAAATAGAGCTTATATGTACGCCGAGTTCGTCCGCCATAGTTTGCTTTGATGTTCCGACTCTCTGCCAAGCTTCAATTTTAAGGCGGTCGGAAAATGTAAAATGACTGTAATTTTGTCCCATAATAAAATCACTCCGTTTTGTTAAAAAGAATAAAGCCCGCTCCTCGATATAAGGAACGGGCTTTCGTTTAGTCGTTGTTCTCGCTTGCTTCAATGTCTGCTCGGATAAGCTGCTTAATATATCCCGCCTTATTAGGGACGCTCTCGAGCTTGTCTATAATGTCCTGTTCTGTGCTTGTAAAGCAATCAATTTTGAATTGCTTTTTATATTTCGCCGCATATCGTTCTTGCGGTGTTTGCTTTCGCTCGCTCACAATATCACCTCAAAATAATTCGCTATTGGATAAAACATACTCCCGTAATTCTTGCTCGGTTTTGCAAAGCTCTTTCGATACATTAAAAGAAACAGAGAGCTTGTCGCTTTCTTTTTTTACCGTCCAATTTTTCGAGTTTTCCGAAACTTTGTAAACCGTATCTCCTTTTATTATTTCCATAAAATACGCCTCCTGCCGTGCGGCACGCTTGAATTTTCAAAAAATATATGATATAATAGGTCTTACGAGAGGGGCGGCTCGCCGCCCGCTCTCTGCCTATGAAAGCTACTTGCTTTCGGGTTTAGCCTTGCTCGGCGTTGGTTTCTTTAGCGTGATAGTAACTTTTACACTTTGGACGGTGGGGTTACTTTCAACCGCTTTTGCCAAGTCTTGCAAGGCTTTTGTTATGTCCTGCATAGCGTTTCCTCCTTTCTTAATTTCTGTATTTATTATAGCATAGTCGTACTACTATGTCAATATCTTTTTTCAAACTTTTTCGCATTTTTTCGCGGAAATATTGAAAATCAAGGGTTAGCGTGCTATAATGAAAGCACCACACAAATTCAATATTGTTTTTTATGCTATAAGTGCGCGTTTTTACTTTTGGTAAAAATGCGAGCTCGTTTTTGTGTTACTTATAGCGTAAATGAATTTGTGTGGTAGCAATTCGGAGCTTGTGTTTTTCGGTGGGTGCAAGTATTCGGCTTGCGCCCACTTTTTATTTACGGAGGTAACGCTATGAAAAAATTAAAACCCTGGCAAATTATTCTACTCGTTATATTTTATCCCGTTGGCATTGTCTATTTTATTATTTGGCTTTGTAAACGAAATAAAAAGCCTGCTGCCCCGTCCCGCTCCATAGTCCGCGATTTCAATTCAAAAGTTGTAGGCGTAACATTTGGAAATGACGACGGCACAAGCCGTCAAGAGATTATCAAGTCTTGCAATCCTGGCGACGACCTTATATTAAAGCCTATTCCCACTACGGAATACCCCGACGCTATCGGCGTATTTACAAAGTCGGGTAAGCAACTCGGACACATCAACGCCGAGCTTGCCGCCGAGTTAAAGAGCGACTATCCTAATAATCCTATGAGTGTTACAGTTAATAACATCACGGGCGGCGGCGATAAAACATACGGTTGCAACATTCATATTATTATTTATTCTCTATAACAAAAAAGGCGGAGGCTATCAAGCCCCCGCCTTTTTTTAGTCGTCGTCCTCGAACTCGTCGCCCTTATCTACTTTCATTCCTGCTGCCTCGAGTGTATCGGAAATAGCCTTGAGGTATTCCTCTTGTGCCTCTCTTATATCCGATATGTGGTTTTGTACTGTGTCGCGCAATACATTTGTTTCCCTTGTGCCTGGGTGGTTGACCTTAAAGCCGAAAATCATATTGTCATATCTCATAAAATGCCCTGGCTCCCAATTTCCTTTTTTACCTGGCATAATATGAGGTTTTACGCCTCTTTCAATCCACCAGGGATTAGCATTTGACGGTAATTTTCCTTTTTTCTTAACCCTCTGCCAACCATAAAACCCTATTTGTAGCGTAGGTTGTCCCGTTTGATAATTTATCATTACCCACGAGCCTATATGATTTTTGAAACGCTTTGAACGAATAGGTATATTTTCTCGTAAATATTTGCGTATTACCTTTCCCGAAGCTCGTAACGCTGTTTTTGATAATCCTACAAGTGTTTTTTTAACCTCGTCCGATTTATCAACAAAAGTAACATTGTATTTGTTTCCCATTTTATAATACCTCTCTATAAAGCGAAAGAGCAGCGGGCGAGGTTTCCCTCATTCCCGCCGCTCTTTCTTTATGTGAATTTAAGGAGGACTATTTAAGCAGCTCGTTTACACGCTTTTGTACTGCGCTGTAATCGTAGCCCGCTTCCGTAAGGCGGTTTTTACGGTCGTTGCCGTTGCCCCACTTTCCCGCGATAACCTCGCGGGCGAGCTCGTCAACGGTCTTTTTCGGCGTAGTGTTTGCCGATACTGCCGTACCGCTCTTTGTGGTAATGTAAGTATCGTAGCCCGCTGCTTTCAGCTTTACCGCCATAGCGTCGGCGTTTGCCTTTACGCTATATGCGCCTACCTGTACTTTGTAGAGCCCGTCGCTCTGCACAATGTAGGTATCAAATCCCGCCGCTTTCAGCTTCGAGGCGAGAGCTGTTGCGTTGTCCTTTTTGGAAAACGCGCCCGTCTGTACTCTGTAAAGCGTCTTTTCGGTCTGCGGCTTTTCCGTGGCGGTACCCATTGCGGCGGCTACATCTTTTCTAAAGCCGTCCATAGTGTAGCCCATTTTTAAGCCGTTCCATAAATGCTCGGGGTCGCCGTGGTTGGAGGCAATGCCGCGAGTGTGCCCCTCTCTATGGCTTACAATTACGCCGTCCGCAAGCGGGTTAAGGTTGTATTTTTTGCAAAGGAAAGCGAAAAGCTCAACCGCCGCTTTGTATGTACGGGTTACGACCGCCTTTGCGGTTGCAGTATCGGAGCAAGTAAACGAGGAGCCGCTCGTATATTTGATACAAGCGGGCTCGCACATTTCTACACCGATATGCGTATTATTCGAGCTGCCGCCGCCGTGCCAACCTCTGAAATTCCACGGTAAGCATTGATGAATAACGCCCGTATTACCGTCAATAAAGGCGTGTACGCAAGCTCTATCATAAGAGCTTTTATTCCAATTATTGACGAAAACAGACGCGGACGGCTGCGGGCAACCTACGCTATGGAGCATAAGCCCTTTTGCGCCGTTCTTTTGGAAATTGATATAGCGGCTGTCGCCGTTCGGGTTTTGGTTTGCCTTATAGCAAGGGTTGTTTGTTACAAAGGTTTCTTTAATTTGCATTTGTTATTCCTCCGTATCGTTTTTGTTGTCGGTTTTCAGTTCCGCTAAATACTTGTCCGCCTCGATAGCAGCGGGAGTAAAGCTGTTGTTTTTCCACCAAGCCCAAAGCGTGGCGGCAATAGTAGCCGCTGCCGTGAACATAGCGTACAACTCGTCCTCGGCAAAGGGGAGCGGGTTTTTCCCAAACATTGTTAATACCTGGTTTACCAAAGTAATAACAAGTACAATCGTTCTTACGATTGTTTCGGTAGTAACTTTCTTTTTCATTGCTTTTTAACCTCCTTTCCGTCTTTCTCCTCGGGCGGGTCTTTTGGTAGCGACATTGTTTTATTATAAAGCTCTGTCGCTATATCGTTCCCGCCGAGGGCGTGGTAGCTATCATATTCCCGCTTTAACGCCTCTTTCGCGTATAACGGGCAATACTGCCGCTCGTCGTACTTCTCGAACTGCCGTATAATTTCGGCTCGTAAGAGAGCTTGTAACCCAAGCTCGATAGCGTCTTGTCTTTTCTTTCCGATCTTCCACCGAGATATAACAACTCCGAAAAGAGATACAATGCCGCCGCAAACAAACGGTACAAGCCATTTCAAAAATAGCTCCCACATAGAGCGCACCTCCTAATTGTATTCTTTGTCAATGAGCGCGAGCTCGTTTGCGGCTGTCGTTCTCATTTTCTGTAATTCCTCGGTGAGCTCGTCGGCGATTTTAGCTTGCTCGAGCGCCTCGGTTTGCTTTTGGATAATTTCAGCTTGCAGCTTTGTAACGCTACAAAGCCGCTCTATGATTTCAAGTAGGCTCATTTGTTACCTCCTCGGAGTCGGGAGGCGTCGGAAATTCGATATTGAACGGAAAGCCCTCTTGCTCGGGTAACTCCCTCAAAAGCTGCCTATATTTCGCCCATTCGCCCGTAAAGATTTTTCCGAGCGAGGCAATAAACTTTGTCGCCGACGAGGTATCAAGCCCCAGGCGGTCAAGCGACATTTCCTTGTCGCTGTTGTCAAGCAGCTTGTTTCTGATCTTTCGGGCGAGCTCCGCCGCCTCCTCCGCGTTCTCGTCCGCGCAAGCTCTTTCGTAAGCCGCGCGTAGAGTTTCCATAAGCTCCGCCTTTTGAGCGTTAGCCATAGCCTCCGCCTGTGCAAGCCTCTTGTAAATGCTCTCGTTTGTCATTGTTTTGTACCTCCAAATTTACAAAATAATTTTTCATTTTCTGCCGTTCGTAATAGGTGTTGCCTCTGTCCGCGTTCGATAGCCAACATATAAGCGACTCCCGAGCCGTTCCCTTTTCATACTCTCTGCTTTGCTCTTTGGCATATAGCTTTTTGAGCTTGCGGCGTTGCTTGCCTTGCTTTTTCTTGCTCATTTTTCGTATGATCGCGCCCGAGTCTGTAACGATAAACCGCCATTGTAAGAGTTTTACGCCCTGTCTTATAGGGTGTAGCGTTGTCTTTTCGTTAAGCCGTAAGCCTATCGCATTTAAGCGGTTCTCAATCTCTACGCGGCAACTCTGTAAAAACGCCTTGTCCTCGTGGACTAAAATAAAATCGTCCATATAGCGGATATAGTGCTTTACCCGCAACCGTTCTTTTATAAAGTGGTCGAGATCGTCGAGCACCGCAAGAGCGACAAGCTGCGATACCTGGGAGCCGAGCCCTAACCCTATTTCGCCGAAAGAGTCCACTATTTCGCAAGCGCGAGCCGCTATTTCCTTGTCCGTAACGCGCTTATATATAGCCGCTTTCGCTATATCGTGGCGTATGCTTTGGAAATAGTGGTAAATATCGCACTTGAGCACCCAACCGTCGGTACCGTGCTCGTTATAGTAACGCCGTAAATGTTCCGTCATACGGTTTAAGGTATAATCGACTCCGCGCCCGCGTAAGCAAGCGCAATTATCGGTTATAAAGGATTTCGTGATTTGCTCATAAAATCCGTTGTCGCAAAGCGAGCGTTGAAATTGTCGGTCTTTTAACCTTGTCGCTACAATTTCTCTTTTCTTTGGCTCGTAGATCGTAAAGCGTTGGTATTTGTCGAGCTTGTATTTTCCGTTTAATAAGCTCTGCCGTAGTCGATAGGTGTTTTTAAGAGCGTTGCTCTCATAGCCTACCGTACTATCTTTCCAACGAACATTACGGCAACTTTTCTTTAAGCCTTTATATAGGCTATCAAAAGATATAACTTCCTCGTAAGCCATAAAATAACGGGTGCATATAAAAGGACTACCCCGCAAGGTACCTTTGTCGCCCGCAACATTCCCTCCTTTCGGAGGTAGGACGGTCGCTCCTTGTGTGAGTCGCGCTGCTTTGGTCTTTTTGACTACTTGATACGGGCTATTCTCACAATCGGGGGCGACGGCGTTAGCGTTGTTCGCATTGTTGTTGTTCAAGCTGCCGTCGGTGTTCACAATCCGCGCGTTGTTCGCGTTCCCAGGGTTGGGAGAGCGGAGCCAACAATTACGCGCCGCGCCGAATAAATAGCAACCGCCCCACGTTATCAGCCTTTACCGTCGTACCGTTCCTTGTCTGACTTAATCCACGCTTTCAGCTTGTCGTCTGTTTCGAGTATTAAGCCCGTCCAATACTCCGTTTGATTTCCCGAAATATAGCCCGCTCTGTATGCGTCGTCTATAAGGTCTAAAAGCGCGTCGAGGTGTGCGTGTGCTTTTGTCTGCTCCGATCTGCGGTAGCGGTACTCGTCCTCTTTCGTGATACCGTCCGAAACATATACCGAGTTTGCGCGGCGTATGCAAGAGCAAGCCTCGCGTACCTCGTTTGCTATCGGTGAGGCATAAAGCCAACGGGTGCTTTTGGGGAAATGCTTTTCGTTTTTCACGATACCGAGCGAATACCCTTTGAGCTCCCGCGCCTTATTAAGCACTTGCAGCTTGCCCTCGCCTCTGTCGCCTTTTCTTACACTCATACAAAGCCTCCTTTTCTTTCCGCCTCGTTAGAGGCGGATTATGGGATTATGCGATTATGCAAGCGGGGGCGACGGGGTAAGCGTTGTTCGCATTGCCGTGGCTCAAGCTGCCGTCGGTGTACACAAGCAGCGCGTCGTCCGCGTCCCCAGGGTTGGGAGAGCGGAGCCAACAACGACGCGCCGCGCCCGCCGCGTCGCGTTTGATTTTTTCGGCGTTTGTTAAGCCGTCATAATACGATAATAATTCTCCGTCTTTATATGAGGCGCTGTCCCAAGAGCCGTACATTTCGGGACGCGAGAGCAAGAAAAATTTGTCCTCGAGGTTGTAGGTTTGGTCTTTGGTAAACTCCGTACCGTCGAGGCTCGCAACCTCATAAATAGAGTTTGTGCGGCAAGGAATTACAGCGGGCTGCACTACCTCCAAAAATTCAGAGGGTAAGCCGTGCATAAAGCCGTTATAAGTCGTAGCCCAAGACGGGGCGCGGTCAAATTTGTTTGTCGGTTTCCAAACTGAGCCCGCCGCCGCTTTGCTGTTGAGCCATTGTCTAACCGCGCTTTGTGCGTAGTTATTCGAGCCGTAGCATATGCGGTGCGTGTGGTTCATATTCTCGGTGTTTCCGTCTGCCGTTCCGAGCAAGCTGCCGCCGGTGCCCTCTGTTACGGTAATTCCGCTCTCGATTGCTTGCGTTGAGTCCGCGCTCGGGTATGTGCTTATTTTTGTAGCGGTTGCCTGTGTTTGGTACGCCCACGGAAAGACAATTTGCCCGCCCGAGGGGAGCGGCTGTTTCAGCGTAAACATAAGAGTTTTTCCGCCGCCGTATGTCGTATCATACCCGCTTAAAAGGGTAAAGTGGTATGTACCCGCTGCGAGTCCAGAGGGTGCATAGTAAAGCGCCTCGGTAGCGTCGAATACAACGCCCTTATAGGTTCCCGCCGAGTTTCCGTACACGTTCTTAACTTCAAGCGTCATTGTCTGTTTGAAATTCTTGTTTGCTGCGGCGTGTTTGTTGTGCCCTCTCACAACCCACAATACATTAGTGCTTTCGTCGCTGTTTTCGGTCGTAAATTCGTACCCGACGGGAAAAGCACGAGGAGCGAGCCCCATTTTCACGATTTGGGCTATTGATTTCCAAGAGGATACCTCCAAGCCGCCCTCTCTGTTCGCTGCAATGATCGCAAGTAAAGCGTTCATTGTGTCGAGTTGTTCCGCGTTCGGAAACAAGTGGTTAATGTCTGCCATTTTTTCAGCCTCCTACTGTAATTTTGTAATTTATAAAGCGGGGTGCCCGCTCGAAATTCTGAATTTACCGAGATACTTTGTATTGTCGTCGTTGTCAACGATCATAATACCGTCGATCTCCTCTCCAACTGCTGCCGCCGCCTCCCGAGCCGCCGCTGCCGCTGCGTTTGCGCTTTCCTCCGCTTTTGTGGCTTTTTCGATAGCTTGCCCTACGCTGTCGGCTGCGCTGTTCGCTTTTTGAGCCGCCGCGTCTGTTTTGTCGAGCGCACCTTGTACCGCTCCGAGAGCGTCCACAAGTGAGCCGTACTCGTCCGAGCTTTTAACTTTGTTCTGATCGTAAGCCGAGCCTCTGACATTGACATAAAAGCTCTGCGACGATAAGAGCGAGCCGCCTTTGTAAAGCCCGATTTCCGCCACGGCTACGCCCTCGGCGGCGAGCACCTGGGCGGTAAGCTCCGCGTTAATAACGCCGTTCTCTATGGTCGCGTCGTTAATAACTTGCGTTTTGTCGGCTTTTGTCACTTGCAAGCGAGCCGTTACGCCGCTTTCGAGCTCGCAAGGTTGCCCGTGGTTAAGTGGCGTAATCTTAACAAAGCGGCTCTCCTGGTCGTACTGTTTGGCAAAAACAGTAATGGGGAGCGTATCTCGCGCAAAGTCGAGGTTAATTTCCTGCAAAATTTTCATTGTCTTTTTCCTCCTCTGTGCCGTCTTTTTCGTTTTTCATAGCGTTAATATCGGAGATTAACTCGAGGTTTTTACGGTTTCTCACCTCGGCGAGCAACTCCGCAAGCATACCCTCGTACAAGTACGCGGGTAGCCTTGTTTCGTCGATCACCTGGTTAAAAGTCTGAATAAGTTTGCCTCTGGCATTTTCCATTAACACGCTTAACGGTACCGTATTACTCATTTTCGCTTACCTCCTCAATTTTTGGCTTTGTTATGGGTATTAAAATCGGCTCGCTTTCGACAATTTCTTTGCTGTGTGTTGGCGGCTGATTTTTGGCTATAAACTGCTTTTTTTCCTCGTCGGTGTACTCGTCAACCCATTGTTGCGGCTTTGCCGCTTCGTTTGTCCCAACCGCTGTTACTTTGCCGAGAGTTTGGATTGCCGATAATGTGCCTCCACTTGAAATAATGCTTGCGAGCTCTTGCACAGCTTTTACGAGATAGGGAATTAACTTATCCGTTTTCACTGACAAACGCCCCGTTTCTCTGTTTTCGTTCACAAGCTCGGGCATAACCTTTTGTAACTGTTGCGCTATAAATCCTATATCGCTATGCTCTCCGCTCTCTATCCAATCAAACGCTTTTAGCTCGATTGCCGACAAAGCGGCTACTGCCTTTACGCTTGTTGGCGAGATATTTTTTTTGTATCTCGCGTCCGATTGATTGAGTATAGAGAAGTTGTGCAAGTCGATATTGTTGTAACAATTTACAAGTAGGTTTGTACTGCTCTCAAAAGTAAAATCACTATCGCAAGTAAAGGTACAACCTCTACCGCTCATTGAAATGTATTTGTTTGCTGAAGAAAGCCCGCCTCCTCCGTCTGAATAATTTACCGTCTTTACATAATCGTTAATATACAGATTTCCGCCGCAATAGGTCGCACAATCTAAATGCAGTCCCATATTGTTTTTTTTGCTGTTTGCGTAGTAGATCAGCTTTACGGTATATGCGTCTGCCCCCGAGGTTTCCTTGTGAGCCCAACACATATAGTCGGCTCCGTATTCCAGATCAAAAACGAGCCCTCTAAACGAGTCGTCTCCGCTCCATTTGTTAGTACCTATCTGCCCTATCGTCCTTCCGCTGTTGTAATACCACGCTCCCGTATTAGTCATTTTCATTAAAAGGTTGTTGGGGCCTTGGGCGGTAGACTCATAAATATTTATCGCCCCGCCCTCAAATTCTATATATTTTGATATGCTATTCCAAGCGATACGCACCGAGGAATAGTTTTGCGTGATCTTCGTACCAAAGTCTGAATTATTGACTTTTTTATTAACCTCAAGCATTATATCGTCCGAGGTCTGCGTGATCACGCTTTTCATTTGCGTTGTCGTTGAGTAGTCTTTAAGCGTTTCGGTAACGCTACTTGTTATGCTGCTCGCTGTCTGCTCTATATAGCTTTTCGTTTCTTTTGAGGTGGAGTAGTCTTTAAGCGTTTCTTTTATGGTGCTCAACACTTGCTCGTCTGCAACCTTAAAGGCTTGTGAAATTTCCTTTGTAGCGTCCGCAATCTCATTTATTACCGAGTTTTTATATTCCACGGAAAGCGCGGAGGCTTGTACAGAGTCGGCTTTTAGCAATGCGCCGTTAAGCACCCCCGCCGCTATAAAGTCCGCTACTATGGTACCGTCCATTGTTATAGCCGTGGTAAAGTCGCCATTATAACCCGTTGAGGAAAAGCCCAAGCCGCCGCTATTCCACCTCCACACATTAACCGCCTCCTCGATTGTAGGCGCGTCAAGTATTAGTATTTCCTGCGGCTTTTCTGCGGGGTTGAGCACTACATATCCGCCACTATGCCCCGTAATAAGGCTTGTCGCTTGCGCTATCGCGTTTTTCAACGCCGCGCTCGCTTGTGCCTGTCCTGTTTTTACGCTCTCTTTTACGCTCTCAATTTCGGCGGCTTGCTTGTTCACCGTGTCGGCAAAAGAGCTTTTAGCGTCCCCGAGCTCGATACTGTCGTAACGCTCGGCGAGCGCGTCATAAACGGTTTTAATAACCTTTGCGGAGGCTGTCACTCCAAGTTTTGAAAACCTCACCGCCACGGTGTCGCACAAGCTCACCCGCTCGAGAGGAGCTATATTTTTATATTCCTCTGTCTGCCATAGCTGCACAAACGAAACGGTTATATTGATTTTCGGCGCTCCGAGGTTCGCCGCCGCTATATATGCGTTTGCTTTTGTTCTTAACGTTTCCTCGGTCGGAGTTTCTCCGTCGCCGAAACGGTCGGAGAAATCCATAATAAAGGCTTTGCTGTGTCCTACATTTTCCGCATTTATAAGCGGCAAAACCCGCTCCGATAGATATACATATACCTCCTCGGTGTTGCCCTCTCCGTCGTCGTTGTTGTAAACGGCATAGGGCATAATATGGGTGTAGCACTCTGCAATATTGCTTTCCTGTTTAAGGTCTTTAAGGTTTTTCCCGTATTCAATGCTTACGCCGTTGTTTTTCCCTCGTTGCGCGTGTAAGTTTATAACGAAATTGTCAAACTCATATTCGCCGCCCCATACATCAAGCACCGAGCCCGATTGCCCACCGAGGAGAGCGCGAACGGAGCAAGGTGTTAATATGCTCGTGCGGTTAAGCGTCGATATATCCGAAACGGCGGTAAAACTATGTGAAAGCGGCGTTTGTTCGAGCGCCCTTGTAATTGCCATTTGCGGCGTAGCGTTCGTAATGGAAAATCCCGCTATCGGTAAGCCGTTTAGATCATAGCTTATATGCTCCGCCGAATAAGTGACAATACCTTTTAACGGCTTTGAGGTTTTGTATATGCGGAAAAGCTGCGGCTTGCTTGTTTCGTTTGCCTTTGCTTTCACTATGCAGCCGTCGCCGAGTAATTCGTACCATTGCCCCGTTATCGGATATTGCAGCGATAGCTCATAACTGCCGTTGCGCTCCTCCGTTACCGTCGCTTTGGTAGCGTCTTTCAGAAAGCCGAGCCCGTTATTTGAAAAATCCGTTGTGCCTTTTTCGTATAAAATAGGTATCATAAGCAGCACCACCTCGGTACTATTTCGAGCCTCTCAACGCTCCCCACCCACGATATAGCGTTATTGCCTGGGTAGAGAGTAGGGAAGTCGTCCGCCGTCATTTTGTTATTTGCCGCCGCCGTTCCCTTGTAAGCGTTCATCATTTCCGAGTCAAGCTCTATGTATTCGTCCACTCCCGACAATAAGAAAGCGTCGTTGTTGATCGTGAGCGTTATTGTCCCGCTGCCGACGATTTTTATATACGGTCGGCTCGGGAAAAGCTCGGCGTTGTATAGAGTACCCGCCTTTGTGAGCGTAACAACGCTTTGCCCATCGAAAGAATACTTGAACGGCTTACAATTAAAGGTCAACGAGAGAGAGCCGAGGTCGCGTAGCTCTTGCTCTATATCCACCTCGTCGGAGTACGATGCGAGGCGGTAATACCTTGCGTCGTAGCTATCCCATAAAGGAAAATAGCCTTGCTCTGCGAGGAGCCAACCTTTTATTTGGTGCGTAATCTCTACAAACTCCCGCTCCGTCGTATTGAGGAGCGAGAGCTTGTACGGGATATTTATGTTTTTGTAGTGCCCGTTGTCGGTTATAAGATCGCCGCTTCGTCCCGCTACGCTTGTATAGGTTATGTCCCTTTGAGCTCCTTTGTAGGAGCCTTTCTCTACTATAAGCAAGCCAAAATCAAGGGAGCATTGCCCTTTGAACATTAAAAACGGTAGTTTCTCCATTATCCAAACACAAGCCCCTTTCTTTTGATTTTTTCGGCGATAAGCTCGAGGAGCCTATCTATAAAGCCGTCCATATCCTCCTCGCTCTCTCCGTCGAGCCGCTCTATGTAAATAGCCCGCTCTCCGAGCGTGATATATACGGCTATTTTGCCCTCTCTGTCCGTCTTTTCCGTCGAGATCGCCTTGTTATACTCTTTGTTTTCGCCCTCTGTGAGCACGCGCTCGCCTTTATGTAGCAAAGCGGGGTACTCGTCATAAGGCACATACTCCAAGCCGATACGGAGGCGGGAAAGCTCTTTTATATTCAAGCCATAGCCGCCGATACCTGGTACCCAATCGGGTATTTTTAGCTTGTTAAGCCCACGGATAAACACGTTTATACCGTCTATTATCCAGTTAATAGGTACCTTAAAGGCGTTTTTGATACCCTCAAATATATTTGAGAATATCTTTACCACCGCGTCCCAGGCTCCGCGCCAATTTCCCGTAAATACGTTCTTTACAAAGTCAACAATGCCCGAGAACACGTTTTTAATGTTCGTTACTACCTTGCCTATGCCCTCAAACGCGCCCTTAAACACGGTGCTTATTACATTTGCAACGCCCGAAAAAGCGGATTGCAGAGGCGGCAAAACCTTGTTAATAAGGCTCGTCAAAAGGTTAATTATCGGCGGCAATATGAGGTTGAGTAAGTCCATTAGCGGCGATAGCAGCGTTACGAGTAGGTCGAGTATCGGTTTCATAAGCGGCATTATCGCGTCGAGTAGGGATATAAGCACGGGCAAAATTGCCTCGATTATGCTTGTTACCAACGGCAAAACGCTGTTTATTAGCTCGATCAACAAAGGCAAAATCATATCGACAATTTCGAGTATCGGAGGTAATAGCGTTTCTATGAGCTCCGTTATCACGGGCAAAATTGCCTCTATAATCTGCACAAGCAACGGCATAACCGTATTAAGCAAGTCCACGAGCACGGGGAGCACCGCCTGGACGATTTGGAGTATAGGCGGTAGCAAAAGCTGTACGAGCTCGATTATCACGGGGAGCACCGCCTGGATTATCTCGATAAGCGGCGGTAGGATAGCCTGCAAAAGCTGAATAATCACGGGGAGAATTGTATTAAGTATCTCCGTAATTAAAGGCATAAGCCCCTCGATAAGCTGTATAAGCACGGGTAGCACTTGCTGTACGATCTGCACTATAAACGGCAAGAGTTGTTGTATAAGGCTAATTACCACGGGCAAAATTGCCGTAATAATATTCTCAATAACGGGTAGTAGCGACTCAAAAAGCCCCATTAAGATAGGCAATAGCGTTTCTACCAACTCAAAAAGCGGCGGCAATACACCGTCGAAAAGCTCTTGAATGATAGGGGAGAGCCGCCCGAAAAGCTCTTGAATAGCGGGGAGTTTGTCAATAATAAGATTTAATACGCTTTGCACAATCGGCAATACCGTACCGCCGAGGCTGTTTGCAATCCCGCCGAAAGAGCGTTTTAATGTGTCTAACGTGTCGGTAAATTCTACGCCCGCGTTTATTGTTTCGTCGGACATCACCATACCGAGCTCGTGCGCTTTGTCTTTTAGCGCTTCTGTGCTCTCCGCTGTTTGGTTAAGTAGAGGAGCCATTTCTACGCCCGCTTTTCCGAAAAGCTGCGTAGCAAGCCTTGCCCGCTCCGTTTCGTTATCCATATTTTGCAAGGCTTTTATAGTTTCCTCGAAAACTTCCTCTTGCGAGCGCAAGGAGCCGTCCGAGTTTGTTACCGATATTCCGAGCCTGTCGAAAGCCTCAACAGCGGACGAGGTTCCTTTTTTTGCGGAGTCCATTTGCGAGGTTAGCGTTTTAATGCCCGTTTGCAATTTATCAACGCTCATACCGTTTTGCGACATTACATAGTCCCATTCCTGGTATGCCTCTCTTGAAATGCCGATTTTTTGACTCATTTTATCGACATTATCCGCTGCCGCTGCTGTGTCTTTTGCCATTTTATAAGCTGCGCCGCCTACTGCTGCCGCGCCCGCCACAACTGCGGTACCTACCGCCGCCGCGCCTTTTGCGATAGAGGAGAAAGCCGAGCCAACCTTTGAGCCGCTGTTTTCCGCCTTTTCGGTTGTTTGGTCTATGCTTTTGTTGGCGTTCGTGTTGTCTATAAGTACCTCGCCGAAGAGCGAAAAAATGCTTGCCATAGGTTAGCCTCCTCTCTTTTTATCTGCCTCGACAACAGGCATAAACTCCGCCGTAATGTCCTCGGCTGTTTTTGTTTGTTTTTTGTTGCTCACGGCGGCGGGCCCGAAAGTCTGATTTACAAACTCCTCAAAGTCCATTACCTCCTCGCGCCCTTGTATTTTTGCAAGGGCGTAATTTGCGAGCCATAGCGGGAAAAGCTGTTTTTCCCGCTCGAGCTCTTCTTTCCGCCGCTCCTCCGCGTTTGCATAAGAAAGCAGCTCACCGAGAGCCGTTAGCGGTAGACTCTCGATAAGCTGCCAATCGTAATATTTATGGAGTAAGTTTAAGCTCCTTGCGCGGTTTTCTTTCGCAAGGCAACTTTGAAAAAATTTCTCACGCCGTCGTCGTAGATCATCTCGTTAATAACCTCCGCCGCGTCGAGTTTCTTTGCCTCCTCGACGGTAACGCCCTTATAGGCGGCTACAAGCGGCGGCAAGTCGTCGGCGATTTTCCCGAGCTGCGGCGTAATTTCGCCTAAAATCTCAAAGGCAAGCACGCCGAGCTTTTCTTTTGATAACTGCGCCCGCGCGTTTTCTCCGTCCTTTGGCTCCTCGAAAATATCAAGGTTTTTCAGTTTTTCAACGATAGGCTTAATATCGAGTTTTCCTACGATTTTAAGCAAAATAGGCATAGCTCCGATTGTAAGCATAATTTGGTTCCTCCTTAAATTCTGTTTTTATTCTTTGTTCATTTCGGGAGCCTGTGCGATTTCCTCCACTTTCCACAAGTCGCCGTCAAGGTCGCTATGCGGATAGTGGGCGAGAAATTCAAACGCGAGCTCGCCCTCGGCTTTCTGTACCGCTTTCGCCGTAAAGCCTGTTTCGTGTAAGGGATTGTAGATCGTGATTTTCTTGTACTTACCGCCAATCGTTTTAGCGAACATAGTAACATTTTTGAGGTATGCCGACATAGGAATAACGCCCGTAGGCGGGTTTTTGATCGTCTTTCCCTCGTCGCTTGCAACCGAGCAACACGGGATAGCGCGGGCAAGGTTTTCCTGTGACATACAAAGCGTCGTAACCTTAATCGAGGCTCCCTGTTCCTCGATAACCTGGGTACCCGCTGTTTTCCCGTGCCGTCCGTCAAATTCAATGTCGCGCACGGTCACGGTAGCGGCAAACTCACCGCCGCCGCGAGTCGGAGCCAAAAACTGCTCGTCCTCCTCTCCGTAGTTGAGGAAAATAACGGACTCGTCAATTTGGATAGACTCGATCTGTTTTGTAGTAAGGTTTGTTACCATAAGATAGCCTCCTAATTGTAAAAAATTCTTGCGGATAAGCCGAGCCGCCTATGCGATATATCGTACTCGCTCTCCGATACTGCGTTTTGATTGTCAAAGCCGATATGTGCCGCGAAAACGCCGCTCACGGCGACAACTTCGTTTGTAAGCTCGTTTCGTAGCGTGTCGCAAAGTGCCTCGAGCTCCTCCGTCGCGGTAGGCTGTTTTTCATCTACCCATATATCGAGATAAAAGGAGGCGAGGTCGCCCGCTGCGAGGTCAATAATGTTAATGCTGTTTAGCACCGCATAGGGAAATACCGCGTCTTTGCTCGGTGCCTCCTCGTAGTAGGTAGTTAATACCTTGCTTACCCGCTCTCGTAGAGCTTTGATAAATGATTTTGTATTATACACTCCGCCGCCCCCTCTCCGCGTTAGTCGTCGTTTACGAGGGCTTGACATATAAGCTCGAGGCACTCGTTTTTAACGGGATATGTACGGATAACTCGGTACATTGTGCCGTTATATTCAAAGTGTCCCTCCCGCTCATAGTCTGCCTCCCGTATTTCTACGCAAAGCTCGGGGCGGTAGCCCTGGGCTTGTGCCTGGTAAAACTCGTTCCGCTTTACGCCCTTTTCGTTGCAATAAACCTCTCTTTTTTCAAAGGTTTTATAAGGCTTTCCCAGGGTGTCGAGCTTTTCGGTTTCCTTGCACAAATACCCGATTTCTCGCCATAACATAGCTACGCCTCCTCGGTGTATTCGTTCGATAGCATTAAATGCCGTTTGAGCATACCGTAGCTCTCGCGGTACTTTTCGCCGTCTGCGTTATCGAGCCCAAACTCTGCTTTGACATATACAACGATAGCCCGCTTTATGAGGGGGTCGTTTTCGTCGTTCACCTTGTCGGGCAAAATCCCGCCTAATAGGAGATCGGCTCGCGCCGCTCCTATTAGGTCGGTTATTTCTGCGTCAAAGTGAGTATGGTTTAGGCGTAGGTATCGGCGAATACTGTAAACATACTGCTCCGAGATATTCGCCATAGTTTAGCCCTCCGTTATTAGTCGCCCGCCGCTTTCGCAACCTTTACAAACGCGCCGAGCCCCGCAATAGCCTTACTGTCGAATACGCAAGAGCCGAGGTAGTCAATGCTGTTTGTCGAAAGCCCGCTATGCTCGGATTTTACTACCGTAATATCCTGCGAGTAGTTGCCTACGATATACGAATAGTCGCCGAGGTAAGCCGTGCCAACTTCGAGAGAGCCCGTAAAGTACACCTCACAACCCATAATGTAGTATTTGCCGTTTGCAAATTCGATAAGGTTGTTTTTGCTCTTGTTCATAAGCGGGTAAAAGCTCGCAAAGAACGTAGCTTTGCTCATAGCCCACACCGCGTTACGCTCGTAGCCGCTTGCGAGCATACCGTAAGCGGAGGTAACGTCCG
>CANRIZ010000006.1 GCA_947630835.1 uncultured Clostridia bacterium | reverse complement strand
GGTTCGGAATAGTGTAGTGCTGGCGGTCTATCTATTGTTTTCGGTTGCTTGCTTCTTTACCGTACATGAGCATTCGGATTGGGCTACCACCGTTATACCGGCTTCGGTTAAAAGTATGTGGTACCGTTTAAGTCGCAGGGAATCGGATTTTTTAATCGAGTGTTCCGAGAACGGCAGGGATTTTTCTCAAATGCGGGTTTGCCATATGTTTGAAGGGGCGGACGAGGTTTCTTTCGGAGTATATGCGTGCAGTCCCGAAAATTCTTCATTTAAGGCGGTTTTTACCGAGATGAATTTCGGCGAATGTATGTGGCGGGCGCACGACGGTCAGCAGCCCGACAAATAATATCGAAAGCAGGTAGTATTCTTGACATTGATTTTTATCTTTGATATAATCTTTACCGAAGTAAATAAAATATGAAAATATAAAGGAGTTGTTGTTATGGCTTGCTTTTTGGTACCCGCCGCCGAGGCTATCGTGACCGCGGCAGCTGCAAATATTGCAAAGAACAGGGAAAAGAAAATTTCTCCCGTTTGCGAAAATGCGGAAATCTCTGTAAACAAAGAAGAAGCAAAGCAGTATAAAATACCGTTTTCAAGGAAGCTTCGTTGGCTTACCAATCTTCTCTTGGGCGGTTCGGTTCTGCTTTTGTTCGAGCATATTTGGCACGGTGAAATAGCGCCGTATTTTCCGTTTCTCACCGCGGCGTCAAATCCGCAGGACGCTGCCGAAATGCTGTATGAAATGGGTACTGCGGGCGTAGCGATGGCTTTGCTCACTACCGCAATTTGGGGCGTAATGCTTTTGGTTGCGCATATTGCCGAAAGAAAATCAAACGCTTGCGAAAGGGCAGAGGGAAATATACAATGACCTTGCTTTTGTCGGTTTTTGCGGCGGTAATAAGCACAGCCGTCTGGTACAAAAACGCTCCCGACGATAAAATGAAGGTCGGCGTCCTGTGTTGGATGTTTTGGGGAGCGTCGATAATGTGGTTTGTTGACGCTGTTTTTGAATACATCGAGCTTGGCTCGGAGTTTTTCAAGCCTTCGCCAGCCGATATGCTCAACGACGCCTACCTCGGGCTTTCCGTAATCGCCCTTGCGCTTGTAATCTGGGTAGTCGTTTTGCTTATAAAAGACCCAAAAGGCTCAGTCAGAGCGGCACTTTTTAAGAACAAAAAATAGTTTACGAATTTTATAAAGCGGCTCTGGTCATTTCGGAGTCGCTTTTATTTAAAATATGGATTTACAAGAATTTTTTACAAGATACAAAAAAATCGCCGTCGCGTTTTCGGGCGGAGCGGATTCGGCATATTTATTGAGTCAGGCAAAAAAGTATGCCTGCGACGTAAGCGCATATTTTCTAAAGTCTTTTTTTCAGCCCGAATTCGAGCTTGAGGACGCTCTGCGCCTTTCGCGGGAGCTCTCGGTTAAGCTTACGGTAATTGACGTTGATTTAAGCGGGAAGTCGGAAATTTTAAAAAATACCGACCTGCGCTGTTATTATTGCAAGCAAAATATGTTCGGCATTTTAACAGACAGGGCGCATAAGGACGGCTACGATATAATCGCAGACGGCACAAACGCCTCCGACAGCATAAACGAAAGACCGGGTATGCGCGCGCTTAAAGAAAAAAACGTGCTTTCTCCGCTTAGAATCTGCGGCATTACAAAGGCGGACGTTTACAGGCTTTCAAAGCAGGAGGGGCTGTTTACCTGCAACAAGCCCTCGTATTCCTGCCTTGCAACAAGAATACCGAAAAATACGGTAATTACTCGGGAACTGCTCGGGAAAATAGAAAAAGCGGAAAATTTGCTTTTTTCGCTCGGCTTTTCGGATTTCAGGTTCAGGCTCGAAAGCCCGAAAAGCGCAAAAATACAATTAAAGCGCAGTCAGCTTGAAAACGGCGAAATGGAATTGCCGAAAATAAGAGAAATGCTGAAAAATGATTTTTCGGCGATAAGCATAGATAAAGAGGTGTTCAGATGAGCAGGCTTGAAAATATCTTAATTAAGCTTAAGGACGGCTCAATTACCGTCGAGGAGGCGGCGTTAAAAATTAAAGGCCAACCTTTTGAGGATTTGGGCTGGGCAAAGGTGGATACGCAGAGGGAAATGCGTCAGGGTACCGCTGAGGTGATTTACGGCGAGGGCAAAACCGCCGAACAGATAGCGGGTATCGTAAAGACTATGAACGCTTCGTCGCAGAATACCGTTATGATTACAAGATTATCTTCGGAAAAAGCGGATAAGTTAAGTAAGCTTACAGATATAAAATATGACGGCGTTTCAAAAATTGCCTACACCGGAGAAAAGGCGGCTCCCGACGGCTTGGGAAAGATAGTTGTCGCTACGGGCGGCACAAGCGATATACCGGTAGCGGAGGAAGCGGCTCTTACGGCGGAGATACTCGGGAACGAGACGGTCAGACTTTACGATATAGGCGTGGCGGGTATTCACAGGCTTTTGGCAAACAGGGATACAATAATGTCCGCAAGCGTAATTATCGCAGTCGCCGGCATGGAGGGCGCTTTGGCGTCGGTAATCGGCGGGCTTGCGGATTGCCCTGTAATAGCCGTTCCCACAAGCGTCGGCTACGGAGCGTCCTTTTCGGGGCTTTCGGCGCTTTTGTCTATGCTCAATTCCTGCGCAAGCGGAGTATGCGCGGTGAATATCGACAACGGTTTCGGCGCAGGCTTTTTGGCAAGCAGGATAAACCATATGGAGGCTAAAAAATGAAAACTCTTTACATAGAATGTCCCATGGGCGCGGCGGGGGATATGCTCGCTTCCGCTTTTATCGGGCTTGCGGACAATAACGGGGAATTTGTTGAAAAGCTTAACAAAGCGGGTATTCCGGGCGTTGAATTTATAAAGGAAAAAAGCGAAAAATGCGGCGTTACCGGCGTTCGGCTAAAAGTGCTTGTCAATTCCGTCGAGGAGGGCGGGCATAAACACTTTGAGGAGCTTCACCGCCATACGCACAGCTCTATGGGCGATATAGAGAAAATTATAAGCTCGCTCAACGTTTCCCAAAAGGTTAAAAACGACGTAATTGCGGTTTATAAAATAATTGCCGAAGCCGAAAGTACGGTTCACGGGAAGCCCGTAACGGAAATACATTTTCACGAGGTCGGCGCGCTTGACGCAATAGCCGATATAACCGCAGTCAGTATGCTTTTAGAGGAAATAGGGGCGCAAAAAATTACCGCTTCTCCGGTCAATACGGGAAGCGGCACGGTAAGCTGCGCTCACGGAATACTGCCCGTGCCGGCGCCCGCAACCGCCCTGATATTAAAGGGTATACCGTCGTATTCCTCGGGAACAGAGTCCGAGCTTTGCACGCCTACGGGCGCGGCGCTGCTAAAATATTTCTGTTCGGATTTCGGAAGCAGACCGCTTATGAAAATTGAAAAAATCGGTTACGGTATGGGAAGCAGGGATTTTGAAACCGCAAACTGCGTCAGGGCGTTTTTGGGCGAAAGCGAAAACGAACCGTCGCTCATTACGGAGCTTTCGTTTAACGTTGACGATATGACGGGCGAGGAAACGGGCTTTTTGATTGACGAGCTTTTAAACGGCGGCGCAAAGGACGTTTTTACCGTTGCCGCGGGAATGAAAAAATCCCGCCCCGGTACTTTGATTTGCGTTGTGTGCGACGAAAAGGACAGGGAAAAAATGCTTACGCTTATTTTCAAAAATTCAACCACCATAGGCGTGCGTGAAAGCGTAAAGAGCAGATATACCCTTGAAAGAGAAATAAAAACGGTTTCAACGCCCTACGGAGAGGTAAGGAAAAAAATTTCTTCGGGCTACGGCGTTGTAAAAGAAAAATACGAGTACGAGGATTTAAAAAGGATAGCCGAGGAAAACGCCGTTTCGATTCAAACGGCAAGGGAAAAGGTAAAAAAGTACGATAATTAAACAAAATCCAATTTTAAACGCTCCGCAGAGCTTAACTTTGCGAAGCGTTTTTGTTTGTCTTTTAAATTTTGTCGCTTATTTCTCGATAGACTGCAAATATTGATTTGCAATATCGGCAAGCTCCTTGCCCTTTTTGGATTTTTTCAAAATCGAATATAAGGGCTTTAGCGAAAGCCTGCCTATCGGGTTGGGCAGAACATAGGCTTTGCCGAATTGGGCCTTGAATATGTCCTGAACCTCCGCGTTATTGACAATATCGCCGAGCGTGTCGTTTAGTGAAAGCCTTTTTGAATCGATTTCACTGTCTTTTTCAAACCAGTTGCGTACATAGCTTCCCGTGTTTTTTCCAAGCGAATAAGCCTTGTTTTCCTCACGGCAGCCGTTGATTTTAAGTTCGCTTTTGTGTCCGCCCGCGGTGGCTTTTATAATGTTTTCGCCCTCTTTGATTTCCGCCGTGAATTTAAAAATCTTATCGCCCTCAAGGGTTTGCCTGTCGCCGTTTACCGTAAGCGTTACCTTATCGCAGTTCGAGTACACCTTAATTTCCCGAGCGCCTGTAAGCCTGTCGGTAAATCTCTCGCCTGTTATATGCACAAACTTTTCATCGGACCAATACGCCTTGTAGAGCCAAAACGAATCCTTTTTGGTTTTTCGGTCGATGGTTACAAGCCCCTTGTTGTTCCTGCCCTTAACTCCGCCTTCGTTGCGGTTGGCGGAACCGAAATCAAACATATTCCAAACGTAAGAACCCCAGAGCCAGCTGCGGGAGTTAATTGCCTTCAAATACTTTTCGTGGAAAATCGCCTGATATTCCTCCGAATAATCGCCCTGAACGGGGTTTTGTGAATGAAGCGAGGTAATTCCCTCCGCTCCGTATTCCGAAAGGCATAGCTTTAAATCGGGATTGGCTGTATGGAATTTGTCAAGCCAGTTGTTTATTTGACCGGCAGCTTGGAAATACCAACCGAAGTAATGATTGTAGCCCAAAATATCCGTAATGCGGTTAAGTCTTGATTTTACGGGTACGGAGGAAAGCTGAGCGCAGGTGGTGGGTCTTGTTTTGTCAAGCTGTTTTGCGATTGAGTTAAGCTCCTTTAAATCGCCGTAAAGAAGCGGTGAGCGGGTAGACATGGTTATTTCGTTTTCTATACCCCAGCAAAAAATACTCGGGTGGTTGTAATTTTGGCGTATAAGCTCCTCAAGCATAAGCCTCGCCTGAGGCTGTTTCTTTTTTGAATATTTTGAAATAACGGGAATTTCCGCCCATACCAAAAGACCTGCCCTGTCGCACTCGCCGTAAAATTTTTCATCGTGCTGATAATGCGCGAGCCTTACCGAATTTGCGCCGACCTCTCTTATAAGCCTAACGTCCTCTTTATGCTCCTTTTCGGTTAAAGCGTTGCCCGTAAATTCCCTGTCCTGATGGCGGGAAACGCCCTTTAATTTAAGCTGTTTGCCGTTTAGGAAAAATCCTTTTTCGCTGTCAAAATAAAATTCCCTGAAGCCGAAGCTGTCGCTGATTTCGTCAATAATTTCCCCGTCCTTCAAAAGCCTTGCCGTCAGGGTATAGAGGTATGGGTTTTCAACGCCGTTCCATAAAATCGGCTCTTTTACAATAAGCCTTACTTCGGTATTTTCTGCGGCTGTACGGACTGTTGCGACCGAGTCGCCGTGTGAATCGGTTATTTCAAATTCCTTCTGAATATTGTCCGTATCTCCCTCAACAAAGCTTTTTACATAGACATAGCCGTTGTTGTGCGGGGTGATGTAAACGCCGTTTTTGCTTTTGTCAAGCAGGGAAAAATGAGCTTGCGGCAAGCCGTAAATAATATTTACGTCCCTGTACAGACCGCCGTAAAAAGTAAAATCGGCGTCCTGCGGATAAAGCAGGGGATTGGGGCTGTTGTCAACGGTGATTTCAAGCTCGTTTTCCTCCTTTGTAAGGAAGGGGGTAATATCAAGCCTGAACATAGAATAGCCGTTATTGTGTTCGCCCGCCGAAACGCCGTTTACAAACACCTCGCAAACGGTATTCGCCGCGTTTATTTCTATAATAACCTCGCCGTCATAGCGCCCGATACTCTTTTTGTACGAGCATTTGCCCCGGTAATAGTTTTTATCGCTCTGACCGTCCTGCGAGTTAAAGCAGTGGGGGAGATTTACCGTTTTTGTTTCGCCGCCGAGCGTAAATTGCCAGGAATCGTTGAAACAGATTTTCTTCCTCATAAGCGCTCCTCTTATCACAAATGTTTTTTGTTTGTTAAAATTATAACATTTTACTTGCATATTTTCAATATTGAGTTAAGCTTTTATTATCCTAAAATGAAAAATTACGGAAGTATAAAATTTAAAGGTTAAAATATTCTTTAAAATATATAAAAAAATTGACAAATACATATAATTACTGTATAATATACCCAAAGTTTAAACAGAGCGTTTTTTATCGCGCGTTAAATTTTCGGCACCGGTTATTTATGTTAAATGCGGCAAGCTCCGCACGTCCCTGCGCCTATATGCACAGCACGTTGTTTCGTAAATTTAAGGTGCTTTTTTATTGCTTCCCTTTTATCGGGAGCAAGTTAAAAAACTCTGTTTTTACCGCTGCGTTTACCGCGGCATATTTTAAGGAGGGTTATAATGAAAAAGAAAACTCAAAAGCGTTTTGTCGGTAAAAAAATACTGGCGGTTGTTTTGGCTCTTACCTTGCTTGCGTCGCTGTTTTCGGTTACGGCGTCCGCCGCGGGCGAATGGTTTACCAAGCTTGTAGGCACGTCCAAATATACGCTTAAAACAAATTGCGGGGGAACGGATAACACGCCCACCATTCTTATCCCCGGCATCAGTCAGTCAAACGTTTGGCTGCTTGATGAGAATTACGAATATAAGCTTGACGAAAACGGCGAGCGCATAGGCTGCTTCCCCGGAGTTTTTGACATAGATTCCATATTGTCAAAGCTTGCTCAGCCTCTCGCCTTGACGTTGGCAGCGCAAAAGGATATGGGGCTTTCCGACGCGATTGCGGACGTATGCTCCGATGCCTTTGCGGTCAACCATACCGATAATTTCGGCAAAAATACGGGTAACTTTGAGGTTGAAAAGTATCCTTATTCCTTAGCAGAATGTACCGCGGAGGAAAAGCAGTTCGTTTTAAACAAAATGAAGGTTGACAAGCTTCTTGAAAACATAGGCGAGGACCACGTTTATTTCTTCGCTTACAACTCTTTCGGCAATATTCCCGATGAGATTGACGAGCTTTACGAGTTCATTCAAATGGTTAAAGCCGAAACCGGGCACAAAAAGGTAAATATTGTTCCCATAAGTATGGGCGGAACTTTGGCAAACGGTCTTATAGAACGCTATCCCACCATTTACAATGACCTTGAGAAGATAATCTTCCTTGTACCGGCGCTCAGCGGCTCGACTATCGTCAGCGACTTGATGAAAAAGGATCTTACCTTCCTTGATTTAAATTACCTTTATAACGGCTTCCTTGAAAAGCTTATGAGCGACAGCGACGCCGCGACTATCGAGCTTATTCTCCGCGCGTTGCCGGATGATGTGGTTAAGGTCTGCCTCGATAAAGCCGTTGACCGCATACTCAACGAGGTAATTATTAACTGCACAAGTATGTGGGCGCTTTGCCCCAATGAGGAATATCCCGCTCTTGCGGAAACCTATTTGTCTTCACCGGAAAAAATCGAAGTTCGCAGGCAAACGGATTTTTACTATAAAGCGCAAACAAATTCCGTTAAAAACTTGAAAAATCTTCAGGCAAACGGAGTAAAAATATTTGACATAGTCAGCTACGACATTCCGCTTTACAATGTCGGAAATTCTTGGAACAGCGAAAACGGCGACGGCATTATACATCTGCGTTCAACCTCCATGGGAGCGTACAGCGCAAATGTTAAACAGCAGCTTCCCGAAGGCTATGTTCAAAAGAATACTTACTGCGGCAACGCCGCTCACAATCATATTTCACCCGAGCGCACCGTAGACGCTTCTGCGGGAGCTTTCCCCGACACAACCTTCTACTTCAAGGGCCAGAATCACGCATCTACGGGTTCGGACGATATTATGATTTCCTTGGCGGTTGAGCTTGCCTCTTACAACAATATCAACGACGTTTATTCCGACGCGAATTACCCGCAGTTCAATATCGGCAGGGAAACCGAGGAGCTTCGCAAGCACCTGTTGCCGGTCGCATACTCTTTGGATAAATCAAAGCTTTCAAGAGCTGACGCCGCAGAGCTTGACCGCGCCGTAAACGAAGCGGAAGAAATGCTTTCAAGAACCGTGGCGGTCGAAGGCGAGAGCGACGAGGTTACCGCAAGGCTTCGCGCGATTTTGGAAAAGGTAGGCGCGGTCGAACCCGCCGAGGAAAAAGCTTCTTCGCCGATAGTACGCCAAATAAGCGACTGGTTCTACGGAATATACGGAACAAGCGGATATTCGCAGATACCGGGTCAAATTGTAGGAGATATTTTCAACAATAACGACGACGTTACCGACGATCCCTCGGCAGAACCCGAGCCCGTCGAAAAGCCGGATAATACGGACGTCGAGCAAAACGACGCGGAGCAAAACGACGCGGAGCAAAACGACGCGACTCAAGACGACGCCGACAATTCCGATAAGGCAAACGTAAAAACCCCCGAAATCCCGAAAACGGGCGGCACGGCGGCTTCCGTTGCAGTAATGGGAATGTTTGTATTTGCCCTTGCCGGAAGCTGTGCGAGCGCGGTGTTTGCGATAAAGAAAAAAGAGGAAAACTAAACTTAGGCTGATTTTGGGAAATATTCGTTTCGGTATATTTTCGTAAAAAACAGACCATATTAAAAGCAGGCGTTAGGATTTTCGGCGCCTGCTTTGTTTTGTCGGTAAAATGCTTTGCAATATAAAAGAATCGGAACCTTTGTAATCCTCCCTTTGCTAAAGAGCGATAATTTCCGCTTTTTGCCGCGTGCGAATTTTAAGCCGGAAAACAAAATTTTTATAACTGTAAAAATGTATTGACAAATAATATTTTTTGTACTATTATATTATCACATTCGGAAAAGAAAACTTTGCGAATGTCAATTAAATATCGCGGGGTGGAGCAGTTGGTAGCTCGTCGGGCTCATAACCCGAAGGTCGTTGGTTCAAGTCCTTCCCCCGCAACCACGAAACGGCGGCAATCCATTGGATTGCCGCTGCTTTTGTAGAATGAAGCTGTGAAAATATCGGCGTGTTATGGACTCGGCGGGCGTAGCTTGTTGGGCAACGCCTTGGCGTAAGATATCCCAAACGGTGAAGCGGCGTGAGAAAAGGAAATATAGCGTACAGATTTTTAGAGAATTAATTTGTCAAAATCGAAAAACGACATCCCCATTCGTATTGAAACGGGAATGTCGTCTTTTGTTTTATATTCTTTCGCAAGTAACAAGCTTCGCGTATCATACCGCGCACTTGAAAAATCAAGCAGCCGTAATATTAAGCGGCGTATTCGGAAATACCGAAATCCGCATTCACGGCAAACGGCGACGCTTTTTTATTTGTGCGGGTCACGTCCTTAGAAAAATCACTGCATATTATCGGAACCGTTATCGGTATCAGGTATGCTTTGAGTTCTCTGTGGGGGGGGTGTATAAGCATATTGTCCTTTTGAATTTTCCGGAAGCTAAGGTAGGAATACCCGTAACGTGCTCAATGGTTATTTCGGCGTCGTCGCCCAAAACGGATTTCAAATGCTCAATAAATTCTTCGTCGGAATAAAATCCCTCTGCGCCGTTAACCTTAAGCGTGTATTTTTTCGCGTCCTCCTGGATAAATTGAAACTGCTTCAATTTATCATACTTTCTCATATAAACGCCCCAGGTATGGGAGGTTAATAGATTGCCTTTTGTATCGTAGGTAACGTCTACGCGCCGACCTTGAATTGTTTTCAGCTTGGTTGTCCAACCGTCTCGTTCTTCCGCTTTAATAGCCAGATCGCCGGTATCATAACGGATAAGTGGAACGGCAAAATTATAAAGGTCGGTTATAACTATTCTGCCGAGTTCACCGATTTTTACGGGCTTGTTGCTTTCCTGCTCCAACAGCTCTACACGGAAGCCGGCAATGTTTACGTTAAATTCATCCGAAAAATCGCCCGTCTGCGCAATAAATCCGTTTTCCTCGTTGCTGTATCTGTCAATCACATTGCAGCCAACCGTTTGCTTTATAAGTTTTTTAATTTCCATGCTCAGCGCGTCGGAACCGCTTACAAAGGAATTAACGTGAAACATATCGGGAGTATCACCCTTAGAGCTTAAGTATTTGACTATATGCTCATAGGTAGAGCCGTATGCGAGGCAGCTGTTGACATACGGACGCGTTTTAAGCCTTTGGCGGATTTCCTCCAACAAAGCGTCGTCAAGATGAAAAATATCTATCGCCGTCAGATTCTGCATCCATTGTTCCCGCTTGGATTTACGGTTGCGGTCATTCCAAACGCGGAAATAAATGTACGGTTGACCGAGCCTCTGCCCGGCAAGCTCGTTGAAATAAATCAATTCCGCCAACTGACGGCTGCGTTTGTTCATATCCCAGTCTATCACAAAGGGCGTTCCCGTAGAACCGCTGGTTGACATATGATGCACGGGCTTACCTCTGTATTGCGATGAGTAAAGCTCATCCCAACGCTCTTTGATTTCCTGCTTGCTGATTATCGGGAAAGTGTTTATATCGTTCGGGTCAAAATCTTTATAAAATTCGGTGGTTGCCGTAGCATGCTTTAGCAGGAGATTTAATTGCTTTGTATTTAAATCTCCGTTTTCGATAGAGCTTTTTGTCTCTTTGTAATGCGCGCGGACTGCGCCGCCTCGAATAAGGTCCAAAGTCCAAAAGCCGGTTCTTCTCACCAAATCGCCAAACATTTATCCGTCCTCCCTGTTAGTATTTTTGTATAAACGCTTACATTTATGTTTCAGATTATACCATATCGTAAATCTGTTTGCAACATAATTTATTCACAAAACCGCAGAAAATATACGAAATAATTATTTTTCTTGCTTTAATCGCTTTTATTGGTTATAATGAATTATAAAATTCCTTAGAATAAATTTTAACGGTAATTTTACTATCATTATATCCGAACCGGAGGGGACAGGTTATGAAAAAAATGCGCCTGCCGAGCCTAATCACGGCGTTATTGTTGATTACGGCTTTTTGCTTTAATTCGTTTGCCGAGAACGGCTCTCGTGAAAATCGGGAATCCGAAGTCTTAAAAGTAGGCTTTTTTGCTTTTTCCGGTTATCATACCATAGATAAGGACGGGCGCAGAAGCGGCTACGGCTACGAATTTTTACAGCGTTTGGCTATCCACGGCGGCTGGTCATATGAATATATCGGTTACGACGGCTCTTATGCCGAGGCTTTGGATATGCTCAGAAACGGCGAGGTGGATATAGTAACCTCCGTTTCAAAAACCGCCGAACGTGAAAAGGAGTTCCTTTTCTCCGAGCAGTCAATCGGCGTAAACTCAACCGTTTTGACCGTAAAATCGGGCAACAACAGTATAGTTAAGGGCGATTACAAAACTTACGACGGCATCACGATCGGTATGTTGGAGGGGAACTCCAAAAATTCAAATTTCGAGCGCTTTGCAAAGAACCGAAATTTCACCTTTAAACCCGTTTATTTTTCCGAGCAGGACGAGCTTACCGAAGCGTTGCAGGACGGCAAGGTTGACGCGGCGGTTACGGGCAGTCTGCGTCTGCTTGAAAACGAATGGCTTTTGGAATCCTTTGACGCAAGTCCCTTTTACATATGCACCCGCAAGGACGCGGGTGAACTGATGGACAGAATAAACGCCGCCATAAACGAAATGGATCTTCACGACCCTAACTGGCGTGATATTTTGCATGAGGAATACTATTCCACCGACGAGAGCGGTTCAATAGTTATGAATGCGGGCGAGAGGGAATATACGCAGAAGCTTCGGGAATCCGGTAAGCCTTTGCGCCTACTTGTCAATCCCGCTCAGGCTCCGTACAGCTATTTTAAGGACGGAAAAGCGCAGGGCATACTTCCCGCAATCTTTGAAGCCTTGGCAAAACGTCTCGACTTAAATTATGAATATATCGCAGTAAAAAATCAGGACGAATATTACGCCTTGCGTTCGCAGGGAAACGCGGATATAGTTTTGGATTTTACGGGCGATTATTATTTGGCGGAGGAAGAGGGTTATAAAATCACCGTTCCCTATTTCCATACCAATTTTGCCCGACTTACGTTAGAGAATTTTGACGGCGAGGTCAATAAGCTTGCCGTTATTGAAAAAGACGAGGCCTTCAATATCCTTATTTCCGGGCGTTATACGGAGGATATGATTGTACGTTTTTCAACCGCCGAGGAATGTGCCAAGGCCGTTTTGAAAGGCGATGTCGACGCGGCGATTTTGTATTCGTATGCGGCGGGAAAATGCGTTGAGCAGGACGCTCGCAACCGCCTTTCCGCAGTTGTGTTCGGCGACAGCTCGATGTCCTTCGCCGTAGGCGAAAACGTAGAGGGCGGGCGTTATCTGCTTTCTCTTTTGGATAAAGGGGCGGACAGCTTCAGCGACGCGGAATTGGACGCTATAATATCCCGACAGGTTGACGAGGGGCGCGAAACGAATGTGAGCCTTACTGCGTTTTTATACCGCAATCCCATTTACAGTCTGCTTGGAATATCCCTGTTTTTACTGCTTCTCTTTACCTTGGCGATGCTTGCGGTGAGAACCCGCAATCAAAAACGCCTAAAGCAGGAAATCGCCTCGGCAACGGGCGAGCTTGAAAACAAAACCCGGGAGCTTACCCACGCTCTTGCGGCGGCGGACGCCGCAAATCGGGCAAAAACGACCTTCCTTAACAATATGTCGCACGATATACGCACTCCGATGAATGCGATTATAGGCTACACCGCTCTGGCGGCAAAGCATATCGACAGCAAAGAGAGGGCGCAGGATTACCTCGCGAAAATTGCGCAGGCTTCAAATCATCTTCTTTCGCTTATAAACGACGTATTGGATATGAGCCGCATAGAATCGGGCAAGGTGACCATTAACGAGCACCCCGAGAATCTTGCGGAAATTTTACAGAGTCTGCGAAATATCATTCAGTCCGACATCAGCGCAAAACATATGGAGCTGTTTATAGATACCGTGGACGTTACGGACGAGGAAATATATTGCGATAAGCTCAGGCTTAATCAGATATTGCTCAATTTGACCTCCAACGCCATAAAGTTTACTCCCAGCGAGGGAAAAGTGGCTATAAAGGTTACGCAAAAGCCCTCCGCTTCAAAGGGCAGGGGCGTATATGAATTTCAGGTAAGCGATACCGGCATAGGTATGAGCGAGGAATTTGCCAAAACCGTGTTTGAACCCTTTACCAGAGAGCAGACGTCTACAGTCAGCGGAATACAGGGAACGGGTCTGGGTATGGCGATTACCAAAAATATAGTCGATATGATGGGCGGCACAATAAGCGTAAAATCCGAGGTTGGCAAGGGAAGTACCTTTACAGTCAATTTTGAATTGCGTATTTCAAGTAAGCGCCGCGATATGGGACCGATTAAGGAGCTCGAAGGCTTCCGCGGGCTTGTGGTTGACGACGATATGGTTTGCTGTCAGAGCGTATCCAAGATGCTCAGGCAGATAGGAATGAGAGCGGAGTGGGCGCCTTCCGGCAGGGAAGCCATAGCCCGCACCACCGAAGCGGCAGACCTCGCAGACCCGTTCGAGGTATATATTATCGACTGGGCTATGCCGGATTTGAGCGGCATAGAAACCGTTAAGGAAATACGCAGGATTGTAGGCGATGATTCTCCCATAATCCTTATGTCCGCATATGATTGGACCGATATAGAGAAGGAGGCTCGCAGCGTCGGCGTTACCGGCTTTATCAGCAAACCTCTTTTCGTATCCGATCTTCACCGCACGCTTGAACGCAGTCTCGGAAAGAATACGGAAGAACAGACGAAAGAGGAAAACAATACCGTCAGCGAAGACTTTGCCGGTAAGCGAATACTTTTGGCGGAGGACAACGAGCTTAACCGTGAGATTGCCGTCGAAATTCTTTCGGAAGCGGGCTTTTCCGTAGAATGTGCCGAGAACGGCAGCAAGGCTTGCGATATGGCTCTTAATTCTCCGAGCGGGTATTACGATTTGATTTTAATGGATATACAGATGCCCATTATGGACGGCTATGCCGCAACGAGGGCTATCCGTAATGCGGAAAATCCCGACATAGCTAATTTACCCATAATAGCCATGACTGCGAACGCCTTTGAGGAGGACAGAAAAAAAGCCGCCGAAGCGGGTATGAACGGGCATTTGTCAAAGCCCATAGATTTGGACAATATGATGAAGCTGCTGCGTGATTTGTTCAGCAAATAAAAAATTGCGGCAAAATTGTTTTTACCGTTGCCGAGAACTCGATATTTTGTTATAATTACTTTACAGTATTATGAAATACGGCGCGATAGATAAAGCTGCGGTTTATTATCCGAGGGGGAAAATACATATGAAGAAATTGCTTTTTACCGTTATTGCCGTTTTTGCGGCTTTGACGCTTTTGCTTACAGGATGCTCTGTGCCGGGCGGAAATTCCGATTCGGTAACCCTTACCGTTATGGGCAGGAAAAGCGACCTTGCAAAAAGCTATATGACGAGCATATTCGAGCAGTACGAAAAGGCGACGGGCAATAAAATAAAGCCCATAGCTTATGAGGACAGCGAGTTTGAAACAACAGCGCAGGAAAAATTCGCAAACGGCGAGGTTCCCGATATTTTTATGCACTTTCACAATTCCGATTTGAACAGATTTAATGTTGAGGATAATTTCCTCTACCTTAACGACGAGGAATGGGTGGGCGAGCTTACCGAGGATTCCTACGAATACTGCCTTGACAGCGCGGGCAATCTTATGGGGCTTCCGTTTTGGGAAAATTCAATATCCGGCTGCTATTACAACAAGACTATACTTGACAGCCTCGGCTTGAAGCCCGCCGCCACTCAGGCGGAGTTTGATGTTTTGTGTCAGGCGCTCAAGGATTCGGGTTATACGCCGATTTGCTGGCCCGCGGGCGGAGGCTCATGGATGGTTCAATTTGCGCTTGACCCCGTCTTTGCCGACGACTCGGAAAAGCTTAGCAAATTAAATAAAAACGAGTTGAAATACGCCGACATTCCCGAAGTAACCGATATGGTTAGGTGGATACAAAACGCCGCCGAAAAGGGCTGGTTCGGTACGGATTATCTTAACTGGGATATAAACAGCGTAAGCTCCGTTATGAGCTCGGGAAAAGCCGTTATGACGTTTATGTGGGACACCTGGTTTTATACGGACTTGGCAAAGGACGGCAAATACACGGTTGACGATTTTGCGCTTATGCCCGTATTTTTAAACACGGCGGATAAAGGCACTTACGAGGGCGGCAACCTCAATATGCTTATGGTAAACAAAAACGGAAAGCAGGTTGACGACTGCCTTGAGTTCCTGTCGTTCTGCGCCGACGAGAAAAACTACAATATAGCCTTCGACGGAATTTCCACCGTCAAATGCTTTAAAAATCAGAATACAAATATTCAGTCGCCCATGGTAACCGATGCGGCGGATTCCATTGCGGAAAATTTGCGCGCTTCCACTGCGGCTTCAAAGATTGAAGGCTACAGCAGCGATGACGACGTGCTTTTTGCGTTGGACAGCCTTTTCAGAAAAAAGACCGACGTGGAGGGCTGCGTAAAGCTTTTGGACGAATACCGCATTAAACGGGCTCATTCCGAAGGCGTTGCCGGTTTTTAACGTAAAGAAAAAAGCCGTGGTATTATCGGCGGCTTTGCGCATAATATTAACAAAAAAATCCTGTTCTCGGTAATGGGATTTTTTGTTTTGGAAAAATTTAAAAATATACTTGACAAAATTTCCGTGGGGGGGGGGGTAAAATAGAAATGTTATTTTGCGGGCTTTTAAATCCGCACTTTGCAAAAACTTAAAGGGAAGTATAAAATTGAGCGAAAAAAATAGAAATAAAAATAAACGGCGTTGGCTGTCGGTTTTTGCGGTTATAATAATCGTTCTGCTTGCGTTCCTTATTTGCGAGGCTTACAAAAGGCAGGCGAATACCGAAGTAAACGGCGTAACCGAAAACAATCAAAGCTGCTCAACCGACGAAAGCCCTCGGGACGACGAATGGACGCTTGTGCTTGTCAACAGAAACAATCCCTTGCGTGGGGAGAACGAAGATATAGAGCTTACCGAGCTTTCTAACGGCGAAAAGGTTGACAGCAGGATATATCCCGAGCTTCAAAAAATGTTTGACGATATGAGGGCGGACGGCGTTTATCCCATAGTCGTTTCGGGTTACAGAACGCAGAAAGAGCAAAAACAGATTTACGATAATAAAATAGCCGAGTATGTGAAAAAGGGATATTCCCGAAAAAAGGCAAAAGCGGAGGCGGAAAAGTGGGTTGCCGTTCCCGGGACGAGCGAGCATCAGCTCGGTTTGGGCGTGGATATTAATGCCGACGGCGTTCATTCATACGGCTACGAGGTCTATAATTGGCTTGCCGAAAACGCACACCGCTACGGCTTTATACACCGCTATCCCAAGGATAAGGTGAAAATCACGGGAATTTCAAACGAGCCTTGGCATTACAGATATGTGGGCGTCAAAGCGGCAGGGGAAATATACAAACAGGGCGTGTGTCTTGAGGAATATCTCGAAAACGCCGCTAAATAAAGATAAAATCATTCTTTTTTAAAAATATACTTGTTTTTATGCGATTATTTGTATAAAATAGGTGTATTGAATTTGCCTGCGCGGCAAGAGAGGAAATAAGAATGAAATCCGAAAGCGAAAACAAAATTTTATCTCTTTTTCTCACCTTTTTGAAAATAGGCGCTTTTACCTTCGGCGGAGGCTACGCTATGATTCCGCTTATTCAAAAAGAGGTTGTGGAAAATAAAAAGTGGATGACCGACGAGGATATACTCGAAATAGTTGCTATAGCGGAGTCCACCCCGGGGCCTATCGCAATAAACGCCGCAACCTTTGTAGGCTATAAGACCGCGGGATTTTTCGGCGCCGCATTTTCAACTATGGGCGTAATATTGCCGTCGTTTTTTATAATAGTCGCAATTTCCTTTGTGCTTAATAAATTCGAGAATTTCCCCGCCGTAAGATATGCTTTTTACGGTATAAGGGCGGGCGTGCTTGCGCTTATAGTTAAGGCGCTGTGGTCAATGTATAAGCAAAGCCCCAAGGGGATTGTGCCTTATATAATAATGGCTTTTGCCTTTATTGCCGTTGCGGTGCTTGATATCAATGTTTTTTGGGTAATTATCGGCTGCGCCGTGTTCGGGCTTGTCACTTCTCTTATAAAAGGGAGGACGGCAAAATGATTTTAATTAACCTGTTTTTAACCTTTTTTAAAATAGGAATACTTACCTTCGGCGGCGGTTACGCTATGCTGCCCCTTATTCAGGAGGAGGTAGCGGCGCACGGCTGGCTTACAAGCGAGGAGCTTATAAATTTTGTCGCCGTAAGCGAAAGCACTCCCGGGCCGTTTGCCGTTAATATTTCAACCTATGTCGGTATGACCGTCGGCGGCGTCTTGGGCGCGGTTTGCGCCACGCTCGGGGTTGCTATGCCGTCCTTTATCGTAATATTAATAGTTGCAAAGTGTTACGAAAAATTCCGCAGCAGCAAAATAGTGTCCGGCTGTATGTCCGGCTTAAAGCCCGCGGTTGTCGGGCTTATAGGGGCGGCGGTGGTTTCGCTGGGCGTTACGGTATTCTTTCCGAACGGTTTGGGCGTTTATGCGTTTAAGGACGCCGCATTTTATCTTTCCGTTGCGATTTTTGCCGTTATGAGCGTGTTTGCGTTTAAAAAAGCGCACCCGATTTTGTTGATTTGCATTTCGGCGGTCGTGGGAATAATTGCGGGCTATTGCTTTCATATAGTTTAACTCGGTTTGTTGACAAAACCTTTTAAAAAAGCTAAGGCGGATACGCTTATGTATCCGCCTTGGTTTTTTATGCTGTTAAACTTCAATTATTAATCGTCGTCGCCGAGCGTTGCCTCTGCCTGCGCCTGAGTTTCAGAGTCAAACGAGAGCATTGGCTTTACGCCCTTTTTGTTTTTGATTTTACGGTCGATATAATTCTTGGTGATTTTTGAAACAAGAACGCAAAGCGACAGCACGCCTATAAGGTTCGGTATCATCATAAGTCCGTTAAACGTGTCGGAAATATCCCACGCAAGCGAGGAGGTCATAAGCGCTCCGGAAATCAGCATAAGCACAAAGAAGGTTTTGTAACCTATAACGGATTTTGTGCCGAAAAGATATTCCCACGCCTTTGTGCCGTAATGCGACCAGCCGAGCACCGTGGTAAATGCGAACAGGAACATAGCTACGGCAATGAATTTTGAACCTATGCCGCCGAATGAGAAAACGGTATTGAAAGCTTCGCCCATCATAGTGGCGTCGTTCATTTCAGTTCCGGGCTTATATACGCCGGAGGTAAGGATTACCAAAGCGGTCATGGTGCAAACCACGATGGTGTCCATAAATACCTCGAAAATTCCCCACATACCCTGCTTTACAGGCTCTTTTACGCTTGAATTTGAGTGTACCATAACGGATGAACCGAGTCCCGCTTCGTTTGAGAAAACGCCTCTCTTAAAGCCCGCCGTAACAACCTTGCTTATAAGGGCGCCTATTGTGCCGCCTTCAACCGCTTTAAGGCTGAAAGCGTTTACAAATATGCTCTTGAAAGCGCCGCCTATGTTTTCGTAATGAACGCCAATTACTATAATACTGCCCGCAACGAACAGTATTACCATAAAGGGCACTATCTTTTCCGCAAAGGCGGCTATGCGCTGAAGTCCTCCGAGAATGATAAGACCCGCAAGTATCATAATTACAACGCCTATTATAACCTTGTAAACGGTGATGTTTCCGTACAGCGTATTGCCGAGCGCCTTAATCGGGAAGGCGGATTCAACGTTTGCGACAATTTTGTTTACCTGTCCCATATTGCCTATGCCGAACGAGGCGAGTATGCAAAAGATTGAGAAAAGAACCGCAAGGAATTTGCCCAAACCTTTAAAGCCTTTTTTTGAACCAAGACCGTCTTGCAGATAATACATAGCTCCGCCCGACCATTCGCCGTTTTGATTTTTGCGGCGGAAATATATACCCAGTACGTTTTCCGAATAGTTAGTCATCATACCGAAGAAGGCGGCGAACCACATCCAAAAAACCGCGCCCGCACCGCCTGTTACTATCGCCGCGGCAACGCCCGCTATGTTACCCGTGCCTATCGTGGCGGCAAGGGCGGTGCAAAGAGCCTGAAAAGGCGAGATTGACGCCTTGTCATTCGTGTGCTTAATAACATTTTTCTTAAAAATGCTGCCGATGGTGTTTTTCATCCAGTGTCCGATGTGCGTTATCTGGAAGAACTTTGTAAGCACTGTCATAAGTATGCCCGTACCCAAAAGCAGCGCCAAGCCGAGAGTTACCCAAACAAAGTTGTTTACAACCCCGTTAACGCTTGCAATTCTGTCCATAATCGTTTGCGTATAAACCACTCCTTTAAAGTATGAAAAAGACGCCTCGCGGCTGAAGGCGGGCGTCGGTATAGCTGAAAATACGCAGTAACTCATACGGCGTTTTCATTCTGTCCTTTTGCCTGAGAGATTTAACGCAATAAGCGCCTTGCACCTTCGGCATCCGCAAAAGCAGACTTCTCCAGAATATCATCCACATACAGTCGTATCTTAAAAGACCCTGAGAGTGTTACTCCTTCGGCAAGGCGAACGCCTTATTTCCTGTACGCTTCATCTGATAATATGAAATTTTTTCTAATAATAACACACTTTCCGTGAAAATGCAAGTATAAAGCGAAAGCGATTGATTTTTTGTAAAAAAGGGTAAAAACAGGCCGAAATGTACGAAAAAATTTTTTGCTTTTTTCCCCTTATTTTTAGCGGTGCTACAGGTTGTAGCAAAAAGTAAAACACCCTGTAGCAGTAGACAAAAATGTAATTTTAAGTTATAATATCTACAATTTAGGTTTTACGGGCGCAGCCGCGTCAATTCTTACTCGCAAAAGCTATTTTAACCTCTGTTTGCAAACTTACGCAAAAAATCAAAGCTTCCGATCTTTCCCCGTTCGGGAGAATGCAAATTTGCGTATTACTCTAAAAAGCCATATCGTATTCGGCTGCGCTCGGCTTTTAGCTCTTTCCCTCCTTCCCTTCCGTTTTTGGGGGGGGGGGGGGGAGCGCTGTTTATGTAATAAAACATAGATTTTGCCGCTTTTTACGGCTCATCTTTGCTTTGTTTCATAAATTTGAGGGTGGTTTTAAAACTGATGAAAGAGGTATGAAAATGACTTTTGGAGAGTATCTGAAAAAATTGTTGGACGCAAAGGGTCTTACCACAGCATATTTGAGCAAGGTATCGGGCGCTAACAGGGGCAAGCTTTATTACGTTTACGACGGAAAAAGAAAGCTGACAAGCGATGAATTGTTTTCAATAGTCAACGGCGTTGATTTTTCAAACGAGCAAATCAAAACGCTTATTAATCTGTATTTTGAGGAATTATACGGCAGCGGCGCTTTTTCCGATATTAAGCACGTTGAGAGCATAATACAAAAGGATTTATATAAATGCGAACCCTCCGAAAGCATAAATACCGACCAAAGCGGGGTAAACGGTTATATCAACGTCAAAACTCAGCTTATAAATTCCATTGTTTACCTGTGTTCAAACGACAAGGATATATTAACGAATTTTTCCTTTTCGGATAAAAACATTGACAGCACGGTTTTTTGGTTTGTCGAAAACAAAGCTCTTAAATTAACGCATATTCTGGATTTTTCCACAAAGGCCGCGGCAATCGAAAATTTGGAGCTGATTTTTTCCTCTGTCAAATATATGTACAACAATTCCTTCCCCGTGTACAGATATATAAATACCGAGCAAATGGAATACTGCAATCTGTTTCCCTATTATTTTGTCGGTAAAAAACACGCCCTTTTTTATAACGGCAAAAACGGCGTGTTTATAGAGGACGCAAACGCCGTAAAAGCGTTGAGAAGGAGAGTGACGGAGGAAATTAAAAAATGTACCCCGCTCGGAATAAGAACCGAAGACATATTGCTTATTAAATCAACGTACGAAAGGGAGTTTGATTTGGAAAACGACGACAATTTCCTTATAAGCTATTATCCGAGCACCTGCCAATGCACGGACGGAAATTTTATAAGGGGAGTCGCAAGGGACGATTTGCCCGACAGGGAAAAGCTTGTGAAAATTGCGGAGAATTACTATAAAACCTACAACGGGGAGGACGCAAACTATAAGCAGATTACAACCTTTAACGGTTTGGTGCAATTTGCCAAAACGGGCAACGTCGCCGAGGTTTTCAATTCATACGTTAAGCCCGCCGATAAAAAAAGCAGAATAAGAATGTTGAAAAAAATGCTCAACGATGTAAACGGCGACAGGCTGTTTTTGTTGGATGAAAAGGAAATTAATATTAGTAACGGCATTATTTTTGAAACCGTATGCGGCGGGTTAACCATTTACGGATATGATTGTAAAAAAGAGAATTTTTGCTACGGCGAAAAATTCTTTGCAAATATCAAGGACGCTATGATGTCAAACATATTCAGAATGTTCTGCGATTATTTGATAGCTTCGAGGAAGGTTTGTTCAAAGGAACTTGCCAAAAGGTTTATAAAAGGCCTTATAGCGGAGATGGAATTTGACTCAAAATAAAATCAAAAATTTTAAAATTTTGGGGCTGTTTTTGCAGTCCCGATTTTTTTGACTAAAATAAAAAATCGGTAAAAATATAAAAACAGCGTACAGCAACAAAACATTGCGTGACATTTTACGGGAAAAGTGTTTTAATAGAGTTGAAGGGAGGCGTGCTTATGACCGAAATAGCAAAAAATATCAAAAGATTTCGCAACGCAAAAAAGATGACGCAGGAGGAGCTTGCTTTAAAAATCAACGTTACAAGGCAGGCGGTGTCAAATTGGGAAAACAACAAAACTCAGCCCGATATAGAAACTCTTACAAATATTTCAAACGCTCTCGAAATAGGAATTGAGGAGCTTATATACGGTAAAAAATATATAAAGAATGACGAAAGCAAATTAAACGAGCAAAAAATCTCGGTAATAAAAATTATCCTCGCGGTATTCGGCGCGGTGCTGATTGCAATAGGCGCCGTTATAGTTTTCTTTAATTATTGGGAGGCTTTTCCGCAAATTTTAAAACTGACCTTTACGCTTTTGCCTTTGTTTTGCGCCCAGGGCTTCGCCGCGTTTGTATTGACAAAAAAGGGCGAGCGTGTTTTGTGGCGGGAATGTGCCGGTACTATCCTGATTATAGCCGTAGTTTCCACCGTTGCGCTCGTAAATTCCGCGCTTGATATTCATTGCGGGGTCGAAAACTGCCTTGTTATCGACGCTTTGCTGTGCCTGCCGATAATCTTTATATTCGACTCGGTAACGCCTCTTATCGTTTTGTTGGGCTTTTCCGCCGCGCTGTCGTTTTACAACTTCACATTAATTTCCGGTATAATCGTTTCGCTATGCTTTGTATATGTAATTTTAAACGGAAAAAATATATTCGATATGCGCTTTAAGCTGTCTGCGTGGTTTGTTATTGCCGCTTGCGTGATTTTCACCTACGGTACGGTAAGCGGCGGCAGCGATAACGACAGGGCTCTGTTTTTGCCCGTTACCCTTATGCTCCCGTTTGTTTTGGGCGTTGTAACCGTCGGGGAGGAGTCGCTTTTTTCAAAGCCTTTGAACGTCCTGAGTCTGCTGTCGGGTGCGGTCGCGTTGAGCGTGTTCACATATGTTTTTAACGACTTTTCAATAATAGACGAATCGTATAATTTGAAGCTGTTTTTTGCTTCCCTGCTTATCTGCTTAGCCGTATTTTCGGTTTTGGCGGTAGGCAAAATAAAAAGCTGCGGCGGTCGGAAAAACGCCGTGATTTTATCGGCGGTAAGCGTTGTTTTGTGGATTTTGTGTATGGTATTTACAATAACCTCAAAAAAACCGGGCGCTGCGGATTCGGCATATACGGCTACGATTTTTGCCTCGGCATTCGGCGTTAGCAAAATAATCGAGGGAATAGGTAAAATCAAGCTTTTGCCTATAAACACGGGACTTATCATAATTTTTGTCCAGATGTTTTACCTGCTACAGGCAATGGACGCCGACGCCCTGTTAATCGGAATTATGCTGATTGTGTTCGGAACGGTTTTGCTTACGGTAAATACAGTTATGGTACGCAAAACGGCAAAGGCGCAGCGGGAACTTCAGGAGGTGGACAGCAATGAAAAAGAGTGTTAAGGTTTGTGCGGCCGTGCTTTTCTCGGTTCAGATTTTAACCGTCCTTTTAATGCTTGCCTACGGTCTTACTATTGACGGTCTGGTTGAAAAATACGGTAAAACCTACAGGATTAAAATTGACAGGATTAATTATGTCGAAAACGGTAAATGCGATTTTATGCTCTTGGATTATTGGCCGTACTTTAACGCCTTATGGGATTCAAATATAGCCTATATCTGCCCCGAGAGCGACGGCTTTTACACCATAAGGTCCAAAGATGAAGTTAAAGAGCGTAAAGATTCGGACTATGTATTTTGCTTCTTCCGGTACCGTTTCCCCAATAACAGCGAATATAAATTAAAAGGCGACAGTATTAATTACAATTTTTATTACGGGCCGTTTTCGGAAACCGACAATTACATTGAAATCAAGGCGTTTTTGGGAAACTGCATTGTTGAACGCCTGTATTGCGGCGGCGTTCCCATAGAGGAATATTTGGGTAAAACGGACTCCGATACCGTTTCGTTTTCACAATAAAATCGAGTTTGCCGTTCCCCTTTAATTTATTTATCAAATTTTTCCGTTTTTTATTGAAAAAATATTTTGAATGTGATTTAATATATTGTAGAAACGGAGGATTTGTTTTGTCACGCAATATCAAGGTTTACATAGACAAAAATTCAAATAAAAACGGTCAAAATTACAAGGTCGCAATTCCGCTTATCGCTGCGGTTGCGGTTATTGTAATTTCGCTTACGATTTTCTTTTTTTCTTCCGTTTCAGAAAACGACAAAACCATTACCTCCGCAAGCGTAATAACCCGCAGAAGGGATTTTCGGCTTGAAAATATGCTTTGCGAAACGCTTTCCTCCGACGCCGTCAGGGACGGTTGGAAGTATTATTATGCCGAAACCTCCGACAGCGGCGCGCGGTTAAAGGATTGGGTTCCGGCGGCAAACAAGATACCCGTTGAATTGGGTATTGATTTTACCAACCTTTCAAAGGAAAGCTCCGAGCTCCCCAAAAGGGTAGGCTGCCGCTTCATTTATGACGAAGGAACCGAAATTAATGCCGCCGTGATGCAGGAAAATCCCGGGCAAACGGCTAAAAGCGGCGAAAAATGCCGTTCCACGGCCGCAGTTCCCGTTAATCCCGAGGAAAAGGTAAGGCTTTGGTTTATGGCGGATATTCCCGAACAGGCTGTGGATTCCGACAAGCCGCTTACTGCGGTTATCACCGTTGACGACAGGCAATACAATATTAATCTCAGGGAAAATATGCGAATATTCCGAGGCGCATAATAATTGTTTTACTCTCCTTGCTTTTAAGGGGAGTTTTTATTGTAAATATCATAAAAAAGCAAACATATTGTTGCAAATTGATACGCCGATATTATATAATATTAAAAAGCTCTCTGTTTTTTGCAGAGCATAAGCTTCGTAGATAAACGAAAGGCGCTGAAAAAATGAAAAATGCCGTTATTATTGCGGTAGCGGGCAAGGGCGGAGTGGGCAAAACCTCAATATCCGCCGCCATAGTAAGGTGTCTTTGCAAAAAATATCCCCAAAAAAGGATACTCGCTATCGACGCCGACCCCGCCGTGGGGCTTTCTGTTGCGTTGGGCGCAGATGTAAAGATTACCGTTGACGATATAAGGAAGGAAATCATCGGCTCTGTCGATATAGGCGATACAAGGGGCGCCATAGAGCTTTTGAACGAGGCAAAGTTCAGAATTTTCGACGCCTTGGTTGAAGCGGACGGATATTCCTTTATGGCTATAGGCAGACCGGAGACGGCGGGCTGTTACTGTAAAATCAATTCCTATTTAAAAGAGGTAATTTCCATAGTTTCGTCGGAATTTGATTTTGTCGTTATAGACGGCGAAGCGGGAATCGAGCAGATAAACCGCAGGGTTATGGAAAAGGTAACGCATCTGCTTTTGGTTACGGACGCGTCCAAAAAGGGCTGCGGGGTAATTAAAACCATAAAAAGCGTAGCGGACGAGCTTGTTATGTACGAAAAGGTCGGCGCAATAGTAAACAGGCTTCCCGACGACTCTTTTAAGGCTTATATTGACGTAAGTCCTATCGAAATACTTGAATACATTTACGAGGATAAAAATTTAGCCGAGTTCGATATTATGGGGGAAAACGTTTTCAATCTTCCCGACAGTTCAAACGTCGTTAAAGGCGTTGAAAATGCGCTTAAAAAAATGGAGGTATTAGGGTGAAGGATTTAAAGCATTTAATTTACTTTGAAAATCTGCTTCAGGAGGCGAAAAACGAGCTTGTGGACAGGGCGATAAAAGACGGTAAGCTTGCCGTTGCGTACACCTGTTACCATATTCCCGAGGTTCTGTTAAACGTCGGAAATTGCTTTTCCGTGCGCCTTCGCGCGCCGAGAACAGGCTCAATGGATATCGCAACCTACTATATGAGCTCGTATCTGTGCGGATATTCCAAGGCTTTGCTTGAAAGGGGAATAGAGGGCGGTTACAATTTTCTCTCCGCTTTCATAGGCTCGGAATCCTGCTCGGAAATGAACAGAACCTACGAGCATTTTGAGGTGCTCAATCTTGTAGCGAACGATAAATTTTTTGTTTCCATATCGGATATACCTTTTAAAATCGAACCGCACACAATAAAGCATTATGCAAACCAGATGCAAACAAAGGTGCTTGACCGGCTTCGTGACGTCTATGGCGTGGATATAAGCGAGCAGTCCCTAAGGAAGGCGGTTGAGGAGCATAACGAGGTTTGCAGGCTCATCACCGAGATAGGCGAGTACCGAAAAGAGGAAAACCCGAGAATTACCGGCTACGAATTTCACGTTTTAAACCTTGTTACATATTGCTGTCCCAAATATCTTATACTCGATAAGCTTCGTGAAACGGCTCGTGAGCTGAAAACGAGAGAACCCGACGAAAAGAAAAATTACAGGGCAAAGGTCGTTGTAGTCGGTTCGGAAATGGACGATCCCGATTTTACCAAGCTTATTGAAGAATCGGGAGCGCTTGTTGTCGCCGACCGCTACTGCTTCGGTTCGCTTCCGGGCAGGGAGGAAATCAAGTTAAACGACGAACACAATGTCCTCGAGCAGATAGTTTTGCACTATATGAAAACCTGCCAATGCCCAAGGTATATGAATCAGGACAAGGTCAGGGGCAGAAAGGAATATGTCAAAAAGCTTGTTAACGATTACCATGCCGACGGCGTTATTTACGAGCAGTTGAAATTCTGCGAATATTGGGGCTACGAGAGGGCGCTGGCTTCGCATATTATGACAAACGAATACGGCATACCCTCCGTCACCGTTGACAGGCAGTACACCGCAAACGCCTCAGGTCAGCTCAGAACAAGGGTGCAGGCGTTTGTAGAAAGCCTTGAAATTAAGAAAATTCAGAAAGAGAAGGGAATAAACTTATGAGCTTTTGGGTAAATAAGCCGAAAAATCTCGGCAACCTCCACAAGGATAAAACCTGGCTTTTAAAGCATAGGGAATGGCGGGGACTTCGTGACACTATGTACGATTATTACCGCTGGCTTATTACTTGGGAGCATATTATAGCTATGACGTTAAAGGCTCCCGTTTCCACGGTAAAGGGGCTTTGGAATTATCGCTGGATGGCGTCGTATCTTTCCGCACCCGCATGGGTTGACAGGCATACCGAGGGCTTGCGGGGTACTCATCTTCGCATAGCTCATCTGCATTTTAACGGCCTTGTCAAGCCGACTACGGATATTATAAATTATCTTCTTAAAAACGATAAGCATTTTCACAAGAACCCGAAAATGAGCGATAAAACTATTCTCGTTGACGAGATTTTTTCTTCGGAGCTTACAGCGGGCTTCCCCGGGCTTCACGATATTCACGTTTCCACCATACCGATTTTCTTAACCTCGATGGTAGATCAGCTTATAACTCAGCACTACCTCGATATTACCGAGAGCTACGGCGTGCCTGCCGACGTTTGTCCTCTCCCGTCGGCGGAGGCGGGCGTTGCGATAAACGACGATTATCCGCTTTTGGGCAAGTGCGCGCTTACCTGCAATATGCCCTGCGACGGCTCGGTTATAAATTCGAGCTTTATAGACAGGCGTTTCAATATTCCCACACATCCCATAAACGTACCGCTAAGGTATAACGGCGAGGACGTGCAGGAATATGCGGTTGAGGAGGTTAAGTCCGCAATTAAATTCATTGAGGAGCAGACCGGCGTAAAATTTGACTGGGACGCGTTCTTCACCGCTATGAACAGGTACAATAAACAGCTTGAATACGAGCTTCAGAAATGGGATATCAACAAAACGGATTATCCGCAGATGACGGGAGCTACCTTCTGGCTTTACAGGCTTTACTATTTCCACATTTCGGGCGGAATGAACAAGCTTTACACCAAGACCGACAAAAAGGTCAACAAGCTTATGCTTAAAGGCTATGAAAAGAAAGAGATGGTTTCCAAAGAGATGCGCCACAGGGCTATAGTCTGGTCGTGTCCGGCAAACTATTATACAAGCCTTGCAAACTGGCTTGAAAACTGTTGGGGCATCAATGTAGTTATGGATATGGAAACGATGATTTCCTACATAATGTACGATACAACCGATAAGGAAAGGGCGCTTGCAACCTATGCCAAAACCCTTCAGCGTACCACTATGCGGAAGCATACAAAGGGAGGCTACCAAAACGTTGTAGACGAGCTTTGGAGAATTGTAGATGAGTTTAACGCCGATATGGTAATTATGTACGATCAGATTTCCTGCAAGGGTATGGACGGGCTTGTCGGCATCTTTGACGACCAGGCAAGGGAAAGGAACATACACTTTATTTGGGTACCGCAGGACCTTATGGACCCGAGGACTATTTCAAGAAGAGATATGCGGGAAAACATCAACAAATATATGACTACGGTTTTGGGCGAAGAGCCCGTAGACCCGACGCTCGTCGATTTTGACGATACTATGGCTTGGTAAAGGAGTTAAATAAAATGAAATATTTTGGCGGATGCGACGTAGGTTCAACCTATGCAAAATGTGTTATTCTCGATGAAAACGGAAAAATGGTTGCGGATTCAACCGTAAGAAGCAAGATAAACCCCGTTCAGAGCGCCGAGCTTGCTTTGAACGAGGCGTTAAACAAGGTGGAGGGCATAAGCTCCGCAAAGGAGCTTTCCTATCTTATAGGAACGGGCTACGGAAGAAACAAGGTTCCGTTTGCAGATGAAAATATTTCCGAAATAAGCTGTCACGCTATGGGCGTTCACGTCACAAATCCGGAGGTTAAGGCGATTATAGATATAGGCGGTCAGGACGTTAAGGGCATAGCGATAGATAAGGACGGAACGGTTAAAAACTTTGCCATGAACGATAAATGCGCCGCCGGTACGGGCAGGTTCTTTGAGGCTATGGCAAACGCTTTTGAGATGTCGCTGCCCGAGTTTTGCAAGCTTTCTTTAAAAGCCAAAAACACTATACCGATTACAGCTCAGTGTACCGTTTTTGCGGAATCGGAGGTTATTTCGCTTGTAGGAGAGGGCAAGCCTATGGATGAAATTGCGGCGGGTATTCAGCTTGCCGTTGCAAAGCGCTGTTTCGTAATGGCGAAAAAGGCGGGCGCAACCGATTCCATTACTCTTACGGGCGGCTGCGCCAAAAACGACGGACTCAAAAAGGCTATTGAAAAGGTGCTTAAAATTAAGGTGGTTGATTTAAGCGTTGACCCGCAGCTTATGGGGGCTCTCGGCGCTGCGGAATATGCAAGGCAGAAGGGGTTGGCAAAATGAAAAAGGCGTTGGCGATTATCGCGGGCATTTTTACTTTCCTGTTCGGTTTAACCTTTGGCGTTTACTGGTTTAATCTCGATATGAAGCTTGTCCGCTTTGTTTACGATAAGCTCGGACCGCATTACGATAATCTTGAAAAGGACAGAAGGCTTTAATGAAGCTGTACGACGGTTTTATATCTCAAATAAACGGCTTAATAAACGGAAGACGCGCGTTAACGGCCGAGTATTCGCCGTCCTCGCTTGAAAACGCGGGCAAAAACAACGTCCTTTTTTTGAAGGATACCGCTTTTGAGCTTGGCGGAAGCGGCGAAAAATGCGTCAGCACGCTTGCCGTTACAAGTTCATTCAAATATTCAAACAGAATTCGGCTTTTGGGCGGCGATATTAAGGATATTAAATCGGACTGCCCATTTGCGAAGATAGTGCTTCTCGAAATCGAGGAAATCGACGAGGAAACCGCCTTTGAAAAAATCAGGCGGCTTGAACAGATACGTTATAACTTTTGCCCCCGCGGCTTTATGTCAAGGGCGTCTGCAATAAGTATGAGGGAGCAGATAAGGGTTGGCAAAAAAACGGTTAAGGATAAAATATCGCTTGTCGATTACGCAAAGTTTATGCTGGGCGAATATCTTAAAGATTCGATAGTCAAAAGCGCCGAGATAATTCTTGTAACGGACAGGAGCTTCGATTACGACGGCTTAATTTCGGTTTCGGAAAAAATAAAGGATACCACTTCCGCTCTCAACCACATATTGGACAACGTGCTTTTTGACTGCAAAAGCTGTAACCTTAAAGAAATTTGCGATGAGGTTGAGGGTATGAAGGAGCTTCATATGAAAACCGTTAATCAAAAGCGGTAATATATTTTAAAGGAATGGATTTTTATGTCGAAATGGGACAGGGATTATCTTGATTTATGCAGAAAAATACTTTCCGAGGGCGTCGAGGTCAAGAACAGGACGGGCGTAAATTCCGTTAAAATTCCGTCGCATCATTTTCACTTCGATTTGTCCGAAGAGTTCCCCGTTTTAACAACCAAGCAGCTTTTTATCCGTCAGGCGGTGCTTGAAATGCTTTGGATTTATCAGGCGCAGTCCAACGACGTGCGCTGGCTGCAGGAGAGAAACGTAAACATATGGAACGAATGGGAAATAGACGAAAACGGCGTTTGGCATGCCGAGCAAATGCTTCCCGACGAAAACGGCGTGCTTGTTAAAACGCAGGTTCATAAGACCTTCGGAAAGGAATACGCCCACACCATAGGGACGGCTTACGGTTATATAGTCAATAAATTTCAAATGACTCAAAATTTAATAGATAAAATAAAAAATCACCCCGAGGACAGGCGTATGATTATGACGCTCTGGCAGAACGATTACCTTGAAACCGCCGTGCTTCCGTCCTGCGTTTGGTCGAGCGAATGGGACGTTACGGACGGCAAGCTCAACGCCTGGGTGCATCAGCGTTCCTGCGACGTACCTCTGGGGCTTCCGTTTAATGTAACGCAGTATGCGGCGCTTTTGTGTATGCTCGCTCGGGTTTGCTCGCTTGAACCGGGTACGCTTGACTGGAGCATAAAAGACGCTCATATTTATGTAAATCAGATTGACGGGATAAAGGAGCAGATACGGCGGCAGGATGAAAATGAGGATATACCCGCGCCAAAGCTTTGGCTCAATCCCGAAATTGACGATTTCTTTAAATTCGATTCGTCCAAGGATTGCAGGGATATTAAGCTTATCGACTATAAGCATATGGGAAAAATCTCTTTCCCGATAGCGCAGTAAATTAATTTTAAAGCTGATTTAAGGAGAGTATATGTCGGTTTCAATAATAGCGGCAATAGGCAAGAACCGCGAACTCGGAAAAAACAACGATTTGATATGGCATTTTAAAGAGGATATGAAGTTCTTTCGCAATACCACAATCGGCAATACGGTGGTTATGGGCAGAAAAACCTTTGAATCCCTGCCGCACGCCCTGCCCGACAGGAGAAATATCGTTATAACAAGCGATAAAAATTACAATGCCGACGGCGCGGAGGTTGTTTCAAGCGTTGAGGAGGCTGTTGAAAAAACAAAGGGCGACAATGTTTTTGTAATAGGCGGGGGCAAGGTTTATTCCGAGTTTTTGAATCTCAGCGACAAGCTTTACCTTACCGAAATCGACGCGGAATGTAAGGACGCGGACGTGTTCTTCCCCGAATTTGACAAGGCGGAATACTCTGCTGTAAAGCTTAGCGACTTTACAGTTGATTCCATACATTTTTCACACGTTTTGTACTCAAAATAAAGGAGGGGAAAAATGAATTTTCTTTTAATAAACGGTTCGCCGAGAACGCTCGGCAATACCGACAGGCTTTTGGGCGCGTTTCTTTCCGCCGTACCCAAGGAGAATAAGGTAAAGCGGTTTGACGTCTGCGAATTGTCGCCCGCGGCCTGCAACGCCTGCGGCTACTGCAAGGCTTCCGACGGCTGTTCAAAAAAGGACCTTGAAAGCTTTTTCGGATATTATGCCGAGGCTGACGTAATAATAATAGCGACGCCCGTTTACAATTTCACGGTTCCCGCTCCTATGAAAGCGCTGCTTGACAGATTTCAGCGCTTTTATGAGGCAAAGCACAGGCGGGGAGCGAAAAACGTTTTTCCAAAGCCCAAAAAAGCGATTTTGCTTGTTACCGCCGGCGGGGACGGAAGGGTAGGTTACGAGATAATAAAAAGACAGCTTGAAACCGTCCTTGCAAACGCCGATACCGAGATTTCCGCTTCAATGCTTGCGGGCGAAACCGACAGCAGGACGCTTGACCAAAACGATTTTGCAAAAGCTAAGGATTTAATAAGATACATATGATAAAAAAGGAGTAATGTAAAAATGGAGATAAGCAATATCACGCTCGACAATTACAGCGAGCAGGTGGGGCAGTCCGAAAAGCCCGTTTTGATTGATTTTTACGCAGATTGGTGCGGTCCGTGCAAAATGCTTGCGCCCGAGGTTGAGGCTTTTGCCGCCGAAACACAGCTTGTTAAGGTTTGCAGATTAAATGTAGACGAGTGCGGGGAGCTTGCTTCCGTTTACGGCATAATCTCCATACCGACGCTTATTCTGGTTAAAGGCGGCAAGGAAATAGCGCGCAGGGTAGGCGGCTGTGAAAAGCAGGATATTGAAGATTTTTGCAATCAAAATTTAAGTTAAGGTTCGGCTTCCCCGCCTTAAAAACGTAAAAAATTAAAAGCGCGGCGTATTGCGGAATTTCCGCTTGCACCGTGCTTTTTTGTTGCGGCTGATAGTTAAAATTTAACTAAAATCCGATTTAAAACTAAATCGACAGCTCGTGATAAATTTCGCCGTCAAGGTTTTTCCAGGTAAATACATTGTTTTCAAACAGCATATAGCTTCGTTCCGAATTTTCCTTCGGAAGCGCTACCGAGCCGGGGTTAAGATACAGATTCCCGTCGCCGAAGCTTGTCCACGCAGGCACATGCGTGTGGCCGTGCAGGAGTATGTCGCCCTTTGAAAGCGCAGGGGGATTGTCTGTGTTGAAAACGTGACCGTGGGTGAGGTAAATATTTTTTTCGCCTGCGGATATTATACCGTAATCCGCCATAATCGGAAATTCAAGCACCATTTGGTCAACCTCGCTGTCGCAGTTGCCCCTGACGCAAAGCAATCTGCCTTTCAGTAAATTGAGCATTTCCGCAACCTCTTTGGGCGCATAGTCGTCGGTCAAGCCGTTTCTCGGTCCGTGGTAGAGCAAATCCCCGAGCAAAACTATCCTCTGCGCATTTTCCTTTTCAACGGCGTCGAGCATTTTTTTAAAGTAAAATCTTGAGCCGTGTATATCGGACGCTATAAAAAATTTCATATTAATTCACTTAGCCTTTCCGACTGCAAACGGTAAATAAAATATCACGGTAATTCCTTGTTGCAGCCGGACAAGGCGTGATGTGAATTTATCCGTCCCCAAATTATGCCGCAGGCAAATTCTGAGGTCATTTAATCTTGTTAGCGTGATTTATCGCACTAATTTCCTTACAATGATTTTAAAACTTCGCAAAGATATTCGTAGCTTCGTCTTACCGAGGATATAACGAGGCGTTCCCTCGGCGTGTGAATATCCTTAATATCGGGGCCGAAGGAAACGGCGTCGAGCCCTCGTATTTTTTCGCACAAAATGCCGCATTCAAGCCCTGCGTGAATAACCTCTGTAACGGGTTCTCTGCCGTAAAGTTTTTTAAAAACTTCAATCATAACGCCGCGAAGGCGGGAATGTTCGTTAAATTCCCAAGCGGGATAATGACCGCCGTCGGAATAGCTTGCGCCGTATTTTTCGCAAATATTTTTTAGCCTTTTCAAAAGCTCCGCCTTTTCCGCATTTAAAGAGCTTCTTACGGAAAGTGAAGCGCAGAAGCGGCCGTCTTTTATTTTTGCAATTCCCAAATTGAGCGAGGTCTGCACAAGACCCTCGATGTCTTCGCTCATTTTTTGCACGCCGTTCGGCAGTTCGTTAATTAAATTTACAATTTTAATCGAATCTTCGGCGCTTATCACGGTTCTGCTTTCGCGTTTTTCAACGCTGACTTTAAGTCCCGGGTCGCTTTCCGCAGCGCGGCTTTTGAAAAAATTATCGGCAAGCGGCTCGGGATTTTTTTCACAAGCGATTATACACTCGCTCCTGTTCGGTATAACATTGTCCTTTGCTCCGCCGAAAATATCCGCCAAATTAAATTCTCCGACTTCGCCTAAAAATTCTGCAAGCAGCTTGACGGCGTTCAGCCTGCCCTTGTCTATTTCAATCCCCGAATGTCCGCCGATAAGCCCCGAAACGGTGATTTTATAAAAATCTTTTTCGCTGTTCTCAAATTTAAGCGGCAATTCAATCCGCGCTCTTGCTCCTCCGGCACAGCCTGCGGTCAATACGCCCTCGTTTTCGGAATCGGCGTTTATGAGCGTTTTCCCCGAAATAAGCGAAGCGTCAAGCCCGCTTGCGCCGTACATACCCGTTTCCTCGTCTGTGGTAAAGAGCGCCTCTATCGGCGGATGCGGCAAATCGTCGTCCTCCAAAATTGCAAGCGCCATAGCTATTGCAATGCCGTCGTCGCCGCCCAGTGTAGTGCCGTGAGCGCCGATGTAATCTCCGTCGGTAAAAAGCCGCAGACCGTCGCTTGTAAAGTCAAAATCACAGCCCGCTTCCTTTTCGCAAACCATATCGAGATGCCCCTGTATGATTACGCCGGGGTGATTTTCGTACCCTGCGCTTGCGACCTTTTTGATAACAACATTGTTGTGTTCGTCGCAAATGCAGTCAAGACCTTGTTTTTTTGCAAAGTCAACGCAGTAATCGCTGATTTTTTTCGTGTTGCCCGACCCGTGGGGGATTTTGCAAAGCTCCTCAAAATAATAAAAAACTCTTTCGGGCTTGAGTCCTTCTAAAACGCTCATATATTGCTCCGTATAAAATTATTTTTTGCCGTCGGCATAAAAGACTATGTGCTTTTCACCCGAACGCCTTTTTTCGGCTGTCGGAAAGTTACGCCTGATTTTTTCAAAACGTGGGCAGTCTTTGCCGTGGTCGTTTATTATTCCGCACGCCTGCAAATAGGAATATACCGTCACCGCTCCCGTATATTTAAACCCGCGCTTTTTAAGCTCAAGGCTGATTTTTTCGGAAAGCGAGTTGCAGGCGGGTATAAAGCCCTCGGGGTGCTTGTTGTAAATTACGCTTTTGCCGCCCGTAAAGCTCCAAATGTAATTGCCGAAAGAGCCGAATTCGTCCCTAACGGCAACAAAGCATTTCGCATTGTTTATGACCGCCTCGACCTTTTTGCGGGAACGTATCATACCGTCTGTTGAAAGTATACTGTCGATGTCGGCAGGGGAGTAGGCGGCAATTTTTTCAAAGTCAAAGCCGTTAAAGCAATTTTTTAAAATTTCACGCTTTTTGATAATCAAATCCCAGCTTAAGCCGCATTGCATAAGCTCAAGCGTGATATATTCGAAATGCCTGCGGTCGTCAAAGACGGGAACGCCCCATTCTCGGTCGTGATATTCTCTGTTTAATTCGGATGATTTTCCCCAATCGCAATAGCTCATATTAATCCTCCGAAGCGGTAATCGGGCCTAATAACGTATTTTCAATATGCCGCTTGATATTTTAACACATACGGTCATTTCAAGTCAACCTGATTAATTGCCGCCGCGCAGTGCTTTTGGTATTTCGAGCGTGAAAAGATTATTTCCGAAATCAGAAGAATGATAAAGCCGGGCGGAAAGTTCATAAAAATTTATCTTGCGTACACTCTGGACGATGAGATAGCCAATACGAGCCATGAGCTTGTCAAAAAGGCAAACAAAAACCGGACTCCCGGCGCAAGCGGGGCGAAGGATATGTTCGACGATATTTTCCCCGGCAGGGAAACGGAAAGCTTTTACTGCGACCTGCCCTTTACCCGTGAAAGCCGGCACGGCAGGATGTGCGCCTGTAGGGGAACGCTCGCCTCGATGGACGAAAAATCATTTGAAAAGTGGAGCAAAAATCACTTGAAATTTCTTGACTCCTGCCCGGAGAATTTTACGATAAAGCACAAGCTGTATATCAGCAGCTTTACTGTAGAAAAGTAGTAATTACCCGAAAAACTGCAAGTGAAAAGTGAAGATGTAATAGTGAAGAAGTAAAAATCCGAGGTTTAAAGACCTCGGATTTTTGGTGGAGCCGGAGGTAACCCGAAGCTTCGCTTCGTTCGGTTGCTGAGCAACCCTATCGCATTTATATGTCCGCCTCGCTCTGCCTGACGGCAAACCGCTCGGCATGGACTACGGTTTCGAGTACCGCCAAAAAATAAAAAGAGAAGCACGAACTCAGGTTCGCACTTCTCTTCTATGGTGGAGCCGGAGGTAACCCGAAGCTTCGCTTCGTTCGGTTGCTGAGCAACCCTATCGCATTTATATGTCCGCCTCGCTCTGCCTGACGGCAAACCGCTCGGCATGGACTACGGTTTCGAGTACCGCCAAAAAATAAAAAGAGAAGCACGAACTCAGGTTCGCACTTCTCTTCTATGGTGGAGCCGGAGGTAACCCGAAGCTTCGCTTCGTTCGGTTGCTGAGCAACCCTATCGCATTTATATGTCCGCCTCGCTCTGCCTGACGGCAAACCGCTCGGCATGGACTACGGTTTCGAGTACCGCCAAAAAATAAAAAGAGAAGCACGAACTCAGGTTCGCACTTCTCTTCTATGGTGGAGATGGCGGTAATCGAAACCGCGTCCGAAAATCCATTCCCGTGACTTTCTACGAGCGTATTCGTTATTTTAAAATTCCCTTGGCACAGCGCCTAACGACAGGCTTTGAGCTTCGGTAGTCCTGTTGTGTGTGACGGGCTACAGGACGCTTGCCCGTTCACATTTACTGCTAAATGATGCTCCGTTCGGGACCGCAGTACTTCCCGAGGGAACAGCCGCTTTTAGTTAAGCGGCAAGTAAAACTTTATTGTTGTCGTTTATTTCTAAACTTGAAGCTTTTATGGTGGTGCCTCGCCACCGCTCGCTTATCACGGTTCAAAATCCCCGTCGAAATCCTTTCATCCCCGTGTTTACGGTTTTAAGCTTTACTTCATTTATATAAAGGCGATAGATAAAAATTATCTATTACGCTCCTTTATCACTCTGTCTATGGTTCTCTGCGCTTCCTTCTTAGCCGCAACTTCACGCTTGTCATAATTCTTTTTGCCCTTGCAAAGACCGATTTTAACCTTTGCCTTTCCCTTAACAAAATATACGGAAAGCGGGATAAGCGTTAAGCCCTGCTGCTTCGTAGTGCCGAAAAGCCTGTTAATTTCCTTTTTGTGCATAAGCAGTTTTTTTACTCTCAAAGGGTCCCTGTTAAAAATATTTCCCTGTTCGTAAGGGCTTATGTGCATACCGTTTACAAAAATTTCGCCTTTAACGATACTGCACCAGGAATCCTTCAGGTTTATTTTGCCTGCGCGCACGCTTTTAACCTCTGTACCGAACAGCTCGATACCCGCCTCGTACTCCTCCAAAACGAAGTAGTCGTGGTAGGCTTTTTTGTTCTGTGCAACCGTTCTCTTTTCCTCTGACATAATCAAACCTTAATTAAATCTCTCTTCTGCCCTCAAGCGCCCGTGAAAGCGTAACCTCATCCGCATATTCAAGGTCCGCGCCGACCGGTATGCCGTATGCAAGCCTTGAAACGGAAATGCCCATCGGCTTTATAAGCCGTGAAATATACATAGCCGTGGCCTCGCCCTCTACGGTCGGGTTAGTCGCCATAATTATTTCCTTAACAGTATTGTCCGAAAGTCTTGCGATTAATTCCTTAATTGTCAATTCGTCCGGCCCTATGCCGTTAATGGGCGAAATAACCCCGTGCAAAACGTGGTAAAGGCCGTTGTATTCGTGAGTCCTTTCAATCGCCGCAACGTCCCTCGGGTCCTCAACAACGCAAATTGTACTCCTGTCACGTTTTGAGCTTTTGCATACGGGGCAAGTTTCCTCCTCGGTAAGATTGCTGCAAACCGAACACTTATGGATTTTTGCATGGGCGTTAACTATAGCCTCGGAAAGACCTTTTACTTCCCTGTCGTCAAGACCTAAAACGTAAAAAGCCATTCTTTCTGCGGATTTTGTGCCCACGGAGGGCATTTTTCTGAATTCGTCAACAAGCCTGTCAAGGGCAGGAATACCGCTTGCCATTAAAACATACCGTTCAATCCGGGTATATTAATACCGCCCGTGATTTTTCCCATTTCTCTCTCGGCGGTTTCGTCGGCCTTCCTAACGGCCTCGTTAAGCGCCGCCAAAAGCATATCTTCAAGCATTTCAACATCTTCGGGGTCAACAACCTCGGGTTTGATTTTGATTGACTTAACCTCGTGAGAGCCGTTTACCGTTACGTCGACCGCTCCGCCGCCGGAGGTTGCGCTGTATTCGGCAATCGCAAGCTCCTGCTGGAGAGTTTGCATATTCTCCTGCATTTCCTGAATTTTTTTCATCATATTTCCGCCGCCTGCCGGCTGATTGGGTATTCTCGCTTTCATTTTTTCGCTCCTTTTTCTATAATTTCTATATCAAGCTCTTTAGCCCTGTTTATCAAATCTCCGATAGGGTCGGAGGGCTTGCTTTCTGTTTTTGCGCTTTCCCTGTTTATATCCGTTTCATTGTAAAGCCTAAGCTTTACCGGCCTCCCGACAACCGATAAAACGGCGTCTTGAATTAAATTATAATGCTCCTGCTTGTTTAAAAATTTTTCCAACATTTCGTTTGCGGGTTTAATATAGAAAGAGTGTTCGCTCAAAAATCCGCTTGCGCCGTTCAAAAAGCTTGAAATCATCGGGTCGCTTTTGCTCACAAGCTCGATTATATCCGATAATTTGTTGAATTTTGCAATATTGGGGGCTTCTTCGGCGTCAATCGGCTTTTCAAAAACCTGCGAAACGCTTTCACTCTTTTCCCCGGGCTTATCCTCTGCCTTTTTCCCGCTTCCCCCGTCGGTTTTTTCGGGCTGTTTGGGTGCGGGACGGTCGGAAATCGGATTTTCCCGCTTTTCTTCAAGTTCAAGAGGCTTTTCCGCGCCTTCTACCGAATAATTTACGGCGGTGAAATTGCCGCTCGCAACTTTCTTTTCAAGCTCGGAAATCCTCGCAAGCAATGAAGAAATATCCGTATCAAGCTGCGGGGAGGCAAGTCTTATAAGCGCCATTTCCGCACATGTGCGCTTGTTGCTTCCTTTTTTTAGTTCAAGAACCGCGTCGTTGAGTATATCCATGCACGAAAGCGTCTTTGCAAGCGTAAGCTTTTGTGCCTGAAGCTTAATTCGCTCAATTTCCGTTTCGCTTGCAAGTATAAGCTCCTTACATTCGGGCGCGGTTAAAATAATCATCATATTCCTGAAATGGGAAATAAGCTCCGAAAAAAGCCTTTCCATATCGCAGGAATTTTCATAAAGCTCGTTTAGAATGTTCAGCGCGGCCCTGCAATCGCCCGCTGTAACGGCCTCCGCAAGCGAATAAATATGCTGCTTGCCGGCAAGACCGGTTGCGTCGCAGGCAACCTCCTCGTCAATAACCTTTCCGTAGGAAGCGCATCTGTCAAGCAGGGAAAGAGCGTCGCGCATAGCGCCGTCGGCAACCTTTGCAATAAGCGCGGCGCCGCTGTCGGTAAGCTCGATATTTTCTTTTTCGGCAACGTATTTAAGCCTGTTTGCAATATCCTGCGCCGAAATACGCTTAAAATCAAAGCGCTGACATCTTGAAAGTATGGTTGAGGGCAGCTTGTGAACTTCGGTGGTTGCGAGTATAAACTTAACATATTCGGGCGGTTCTTCAAGCGTTTTAAGTAAGGCGTTGAACGCGCCTGCAGAGAGCATATGAACCTCGTCTATTATATAAACCCTGTACTTTACGCTCGACGGGGTATAATTTGTTTCCTCTCTTAAATCCCTGATGTTTTCAACGCCGTTATTCGACGCCGCGTCGATTTCCACAACGTCTACTATACTGCCGTTGTCAATCCCCTTGCAGGAGGGACACTCGTTGCAGGGGTTCCCGTTTACGGGACGCTCGCAGTTTACCGCCTTTGCAAGGATTTTGGCGCAGGTGGTTTTGCCCGTTCCCCTTGTGCCGGTAAAAAGATAGGCGTGGGAAACTCTGCCCGATTCGACTGCGCCCATAAGCGTTTTTGTAATATGCTCCTGACCCACAACGTCCGAAAATACCTGCGGCCGCCACTTTCGGTAAAGTACACGGTACAAAGCTCACACCTCCCAAGATTTTTACTAAAAAAAGCGCCTTAATTCGGTCATGCACCGCGCAGGCTTGACTGTATCGCACAGGCTGACCGCTTAATGCTGCTCGGTTCCCCGCCTGACATGATTCACAGAGCGCTGTCGCACAGGACCAACACGGTACATGACCCAATTAAGGCAAACATATTATAATATATTTTTAATTATTTTGCAAGCAAATTTTCATATATTTATTGTTGTTATTGATAAAAAAATTTGGTATAATTAAATAAATAATTATAGAACCTCACAAAAAATAAGTTAAAAATTTATAAAAGGGTGGGTTAGTATGAAAAAATACGTTATGGCGCTTGACCAGGGCACAACAAGCTCAAGGGCGATACTCTTTGACCGCAACGGCAAAATCTGCGCAAAGGCTCAGCACGAGTTTTCGCAGATTTATCCCCAAGCCGGGTGGGTTGAACACAGCCCTATGTCAATCCTTTTTTCACAGCTTCAGTCCGCTACCGAGGTAATTGCGACAAGCGGTATCCCGGTGGAGGAAATTGCCGCAATAGGCATCACCAATCAGCGCGAAACAACTCTTGTTTGGGATAAGAAAACAGGCAAGCCCGTTTACAACGCCATAGTTTGGCAGTGCAGAAGAACCGCCGCCATGTGCGAGGAGATTAAGGCGGATAAAGAGCTTACAAAGTACATAACCGACCATACCGGCCTTGTTGTTGACGCATATTTTTCGGCTACCAAAATAAAATGGATACTTGACAACGTCGAGGGTGCAAGGGAACAGGCGGAAAACGGCGATTTGATTTTCGGTACGGTTGAAACCTGGCTTATCTGGAACCTTACGGGCGGCAGGGTGCATGTTACCGATTATTCAAACGCTTCAAGAACTATGCTGTTCGACGTTGACAGACTTTGCTGGGACGAATATCTGTGCAAAAGGCTCGGCATACCGATGTCTATGCTTCCCGAGGTTAAGCCGTCGAGTATGGTTTACGGCGAGGTTGCTTCGGGCGTAATGGGGCTTGAGGAGCTTGCCGGAGTTCCCATAGCCGGGGCTATAGGCGATCAGCCCGCCGCTCTTTTCGGACAGGGCTGTTTTGAAGCGGGTCAGGCAAAAAACACCTACGGAACGGGCTGTTTCCTTCTTATGAATACGGGTAATAAGAGGGTTGTTTCAAAGAATAACCTTGTTACGGGCGTCGCCTGGGGACTCAACGGCGAAGTCACCTACGCTATCGAGGGTTCCGCGTTTAACGCAGGCTCGGTAATCAAATGGCTTCGGGACGATTTGCATATGATTGACAATGCCGCCCGCTGCGACGAGCTTGCCGAAAGCGTGGACGACGCCAACGGAATTTACTTTGTGCCCGCCTTTACGGGGCTGGGCGCGCCTTATTGGGATATGTACGCAAGGGGAACTATAGTCGGCATAACAAGGGGAGTAAACCGGGCGCACATCTGCCGTGCCGTGCTGGAGGCTATAGCTTATCAGATGACCGATTTGCTTGAAGCTATGAAGCAGGATTCAAATATCAATCTTTTTGAACTCAGGGTGGACGGCGGCGCTTCCGTTTCGGATATTATGATGCAGATACAGTCCGACCTTATCCGCACTCCCGTTGACAGACCCAAGATGGTTGAAACCACCGCAATCGGCGCGGCTTATCTTGCGGGGCTTGCGGTCGGCTTTTGGAAGGATACGGACGAGATTGCAAAAATCCGTCAGGTTGACAGACTGTTTGAGCCTAAAATGGAGATTGAAAAAAGAAACGAAATATACAGCGGCTGGCTCAGGGCGGTTGAGCGTTCAAGAGATTGGGCGGAGCATTGAGTTTTTAAGGGCAGGGGCAAACGCTTCTGCCTTTTTTTGTCGAAAAAATTTGTCTTTTTCTTGACCTAAAAGCATTAAACGGTTATTATATTAGAGTTATTAATATAAATACATATTTTAGGAGTTAAAATAATGGACTACGCAAAGCAATCGCTTAAATTACATTACGAATGGCAGGGCAAAATCGAAATAAAGACCCGAGCCAAGGCGGGCGATAAGGAGGCGCTTTCGCTTGCATATACGCCGGGGGTCGCGCAGCCTTGTCTTGAAATAAAAAAGGATATTTCAAAATCCTACGAGCTTACGCGCCGTTGGAACACGGTTGCCGTTGTAACAGACGGAACGGCTGTTTTGGGGCTCGGCGACATCGGACCGGAGGCAGGTATGCCCGTTATGGAGGGCAAATGCGTACTTTTTAAGGAGTTCGGCGGCGTTGACGCAATACCGCTTTGCGTCCGTTCAAAGGACGTTGACGAAATTGTTAATTGCATTGCGCTTTTGGCGGGCTCGTTCGGCGGAGTAAATCTTGAGGATATTGCCGCTCCACGTTGCTTCGAGATTGAAAGAAAGCTAAAGGAAAAAACGGATATTCCGATTTTCCACGATGACCAGCACGGTACCGCCGTTGTGGTTGTTGCGGCGATAATCAACGCTTTAAGGGTAGTCGGCAAAAGGATTGAGGACTGCTCTGTGGTGTTTTCGGGCGCAGGCGCGGCGGGAATCGCCATAGCAAAGCTGCTTATAAGCCAAGGCATAAAAAGCGTAATAATGTGCGACAGCAAGGGCATTATATGCAAGGGCGACGAAAGGCTCAACAGCGCAAAAAAGGAAATTGCGGAATTTACGAATAAGCAGAGAAAAACAGGCACGCTTGCCGACGCTATGAAGGGCGCGGACATATTTATCGGCGTATCCGCTCCCGGGATTGTTACCGAGGAAATGGTAAGCTCCATGGCGGACAAGCCCATAGTTCTTCCCATGGCGAACCCCACTCCCGAGATAATGCCGGAGCTTGCCAAAAGGGCAGGGGCGGCGGTAGTCGGAACCGGAAGAAGCGATTTTCCAAATCAGATAAACAATGTGCTTTGCTTCCCCGGGCTGTTCAGGGGCGCTCTTGACTGCCGTGCAAGCGATATAAACGAGGAGATGAAAATTGCCGCCGCCAAGGCGATAGCTTCGCTCGTTTCGGACAACGAGCTCAGCGAGGATTATATTTTGCCCAAAGCCTTTGACGAGAGGGTAGGCAAAACCGTTGCACAGGCGGTAATCGAGGCGGCAAGAGAGACGGGAGTTGCAAGGATATAACGGATATAATAAATTTGCACAATATTAAAGGAGTTTGATACGCTTTTAAAATAAATTAATGTGGGTGGGTGAAATTTAATGATTACATTTGTTATCGGAATTATAATTTTGCTTGTCGGAGGAGCTTTGTACGGCAGGGTATGCGAAAAGGTTTTTAAGCCGGACGAGCGAGAAACGCCGGCAATACGTTTAAACGACGGTATGGATTATGTGCCGATGAAAAAGTGGAAAAATTCGCTGGTTCAGCTTTTGAACATAGCCGGGACAGGCCCTATTTTAGGTCCGATTCAGGGTATCCTTTTCGGACCGATTGCCTTTTTGACAATACCGGTGGGCTGTGTTATCGCGGGCGCTTTTCACGACTATATGTGCGGTATGATTTCCGTGCGTAACGACGGGGCGCAGATGCCGTCGCTTATAAAAAAGTATCTGGGCAAATACGCCTATCCCGTCTACAACGTATTTGTATGTATTTTGATGCTTTTGATAGGAGCCGTGTTCATTTATACGCCCGGCGACCTGTTTGTAACGCAGATTTTAAAAGCGGACAGCTCCGCTTCCAACCCTGTTGTATGGGTGGTTTACGGTGCAATTTTTGTTTATTATGTGATTGCAACGCTGTTTCCGATTGATAAGATTATCGGCAAGATTTATCCGATTTTCGGTATGCTGCTCATTATTTCGGCGCTCGGTGTTCTCATAGGTCTTATCGCAAAGGGCTATAAGCTTGACAATATTTGGACTACGGGCGCTTTCGGCGTTCATCCTCAGGGGCTTCATTTTATACCGATTTTCTTTGTCACGGTTGCGTGCGGAATAGTGTCCGGCTTCCATTCAACACAGGCGACGCTGATTTCGCGCACAATTAAGAGCGAAAAGGAGGGCCGCACGACCTTTTACAATATGATGATTGCCGAGGGTGTTATCGCAATGATATGGGCGGCGGCAACCATGGGCGTTTTAAATCTCGGTCTTGCAACGGCGCAGACAAGCACTACCGACGTTGTAGGCATAATCGCCAAGGATTTACTCGGCAATGTAGGCGGAATTATCGCCGTAATAGGTATCATAGTGCTTCCCATAACCTCGGGCGATACGGCTCTGCGTTCTCTGCGGCTTATTGTTTCCGACGCTTTAAAAATAGACCAGTCCAAGAAAAAGAACAGGCTTTTGGTTTCGCTTGTAATATTTGCGTTGGTTGCGGCGCTTTTGGTGTTTGCAAAATTAAATTCGGGCGGATTTAACATACTTTGGCGGTATTTCGCTTGGGCAAATCAGACTATAGCCGTTTTTGCGTTTGCTATGGTTACGGTATATATGATGGGCAGAAAACTGCCGTTCATTATGTCGGTTTTGCCGGGTATGTTTTATATGTTTATAGTGTCAAGCTTTATATTAAACGCCGCTATCGGCTTCAATTTACCTTGGAATATAAGCTATTTGACGGCGGGCGTTTTGACCGTTATATACGGCGCCGCGGTGATACGCGCAGGGTATAAAAAAAGACTTTGCCCGAGCAAGGCGGAGCCGTCTCGGGAAGCCGAAGATTAAATTTAACAAACAGAATGACCGTGCGCAATTAAACGCACGGTCGTTTCTTTACTTCTTTAGCGCAACTATTTGGTTACGCTTAAATTTTGCGAGGGTAAATATTCCTCGCTTATTACGCCGTTGTCGTAGACGATATAAACATATCTGCCGTCGTCGCCCACAACTCCGTTGTAGAACGGTACGCATTTTGAAACTATCTGCTCCGCCTTCTTACGGTCGGTAATTTTGTTGAACTTAACCTCGGAGCCGTCGATAAGCTTGTTGAACATCTCTCTGAGTGTTATTTTGTAACTGCTGTCCATATCGTAGGCGTTATCGGACGTCCAGAAGCAGAAAGTGAAGTAGCTTCCCCTAAAGGAGTCGTTAAAGTCAAATATGTCCGATTCGCCGCTTGGCATATAATAGTGAATATCGGTATTACTGCCGCTCTTGGACGATTTTCCAATTTCGTTTGCCGCAAGATTCGTCAGGTTGATTTTTGAATCGGCAAAGTAAACCTCTTTAACCTTTGCGTTAAACGGAATAATCTCACAGCCGTTATCCTTTAAGAACTTAATGGTGTTTGTCATTTCGGGATAGATGTAAATACAGCTGCCGACTGCGCCCGTATTGTACTTTTTGTTAAGCTCGTCATAGACGGCGGAATTACTGTCTGATGAATCGCCGTTGTATTTATCGACATCCTGCTTTCGGCTCAGGTCGCCGTACATTGAAACATATTCCTCGTCAAGGTAGTACGCACAGTAGGCGTTGCTGTCGAATGTAAGCGTGGCGAGCGGACGGCTCGTGTTTTTGTAGAATTTGTCATACGGCAGCTTAATTAAATCCTCGTAAAGCGCCTTGCAGAGGCCTTTGGTATCCGCAATCGGTTCTGTGGCGAAGCCCGTACCCCCGTTGCTGTGCTCAAAGCCTGTAAACATCGAGCTGTTGCCGCTATAGTACCAGTCCTTTTCAATAAACTGTCCCTTATGGAATAAGTCGCTGTATTGTTGAGAGTCGTAATATTCGTAATTCAAATTGTCAACGCCGCCCGTTTCGCCCGCTATGGAGCTTATATCGGGCTGTTCGCACAGAGCGGCCTTCAGGAAGTTTTTGTAATATTTAGAGTCGTAAAGCTGCCTTGAAATCTTGTCGGCGGTATCGAGGTTGTAAATTGTGAATTCCCTTTGTATTATCTTGCCGTTTTTAAGCAATATATTAAAGGTGTAATCGTTGTAAAAGTAAACTTCGTCGGAGATGTCGTTACCGTCTTTCGTTTTGGGGGTTTCAAATTTGCTTTTTCTTGCGGTATTGAAAATATCGGTAATCAGCTTAATATCCTCCGCGTCCTTGCTCGAATAGCCCTCGCCTTCTTCAAGCTCCGAAACGGGGATTCTGCCGGCGAAATAATTGAATACGTCGTGGCTGTCATGGATATCCATGGATACAAGCTTTATTTCGCTTGTATCGGGCAGCTTGTTGTACGTTCCGAAATATTCGGACGAAACGAAAACTATGCAGAAAATCGTAATTGCGAACATAAATGCAAAGATGGGCAGCTTGCGAACAGCCGTTTTGAACTTTCTTATCATTATAAGCTCGCCGAGCAGGAAAGCGATAATAAGAACTGCGAAAAGTACTGCCGTGGTGAGCGCGATATTATGAAGGAAAATCGTGTCGGAGGTGTACAAATAGTCGAATATGGGTTCTGCGGCGGCAAGAAAAGCCAAGCTGTATACCGCAATACCGTTAATCGCCGTTGCAACGCCGAATTTTCCGAATGAGTTTGAGTTTTCCGCCTTGCGCCTGTTCATAAGCGTAAAGCCTATTGCCAGCAGCGCTATGGACGCTATAATCCAGAAAATCAACGGTGCAAGCAAATCGAAATCGACCGCCATATCCTTGGGAACTTCCTTGCCGCAGAGGAGCTCGGAAAGTCTGTCTATCGGATTAAACGATTCGTCTTTTGACATACGCTCAACATTAAGGTCGCACACAAAGGTAAAGGGACAAAGCAGATTGAAAAGCATGCCTATCTTGGTGTAGCCTTCCATGCCGTAAAATCCGTTAAGCATAGTGTATTTAAGCTCGCCAGCGGCGTTTACGAAAAGGAACGGAAACAGGGAGGTTGAAGCGCTTGTTACAACGGCTTCGATAATCGAACCGGAAACGGTTGAGGCGAACGCGCCTATGGTAAGACCTGCAAAACCGCTTGTAAACATTGTAAGGAAAAGATAGAAAAATACTAAAATCAGATGCTTGCTGTAGCCGAAAACGCTTATGTTTACGAAAAGCGTAATTGTAAGCGGAATTATTACCGCGGCAAAAATATTTAATATTGCGGCAAACATTCTGTTAAAAAACAGCCTTGAACGGGTAATACCCATACTGAAATAAACGTTTACGCTGTTTCTTGAGAACATAAACCTGAAAAGGACTATAGCCGTAAGTATTCCGCAGCAAACCATACCCGCAAGCAGCATAAAGGAATCAGCCATCGTAGCGTTGCCGAAGTATGATATAATCGGACCGTCTTCGGTAAGCGTTTGCTTTAAGCTGTCGGAGTTTACGAATTTGATAACGGGAACAGTGAAATAGGTCAGCAAAACCAAAAGCGCTATAACGGAATAGGGGCAGGCTTTTAAAAGACTTCTCGCGAAATCTCTTTTGTCCGCTTTATCATTCGAATATCTTAGTGATGTCATATTTTTTATCCTCCATTTCGTTAAGGAATACTTCCTCCATGGTAAGCTGATATTCGTCAACAGCTATCGGACGAAGGGAGTTGAGCTTTGCTTTTTCGCTTTCGCTGTCGCCTTCAAAGATAATCATAGCTATCTTGCCGTCTATGTCGATGGATTTGTATTTTATTTGGCTGAAATCGCTTTCGCTTATTTCACGGTCGAAAATTACCCTAACCTTGGAGTAATTCTGTGAAATATCGTAAACGGAGCAGTCCATTGTAAGACGCTTGCCGTTTATAAGCCCCACATGGTCGCAGAGGTTGGAAAGCTCCGAGAGGTTATGCGAAGATATTATAAGCGACGCTTCGTTCTCGGCAATGTATTCGATAAAGAGCTTTTTGGTTATTTCCTTTTTCTGAGGGTCGAGTCCGTCAAAGGTTTCGTCCAGCAAAAGGTATTTCGGATGCGCCGAAAGTCCCAAAATAATTTCGGTCTGCCTTTGCATACCCTTTGAAAATCCCCTTATTCTCTTTTTACGTTCAAGCCCGAATACCTCCAGCAGATTTTCAAAGGTCTTGAAGCTGAAATTCGGATAGTAGTCCGAGTAAAACTTGGCCATGGATTTCGGCGTTGCGCTCATGGGGAAGTAGAGGTCGTCGGGAATATAGAACATATCCTTTCTTATGTCGTCGTTGTCAAAAACATATTGACCGCCCATAAGTATGTCGCCCTCGTCCGCCTTGTAAATTCCGGCGGCTGTTTTGAGCAGGGTGGTTTTACCTGCGCCGTTGTAGCCTATAAGACCGTAAATTGAGGCGGGCTCAACCTTAAAAGTAATATTTTCAACCGCAACAAAGTCGTCAAATTTTTTTGTTACGTTGTTAAATTCAATCACCTTTTTCATCTCCTTTATAGATTTTTTCAATAAGCTCGATTATTTGTTCTTCTTTTGCGCCCATTGCCTTTGCAGATTTAACACAGTTGGATATTTCTTCAAAAACGTCCTTGCAGAAATCTCGGGCAGAGTTATCGTTTGATACGAATATGCCCTTTCCGGCTATTGAATAAGTTATCCCTTCGCTTTCAAGCTCCGAGAGAGCCCTCTTTAAAGTGTTGATATTTATTGAAAGCTGTGCAGACAGCTGCCTTAAAGAGGGGAGTTGATCATCAGCCCTAAGCTCGCCGCGGCTTATAGCGAGCTTGATTTCTTTTTTTATCTGCTCGTATATCGGCGTTCTTGAGTGATAATCAATTAAAATATTCAAAACGGCACCTCCTTTTTAAGCTGCACTTTCTGTGACAACTGTGATATTACAATTAGCACAGTTATATAATAGCTTACCGCAAATAATTTGTCAATACATATTTTGAAAAATTTTTAAAGCAAAAAAACGGACAGCCCTAAGACCGTCCGTTTATGTAATTTACCGTATAGGCTTATTATTCGCCCTTCATTTCCAGGAGCTTAACTTTTCCGTCGAACGCCGCCTGGGAAACCTTTATCGAGTCTGTAATTGCGGCCTTAATATCGTCCTCTTCAACGCCGAGCTCAAGGCAGTATTTTTTGTCGATAAAGAGGTCGTAGTCCATAATATCGGGAAGCTGCATGGGGTCCATACCCGAGTCAATGCCCCTCTTTTTATAGTCCTTAACAACTTTGCCCATGCCTATTCTCATCATCCAGGGCGCAACGGTAAGTATCTTTCTGCCGTGCATTCCTCTTGCGTCAAATACTATGTCGAGGAATTCGGGCCACTTCATATTATACATACCTATCGGTATAGCCTCGAAGCCTGTTTTGCCCGCCTTGTTCTCGGCGGCGCCGGCTATAACCTGACCTACCTGACGGCAGGTGAGCATTGCGGTACCTCCCTTGGGATACATGGTGCAGGGCCATTTGTCCATAAACTCAATCTGCTCGATAAGAACCGTCCAAACGGGCTTTCTGCCGGGCTGAGTACCGAAAATATAGGGAAGCTCAAGCACGCAGGCGGAGAAATTTTCGTCGCAGGCGTCCTCGCAAACCTTTTCCTGGTCCATACGGGATTTCATATAGGGATTTCTTTCGGTAAGCTTCATTTCGGGCTTTATTTTGTTAAGATAAGCAAAGTAAGAACCGAGAACAACAGCTCTCTTCACGCCCGCCTTTTTGCAAAGCGGGAAAATTCTTTCAAGCGGAGCGATGTTGAACTTGTAGTAATAGTCCATAACGGGCGCAGGGAATTCAACTCTCTCGTCAACGCCGGCGGCAAAGATGAAAACGTCGCTGCCCTCAAGCATAGCTTCAATTTCATCGTCGGTTTTCTTGTTGATGTCGCCGAAGATGATTTCCATTTCCTTGGGAATGGGAGCGCCCTCCGGAAGGGGAGGCAGAGCAACGCTTTTTACCTGATGGCCTCTTTTGATAAGAGTTGTGGCGGCTTCGCAGCCGAGAAGACCTGTGCCGCCAATCATAAATACTTTCATGGTAAACCTCCAAAAAATTATTTAAAAGGGATAAAATCCCAAAATTCCCGATTAATCTTTAAATACGGGGTCAAACAACGGCATCTTGGACGCCTTCATAACCGCGGAGAAAAGCCTGCCGCCCTGAACCGGAAGTATTCTTCCAAAATAGTTCATAAACGCGGCGTCGAAGCCGTGAACGCCAAGGGGCTTTTTGGTTTTGATGTCGTTCATAATCATCTTAACCATACGCTCGCACGAGGTGCTTACCATATTGAGCATTTTTTGACCCTTTGCGTCCGAAGCGCTCTGATCCCTGAAAATATCGGTTTTCGTAAAGCCGGGGCAAACTATGCCGACGTAGCACTTGCCTCTCAATTCCTCCCTGAGAGCCTCGGAAAGGGATTTGAGAGCCGCCTTTGAAGCCGAGTAAACCGACGTGCCCGCAAGAGTCATAAGCGCCGCCGAGGAATCAACGTTTATAATTGCCGGCGAAGGCGACTCAAGCAGAAGGGGCAGGAGGGTATGTATCGAATAAACCGCCGAATAGAAGTTTATGTTCATAGCCTTTTCTATGTATTCGACGGTGTAATTTTGAAACCTGTCAAACTTGGGCAAAATGCCGGCGTTGTTAATCAGAATATCGGGCTTAATCGAGTTTTCCTTTAGATAATCGGCAAATTCAAGCCAGTTCTTTTCAATCGAAACGTCAAAAAGCTTGTAGGTGAATTTGTCCTTGTAATCGCCCAATTCGGCAACTACCTTTTTCATTTTTTCTTCGCTTCTTGCAATACCGATAACCGTACAGCCGTGTTCTTTGATAAGCTTTTCCGCCACGCCTTTACCCATACCGCCCGAAGCGCCGGTAATGATAACGGTTTTGCCATCCATCCAGTTCTTATTCATATCGCACCTCTTAAACTATATATTATTATCATTTTAAACTATTTGACAAATTATTTCAAGTAATACGCATAATTTTATTATAAAGTTTTCATAAATTCGGAAAGTAAGCGGCTTTAAAAATTTTTCTTGCAAAAAAATTATTTTATGCTATACTATTTATACAATATTAATCCGAAAACACAATGAAAAAGTTTAGTAAAATCGGGGCTTGCGTATTTAAGAGAGAATGTGCCGCGGGCTGAGAGCGCATTTAATATCGCCTCGTTTTGAATTTTCGCTTTGGAGTGGTACGGCTGAAACAAAGTAGGCCGTAACGGCGCCTCCGTTACAGGGCAGGGAATGTCGGTTCTTTTTAATCGGGTGGTATAGCGGAATTTTACTCCGTCCCTTTTAGGACGGGGTTTTTGTTTTGTAAGTTTTTATTAAACTGTTGAAAGGATGAAGATGATGAAAGAACAGCTCAACAAAATCCACGAGCGCGCTAAGGCCGAATTGACGAAGCTTTCAAGTATTCAGGAGCTTGAAAATTTCAGAGTACAGGTCTTGGGCAAAAAGGGCGAGCTTACCGCGATACTCAAGCAGATGGGTACGCTTACCGCAGAGGAAAGGCCCAAAATGGGTCAGCTTGCCAACGAGGTAAGGCAGAATATCGAGGAAATGCTCAAGGGCAAGGCCGCCGAGCTTAAAGAAAAGGAACAGGAGCTTAAATTGGCTGCCGAAACCGTGGACGTTACTCTCCCCGGTAAGGCTCAGCCGCTGGGTCATAAGCACCCGCTCTCCATAGTCCTTGACGAGGTTAAGGATATATTTATAGGTATGGGCTTCAAGATTGCCTCCGGGCCGGAGGTCGAGTGGGATTATTACAATTTCGAGGCGCTCAATCTTCCGCCCGACCATCCCGCAAGAGATACTCAGGACACATTTTATATTACCGATAAAATGCTTTTAAGAACCCAAACTTCACCCGTTCAGATAAGGGTTATGGAAAAGCAGAAGCCGCCTATCAGGGTAATAGCTCCCGGCAGAGTTTACCGTTCGGACGCCGTGGACGCAACGCACTCGCCCTACTTCCATCAGATTGAGGGGCTTGTAGTTGACGAGGGCATTACAATGGGCGACCTTAAAGGCAACCTTATGCAGTTTGCAAAACGTCTTTACGGCGAAAATACGGAGATAAGATTAAGACCGCACCATTTCCCGTTCACCGAGCCTTCGTGCGAAATGGACGTAACCTGCTTTAAATGCGGCGGCAAGGGCTGCCCGATGTGCAAGGGCGAGGGTTGGGTGGAAATCCTCGGCGGCGGTATGGTTCATCCCAAGGTTTTGCAAAACGGCGGAGTGGATTCGGAAAAATATTCGGGCTACGCTTTCGGCATAGGGCTTGAAAGGCTCACAATGTTCAGGTTTAATATAGAAGACATGCGTTTGCTTTTTGAAAACGATATGCGTTTCTTGGGTCAGTTTTAAGGAGGTGCGCAGATGAATTTATCTAAAAAATGGCTGTCCGATTATGTAAAGCTCAATGTAAGCGATAAACAGTTTGCGGACGAAATGACGCTTTCCGGTTCAAAGGTTGAATCCTATAAAACCGAGGGCGAGGAAATAAAAAACGTCGTTGTCGGCAGGGTGGAAGCCCTTGAAAGACATCCCGATTCCGACCATCTTTGGGTTTGCCGCGTAAACGTCGGCGGGAATGAGGATTTGCAGATAATTACCGGCGCTCAGAATTTAAAGGCGGGCGACGTTGTTCCCGTTGCTTTGGACAACAGCTTTGTTGCGGGCGGTCAGCATATTAAAAAGGGCAAATTAAGAGGGCTTGAATCAAACGGTATGCTCTGCTCTTTGGGCGAGCTCGGCTTGACGGCTCACGATTTCCCCTATGCCATAGAGGACGGAATTTTTGTACTCGGCGACGACTGCGATTTAACGCTCGGCAAGGATATTCATGAGGCTATAGGTCTTAACGACGTAATTACCGAGTTTGAAATCACTTCAAACCGCGCGGATTGCCTTTCAATAACCGGGCTTGCGCGCGAGGCGGCGGCAACCTTCGGCGCAGAGCTTAAAATGCCCGAGATATGCGTTAAGAACACTCACGGCGACGTAAAGGATTTTCTTTCGGTCGAAATTAAGGATTCCGACCTCTGTTACAGATATGCCGGAGCGGTGGTTGAGAACGTCAGAATCAAGCCTTCGCCGAGATGGATGAGAGAAAGACTGCGCGCCTGCGGAGTCAGACCCATAAACAATATAGTCGATATTACTAACTTCGTAATGCTTGAGCTCGGTCAGCCCATGCATGCGTTTGACCTTAGATACCTTGACGGCAATAAGGTAATCGTAAGAAGGGCAAAGGACGGCGAAACCATAACCACTCTTGACGGGCTTGAGAGGAATTTGACCTCGGAAATGCTCGTTATTGCCGATGAAAACAAGCCTGTCGCGGTTGCCGGAGTTATGGGCGGCGAGTATTCGGGAATTATGGACGATACAACCACCATAGTTTTTGAATCCGCTATGTTTAACGGCGTTTCCGTAAGACGTACGGCGAAAGCCCTTTCAATGAGAACCGAGGCTTCCGCAAGATATGAAAAGGAGCTTGACGCCACCGGCTGCCTTCGTTCGCTTACAAGGGCGCTTCAGCTTGTGGAAATGCTTGACGCGGGCGACGTTGTGGGCGGCGTTGTCGATTGCGACTACAGCAGCAAAACCCCCGTTACGCTTCCGTTTGAGCCGGACTGGGTTAATAACTTTATCGGCATTGATTTACCCGCGCAGGAGCAGAAAAAAATACTTGAAAAGCTCGGCTTTGAGGTAGAGGACGGTACCGTTATTGCGCCGTCGTTCAGGAACGATATAGAGCATCAGGCGGATATTTCCGAGGAGATAGCAAGGTTTTACGGCTACGACAAAATACCCGACAGAGCGCTTTCGGGCGTTGCGGACGGAAGATACAGCGATTTTCAGATACTTGAAAATAAGGTAAACGATATACTCATAGCCCAGGGACTTTCAGAAATTTGCACTTATACCTTTATAAGCCCCAAGGAATTTGATAAAATAATGCTTCCCGAGGACAGCGGGCTTAGAAATTGCGTAAAAATTTCCAACCCTCTCGGTGAAGACACCTCTGTTATGAGAACAACCGCAGTACCCTCTATGTTACAGACCCTTTCAAGAAATTACAACAACAGAAATTCCTCGGCGGGACTTTACGAGATAGGACCTGTTTATATTTCAAACGGCGATGAAGAATTGCCCGACGAACCCGAAAAGGTAATGATAGGGCTTTACGGAAGCGAGCATAACTATTTCACTTTAAAGGGAATAGTTGAAAATTTGCTTTCAAATACAGGAATTAAGAAGTTCGAGATTGAAAGGGTAACGGATTGCCCGTATATGCACCCGGGCAGGAGCGCAAAAATTTCGGTAAACGCAGAGCAGATTGCGCTTTTGGGCGAGGTTCACCCGACCGTTGCCGGCAACTATTCAATAGGAACGCGCTGCTATATTGCGGAGATTTCCATGGACGTTCTTTTTAAGAACAGGGAAACGGAAAAGGTATATAAGGCGTTGCCGAAATTCCCCGCAGTTACAAGGGATCTTGCGTTTGTATGCGAAAAATCGATTCCCGTAGTATCGCTTGAGAAGATGATAGCCTCGTCAATAGGAAAAACGCTGGAAAATATAGCGCTGTTTGACGTTTACGAGGGCGCGCAGGTGGAAAAGGGAATGAAGAGCGTAGCGTTCAGTCTGAGTCTGCGTTCCGCGGAAAGAACGCTTACCGACGACGACGCGGATACGGCTGTCGGCAAAGCGATAAAAGCGCTTGAGAAAATCGGCGTAAAGCTGAGAAGCTGAAAAATCAGGCTTAAAACAAAATATTTTGCATAAGTAAAAGCGGCCGTACCGAGGTTTTCCGAGGTATGACCGCTTAATCTTATCATTTGATTGTTGTTTGGCGTAACATTTTGCAATATTTAATTAACCGATTCCAAAGTGTTGCCGTCACGCATACCGGCAACTATCTGAAGTACCCATTTAACGTCTACTACAGATAATTTACCGTCGCCGTTGAGGTCGGCGGCTCTGAATTGCTCGTCGCTGAAATCTCTTGACTTTGCTATGTTCTGCAAAATCCATTTTGCATCTACGGTTGATAACTTGCCGTCTAAGTTAACGTCGCCATTTGTTTTTGGTACATCAGGCGTTGCCGGATTGTCGGGGTTTGTAGGGTTATAGGAACTTACAGGGTTATCAGTGTTAACCTGATTATCGGGATTTGTCGAATCACCCTGATTTACAGGCTCATCTTCAATTACCGCAAACTTGTTGCCAAGTTTATTTGCATATTCTTCGGCAGTAGAGCCGGCGTAACTGTGTATTGTAGCATTTGCCGGTATTGGATTGGAGTAAAAATAAAAATCACAATCTTTGTTTAAAATATATATGTCGGTTAAGTTGTCACAACCATGAAACGCCAACCAACCTATACTTGTAACGCTTTTGGGAATTATTACGCTTGTTAAACTTATGCAAAATCCAAATGCAGCATGATCTATGTTTGTGACACTGTCGGGTATATTAACACTTGTTAAACTGTGACAATACCTAAAGGCACAAACACCTATGTTTGTAACGCCGTCAGGTATTATAATACTTGTTAGGTTGGTACAGCCCTCAAATGCGCCAAGACCTATGTTTGTAACGCTGTCAGGTATAGTTACACTTGTTAAGCTTTCACAAAAATCAAATGCACTATTTATACTTGTAACTGCGTGTTCATCAAGCTCTGACGGAATTTCAAGCGTTTCCGCATTACCTGTATAACCCGTAATCTCCGCCGTGCCGTCTTCGAGTATAGTATACTCAAAATCTCCGCTTGTGTGAGTTTCGTCCTCCGCAAACGCGGTAACCCCTGCAAGGGGCAAAGCTGTTAGTATCATTGCCAATGTCATTAACAATGACAGAACCTTTTTAAAACCTTTGTTCATTATTTTTCCTCCTAAAATAAAAAAGTGCGCCTACCGAAGCAGACGCACAAAAAACGCAAACTCCGATAGTCGCCAAACTAACTTATATGAAAGGGTGTAAATACACACTTACATTGCAAGAATTTGCGTTTTTGTCAAATTCAACAATATAAGTATGCCTGAAAATAACAGCTTTATTTCATAAAATGAAAAAACACCCCTTTTAAAACATATTAAGTTAGTTTGGCAATATAAGTTTATCATATATTTTTGCGTTTTTCAACATCTTAATTTCCTTTTAAATGAAAACAACGCCTCTTACTTAATTAAGGCGTTGTTCCTAATAAATTTTTTATTTCACTTTATGTAAATAATACCGAGTGTTTGGAATCAGTCAAGTCCTGCTTTTTTGCGAAGCTCCGCCGCCTTGTCGGTGTTTTCCCACTTTACGCCGAGCTCCTCCCTGCCCATATGGCCGTATGCGGCAAGCGGACGGTAGATAGGCTTCTTTAAATCGAGATAATCTATAATTGCGGCGGGTCTTAAATCAAAGGTTTCCCTTACAATTTCCTCAAGCACATAGTCGTCAAGCACGCCTGTTCCGAACGTGTCAACCATTATGGAAACTGGGTTCGCAACGCCTATTGCGTACGCCAACTGAATTTCGCACTTCTTCGCAAGCTTTGCCGCAACGATATTCTTTGCAACATATCTTGCGGCGTATGCCGCCGAGCGGTCAACCTTGGTCGGGTCCTTGCCCGAAAAGCAACCGCCGCCGTGACGGCCTATGCCGCCGTAGGTGTCAACAATTATTTTCCTGCCCGTAAGTCCGGAATCCCCCGCAGGACCGCCCGTGACAAACCTGCCCGTGGGATTTACATAAATAATCGTGTCGTCGTCAAAAAGCTCATGGGGAACAACCGGCTTTATAACCTGCTCCATAATGTCCTTTCGGATTTGCGCAAGCTCAACCTCCGCGCTGTGCTGCGAGGAGATAACAACGGTGCTTATTCTTACGGGTTCGTTTTCGTTGTTGTATTCAACCGTAACCTGTGTTTTGCCGTCCGCGCGCAGATAAGGCAGAACGCCGTCCTTTCTAACCTTGGTAAGACGCTTTGCAAGCTTGTGCGAAAGCGAAATAGGAAGCGGCATAAGCTCCGGCGTTTCGTCGCAGGCATAGCCGAACATCATACCCTGATCCCCCGCGCCGTGCAGATTGTAATCCTCGTTCTGCCCCGCCTTTAATTCGTAGGATTTATCAACGCCCAGGGCGATGTCGCTCGATTGCTTGTCAATAAACGTTAGCACGTTGCAGCTGTTTGCGTTGAAGCCCTTTTCGTCGCTGTCGTAGCCTATTTCGCATACAACCTGTCTCGCGATTTTTTCAATATCTATCTTGGCGCTCGTTGTGATTTCGCCCATAACGATTAACTGGTTCGTAATGCACATACATTCGCATGCCACTCTGCCGTTGGGATCCTGCTTCAAAATTTCGTCAAGTACGGCGTCGGAAATATTGTCGCATATTTTATCGGGATGCCCCTCAGTAACGGATTCCGACGTAAAGAAATGCTTTGACATTTTATATACTCCTAAAAAATTATTAACAAAAATAAAAATAAGCACCCGCAAAGGTGCTTATCGACACCTTATCTTTCGGTAAAACCGCAGGATTTAGCACCTTGCGCAAGGCAGGTTGCCGTGGCTTCACAGGGCCCGTCCCTCAACCACTCTTTATAAGGATAATTTTATTTATTTGTCATAGAAATTTTACTACTTTATATCCCTTTTGTCAACAGCGGGGAGAATTATTTACACTTTGTTAATCTGACCTTTCAAAAATGACGAAAGCGGCTTGTAAATCAAAAAGCACAGCGCGGCGTTTACTACTCCCTTAAAAAACGTAAACGGGAGATTAAAAATACTAAGCGCCTTGATAAGCGAATTTGTGCCCGGCAGTATTTCGTTATACATACCCAATATCACATCAAGCGGCATATTCAGAATTTTAACGTAGGCGGGATATACAAAGTAATAGTTTACCGGCAGGGAAACAAGCGACATCAAAAGTGCTCCGGCAAGCGAAGCCAGTATCGCGCCGGTTCTTGTCTTTTTGTACTTATAAATTAAGCCCGCCGTAAGCACAAAAACCGCTCCCAAAATGAAGTTGCATATTTCGCCCACGCCTGCGCTTTGGGTAAAGGGGAGGTGAAGCAAATTCTTTATAAGCTCTATTGTAACCCCGTAGCCCGGTCCCAAAGCGAACGAGCCGAGTATGGCGGGCAGGTCGCTGAAATCAAGCTTAACAAAGCTTGGGATTATCGGGATTGAAATTTCAACAAACTGCAAAACGGCGGCTATAGCGCTCAAAAGAGCGGCGCAAGTGAGCTTGACGATGTTTTTTCTTTTCATTTTTTTCATAGTGTTACCTCTTTCTGTTTTTTAAGTTGTCAAACAGAAAAAACGCCTTGAAAAAAATTCAAGGCGTAAGCAATGTATAAATTATACATCTTCTCTCATCCGGACTATACCGTCGGTTTCGGAATTTCACCGAATCAACCCGTAAAAGGCTCGCAGACTTTACTGCCGGTGGGGACTCGCACCCCGCCCTGAAGACAACTTTTATTTGTAATTATTATATGCCCGTTTTTGTCGGGTGTCAAGCGTTTTTACACTTTTGTTTCGATAACGGTAAGCCTGCCCTCAGCTTTTACGCTGCCCGAGCCTGCCGAAACGAAAAAGCTGTCGCCCTTTTTTGCGGCAAATTCCTCTCCCGAGCAGGAAATTTTGCCCTCGCCGTCGGTTACAAGCAGAGAAACAAAGGAGCTTTCGTCTGCGGTAATCTCGGCTTTTTCGCTTATTTCAAGATTTTTTACCCTGAAAAGCTCGCACTCTGTCAAAAGCTGTTCGCTGCCGCCGTCAAAAAATTTCTTTTCGCCTATGGGCTTTGTGCCGTATTTCGGAGGTTCGCAAGCAGTTACGTCTATAGCCTTTTCAATGTGAAGCGGACGCAGCTTTCCGTCCTTATCCCGCCTGTTGTAGTCGTAAACACGGTAGGTGGTGTTTGAGTTTTGCTGAATTTCCGCAAGCAGAATACCCGCGCCTATTGCGTGCAAAGTACCCGCTTCTATAAAGAATAAATCGCCCTTTTTCACTTTTACCTTGTTTACAACCTCAAGAAAGGTGTTGTCTTTGATTCTTTGCCTGAATTCCTCGGAGGAAATTTTGCGGTTAAAGCCGTAAATCAGCTCCGCGCCCTCCTCGCAGTCGAGTATGTACCAGCACTCCGTTTTGCCGTATTCCCCCTCTGCGGACAGGGCGTAGGCGTTATCGGGATGCACCTGAACGGACAAGTCGTTTTTTGCGTCGATAAGCTTTATCAGTATGGGGAAAAAGTCGAATTTTTTGCCGTTCCTTCCCAAAATATCCTTCCCGCAGGCGGAAATCACCTCGGATAAGGTCTTGCCCTTAAATTTGCCGTTTTCAACAATGTTTTCGCCGTCCTTGTGGCAGGAAAGCATCCAGCCCTCGGCAAGCTTTTCCATATCGCTTTCAAAGCCGAAATCCGTTTTGAGCTTCGTTCCGCCCCATAAGTAATCCTTGAGCGCCGGTTTTAATTTCAGTATCATAAAAATCTCTCCTTGCTTTTACCACTATATATTAGCAGAAATGAACGCCGTTTACAACCGAAAATTAAATTTCAAAATTAATTTGTATTGCCAAGCTTTATGTGTTAAAATTATTTCGTCGAATGAAATTTGCTTTTTTCTTTTTAACGGAGGCAGTATGAGGCCGAACATTGTTTTTTATTTTTCCGACCAACAGCGTTTCGATACCGTAAACGATACCGTAACCCCGAACTTGATAAAATTGGCGGACGAGGGCGTAAGCTTCGATAATTGCTACACCTGCCAGCCCGTCTGCGGCCCGGCGAGGGCTTGCCTGCAAACGGGAGTATATGCAACGCAGAACAAATGCTTTGTAAACGGTATCGCTCTGCCCGAAAATATTAAACCGCTTGCGGAGTATTTTAACGAAGCCGGTTACGAAACCGCTTACGTCGGCAAATGGCATCTCGCCTCCGACAGGGCGGGAAGCGGCGGATTCCATTGCGAAAAAACCGCGGTACCCGAGAATAAAAGGGGAGGCTATAAGGATTTTTGGAGAGCGTCCGACGTGCTTGAATTCACCTCCCACGGCTACGACGGCTATGTCTTTGACGAAAATAACAACAGGGTGGATTTTAAAGGCTACAGGGCGGACTGCATTAATGATTTTGCGCTCGAATATCTGGATAAAAAGACCTCCGACAAGCCGTTTTTCCTCTTTGTTTCACAGCTTGAGCCGCATCATCAGAATGACAGCCGCCGTTACGAGGGGCCGAGGGAAACCGTAGGCGAATTTAAAAATTATCCTTTGCCTGAGGATTTAACCTTTTTAAAAGGCGATTACGAAAAGATGTACCCCGATTACATCGCCGCCGTAAACAGCGTAGATAAAAATGTCGGAAGGCTGGTTGAAAAGCTAAAGGAAAAGGGACTTTACGAAAACACCGTTATAATCTATACAAGCGACCACGGCTCTCACTTTAAAACGAGAAACGCCGAGTACAAACGAAGCTGTCACGACAACACGGTTCACGTCCCGCTTATAATTTCCGGTTCAAAATTTAAGGGCGGCAAAAGGGATTCGCGCCTTGTAAGCCTTATTGACCTGCCGCCGACGCTGCTCGATATTGCCGGCGTGGAAATTCCCGAAAGCTTTATGGGGAAATCCCTTTTAAAGCAAACGGAAAACGGTGAAAAAAGGGATTGCGTTTTTATTCAGATTTCCGAAAGCCAATGCGGCAGGGCCGTGCGAACCGAAAGGTACAAATACAGCGTGAGGGCTTCAACTGCTCTGGGCTTTGTGATAAGCGGTTCTCCCGTATATTTTGAGGATTACCTTTACGACCTTGAAAAAGACGCGGCGGAAAAGCATAATCTTATCAAGGATAAAGCCTATGCGGATATACGTCGGGAGCTTAAAACGCTGCTTGTCAGGGAAATGGTAAACGCAGGCGAAAAAAAGCCCGTTATTCTGCCCGCTCCCGTAAGCAGAAAAAAGTAACTGCGCCGCCTGTATATCAAATATGCACTAAATGACGGCGGGCTTTACGCTTTACTTGTCCCGTTTTTAGAATTTTTGCAGGAAAAGCAAACAAATATTGCAAATTATCGTAAAATGTATTAAAATTATTAATGTTTTAATTGAAAAATAAATTTTGGGGTGTGACAAAATGCAATATAAACAGATGAACAGAAATCAGCTTATCGCCGAATACGAAAGGCTTAAAAAGGAATACACCGAAATCAAGGGTATGGGGCTCAAGCTCGATATGTCGAGGGGAAAGCCTGCGCCCGAGCAGTTGGATTTATCCATGGATTTGTTAAAGCAGGTAATAGGCGTTTGCGACTGCAAGGCGGAAAGCGGACTTGACTGCCGAAATTACGGCGTGCTTGACGGCCTCCCCGAATGTAAAAAGCTTTTTTCGCAAATGCTTGAGGTGCCGTGTAAAAATATAATACTCGGCGGTACGTCAAGCCTTGCGCTTATGTTTGATTACATAACCCAATGTATGCTCACGGGTTCCGGCGACAAGCCTTGGAGCCGGCAGGGCGAAATTAAATTTATATGCAATGTGCCGGGCTACGACAGGCATTTTTCCATTTGCGAGTACTACGGCATAAAGATGATAAGCGTACCGCTTCTTCCCGACGGTCCGGACGTTGAAAAAATCAAAGAGCTTATAAAAGACCCGAGCGTCAAGGGTATGTTCTGCGTTCCGAAATATTCAAACCCTTCGGGCATTACCTATTGCGACGATACGGTTCGGGCTTTGGCGGCGTTAAGGCCCGCCGCAAAGGATTTCAGGGTGATTTGGGATAACGCCTATGCGGTTCACGACTTAAATAAAACGCCCGACAGGCTTTTAAATATCTTTGAAGCCTGCAAGCAATACGGTACCGAGGATTATTTCGTGGAGTTTACTTCCACCGCAAAGATAAGCTTCCCCGGCGGCGGAGTTTCCTGTATAGCCGCAAGCGACAAAAACATTAAAATGATACTTGACAGGCTCAATATGCAGACTATCTGCTATGACAAGCTAAATCAGTTAAGACACGTCAAATTCTTTAAGGATTTGGAAGGCATTAAGGACCATATGAGAAAGCATGCCGTCATTATCGAGCCTAAGTTCAACATAGTAATCGAAGCTTTTGAAAGGGAGCTTGCAGGCGGGGAATTGGCTGCCTGGACCAAGCCCAACGGCGGCTATTTTATAAGCCTCGACACTTTAAACTGCAGCGCAAAGAGGGTAGGTGAGCTGTGTAAATCCCTGGGCGTAACGCTTACGAGCGTCGGCGCAACCTATCCTTACGGAAAAGACCCGGAGGATAAGAATATCAGAATTGCCCCGACCTTCCCGAGCGTTGAGGAAATGAAAAAGGCGGCGGAGGTACTCTGCCTTTGCATTAAGCTTGCAACAATAGAAAAATTGGTGTAAAATACACAGTATCGCAGGTTTAGGGTGATACAATGAGCTTGATTAAAAAAAATAACAAAATAAATCCCGCCGCTTCGGCTCCGTTCGTTACGGCAGTTATAGTGGCGGCGGGAAATTCGACAAGAATGGACGGCGTCAACAAGCAGTTTTTGCTTATTGACGGCGTCCCTGTGCTTGTAAGGACTCTTTGGGCTTTTTCAAACTGCGGGCTGATAAACGAAATAATAATTGCCGCAAGGGAAGAGGATATTCCGCGAATGTACTCAATGCTCAGGGATTATCAAATTCTAAAGGTAAGCGATATAGTAAAGGGCGGCTCAACAAGGCAGGAAAGCGTTTTAAACGCCGTAAAAAGAAGCTCGCCCGCGTCTGAATTTTTGGCGATTCACGACGGCGCAAGACCTCTTGTAACCGAAAAAATAATAGAGGAAACGGTTAAAACCGCTTTTAAGACGGGAGCGGCGGCAACCGGGGTAAAGGTTAAGGATACGGTGAAAATCGTAAACTCTCAAAACATAATCACCTCCACGCCCGACAGGAATTTCCTTTGGGCGGTTCATACGCCGCAGGTGTTTGACAGAAAAATGTACCTTTCCGCTTTGGACGGCGTTCCCGATTGTTCTCTGTTTACAGACGACTGCAAGCTTATGGAGGAATACGGCGCAGAGGTTGTTATGGTTGAGGGAAGCTACGAAAATATTAAAATCACCACGCCCGAGGATATCGACGTTGCGGAGGCTATAGTTTATAGGAGAGAGAGTAATGCTTAGAATAGGACACGGTTACGACGTTCACAGGCTTTGCGAGGGAAGAAGGCTTGTACTCGGCGGGGCGGAAATAGAAAACAACGGCATAGGGCTTTTGGGACATTCCGACGCCGACGTACTTCTGCACGCCGTTTCGGACGCTCTTTTGGGCGCGGCGGCGCTCGGCGATATAGGAAAGCATTTTCCCGATACGGACGAAAAATATGCGGGTGCGGACAGTCTTAAACTTCTGGAGGCGGTTGCCGAATTGCTGAAGGAAAACGGTTTTTCGGTTGTGAATATAGATTCAACCGTTTTGGCGGAGGCTCCCAAGCTTGCGCCGTATATAGATAGCATGAGGGAAAATATCGCAAACGCCGTTAACGTTTCAAAAGACTGCGTAAGCGTTAAGGCTACTACCGAGGAGGGCTTGGGTTTTACCGGAGCAAAGCAGGGGATAGCCGCGCACGCCGTCTGCCTTATCGAAAGGGAAAAATATGAGCGCAAAGATAATTAAACTGATACTTTTTCTTATAGACCTCGCCCTTGTCGCAGGGCTTTTTGCGGCGTTTTTCAGCTTGAAAAAATATCTTAAAAAGCACAGTAACGAAATTGTAGAGGACAACGAAAAGCAAATTAAAGCTTATACATATTCAATTTTTGCAATAGGTATTTTGCTTGTCATTTTGGGAATTGCGGCTTTTGTTTTGGGCGTATTTGCAAAAATTGACCTTTAAGGCCGTTAAAAATATTAATTTTTAATTTGCGCTTGACAATATTATTTTACGGCGTTATAATTTACTAAGATATTGATTTAAACCGTTGAAGCGGAGATAAAGGCGTTTATGCTCCCGCAGAGAGTCCGTGCAGCTGGGATACGGGCGGAAAACAGAACGTCAAATGGACCGCCGAGGGCGCAGTCAAAGAAATTGCCTTTTGGCTTTTCGAGTATTCTGCGACGAGTTGGTATGCGTTAGTTATCGGGGGTATGTCTGTACCCTGCTTAAAAGTGTACGGCTTTTGCCGTAAATCAAGGTGGCACCGCGGAATAAATTTTCGTCCTTGGCAGAATTTTTAAAATTCTGTCGGGGATTTTTTATATTGTAAAAACGGGAGAGATATTAATGCTGATTAAGCCGAGTATTGAGGAAATAAAAAAAGCGGCGTCGGGCGGTAAATACAAAACCGCGCCGGTTTCTGCGGAGCTTTTATCGGACGTAAAAACTCCGATAGAGGTTATGCGTATTTTAAAAAACGTTTCAAGCCATTGCTATATGCTCGAATCCATAACGGACAGCGAAAAATGGGGCAGATACACGTTTTTGGGCTATGACCCGAAGCTTGAAATCACCTGCCGTGACGGCGCTATGAAAATAGGCAATCTGACCTTTGAAACCGACGACCCGAGGCAGTATATCAAGCAGATTTTGGACGAACACAGGAGCATACGCTTTGAGGATTTTCCCCCGTTTACGGGCGGGCTTGTAGGGTATTTTTCCTACGATTATCTTAAATATTCCGAAAAGACTTTAAGGCTTGACGCAAAGGATACCGAGGGCTTTAAGGACGTCGATTTAATGCTTTTTGACAAGGTAATAGTGTTTGACAATTTCAGACAGAAAATTATACTTATAGTCAACATCTCGCTTGAGGATTGCGAAACGCAGTATAATCGGGCGGTGCTGGAGCTTGAACAGATGGAAAAGCTTATAAAAACGGGCGAACCGAAAAAAGACGAGCCGGGACGTATGCTTTCTCAAATCAAGCCTCTTTTCGACAAGCGGGAATATTGCGAAATGGTTAAAAAAGCAAAAAACCACATCAAAGAGGGAGATATATTCCAAATAGTGCTGTCAAACCGTTTTGAAGCCGATTACGAGGGAACGCTGTTCAATACCTACCGTGTGTTGAGAACGCTCAACCCCTCGCCCTATATGTTTTATTTTTCAAGTTCCGATATGGAGGTTGCGGGCGCTTCTCCCGAAACCCTTGTTAAACTAAAAGACGGCGTGCTGCATACCTTCCCTCTCGCCGGAACAAGGCCGAGGGGCAAAACCGAGGAGGAGGACAGGGCGCTTGAACAGGAGCTTTTAAACGACCCCAAGGAATTGGCGGAGCACAATATGCTCGTTGACCTCGGAAGGAACGATATCGGCAAAATAAGCAAATTCGGCAGCGTGAGCGTTGAAAAATACCATTCTGTTGAGAGATATTCCCACGTTATGCACATAGGTTCAACCGTCAGGGGAGAAATTGCCGACGATAAAACCGCCCTTGACGCAGTCGATTCCATTCTGCCGGCGGGTACTCTTTCCGGCGCGCCGAAAATCAGAGCCTGCCAGCTTATAAACGATCTTGAAAATTGCAAAAGAGGCGTTTACGGCGGCGCGATAGGCTATCTTGATTTTACCGGAGCTATGGATACCTGCATAGCCATAAGAATAGCCTATAAAAAGAACGGCAAGGTTTTTGTAAGGAGCGGCGCGGGCATAGTTGCCGACTCCGTACCCGAAAACGAATTTAACGAGTGCAGGAATAAGGCGGCTGCGGTTTTAAAAGCCTTAGAGCTTGCGCAGGGGGAGGATTTATGATTTTACTTATAGATAATTACGACAGCTTTTCGTATAATTTATATCAGCTTGTCGGCTCGATAAATCCCGATATTAAAGTCGTGCGAAACGACGTCCTTACGCCCGACGATATTTTGCAAATGAAGCCCGATTCGATTATTATTTCACCGGGACCGGGCAGACCTGAGGACGCGGGCATATGTATCGAAACCGTACAAAAGTGTTCGGGCAAAATTCCGATTTTGGGCGTGTGCCTCGGGCATCAGGCCATATGTACGGCTTACGGCGCAACGGTATCATACGCGAAAACTCTTATGCACGGCAAGCAGTCCGATACCGAAATAGACCTTTCCTGCCCGATATTCGAGGGGTTAAAAGGCGTTATACCCGTTGCAAGGTATCATTCTCTTGCTGTAAAGGAAAATACCTTGCCCAAATGCCTGATACCTGCCGCAAAGGCGGACGACGGCGAGATAATGGCTGTTCGCCACAGTGAATATGAGGTTTACGGCGTGCAGTTCCACCCCGAATCCATAATGACGCCCGACGGCGGCAAAATACTTGCAAATTTTTTAAAAATTAAAATATAAAAAGGAGTAAAAGTTATGATTAAAGAAGCGATAGTAAAGATAGTCGATAAGCAGGATTTAAGCTACGACGAGGCGTATGCCGTTATAAACGAAATTATGAGCGGCGAAACCACGCAGGTTCAAAACGCCGCTTTTCTCGCAGCGCTTTCAACAAAGAGTACAAAAGCGGAAACGATTAACGAAATATCGGGCTGCGCTGCGGCAATGCGCGACCATGCCCTTAAAGTAAGCTACAATAAGCCCTTGCTTGAAATAGTCGGCACGGGCGGCGACAATGCGGGAAGCTTCAACATCTCCACAGTTTCGGCAATAGTTGCGGCGTCAGCAGGTGTAAAAGTCGCAAAGCACGGCAACCGCGCGGCTTCCTCAAAATGCGGAACTGCCGATTGCCTTGAAGCGCTCGGGGTAAATATAGACCAAAGTCCCGAAAAATGCAAAGAACTGCTTGACAACGTCGGTATGTGTTTCTTCTTTGCCCAAAAATATCATACGTCTATGAAGTACGTAGGCGCTATCCGTAAGGAATTGGGCATACGCACCGTTTTTAATATTTTAGGACCGCTTACAAATCCCGCTTCACCTAAAATGCAGCTGCTCGGCGTGTACGACGAATGTCTTACACAGCCTCTTGCCCATGTGCTTACAAGCCTCGGCGTAAAGCGCGGAATGGTGGTTTACGGTCAGGATAAGCTTGACGAAATATCTTTAAGCTCGCCTACAACGGTTTGCGAATTTTGCGACGGCGAATACAAGAACTATGTTATAAATCCCGAGGATTTCGGCTTCGATAAATGCGATAAGAAGGAGCTTTCGGGCGGAACTCCCGAGGAGAACGCCGCCATAGCGAGGGCGGTGCTTTCGGGCGAAAAGGGAAGCAAGAGAAACGCGGTGCTTTTAAATTCCGGCGCGGCGCTTTACATTGCCGGCAAAACAGCGTCCTTGTCGGAGGGCGCAGAGCTTGCGGCGCAGCTTATCGACAGCGGAAAAGCGCTTGAAACGCTCGAGGCGTTTATTGAAGCTTCAAATCGGTAATATATTATGGAGAATATACTTGAAACCATAGCGGAATATGCCCGCGTCCGAGTGGAAAAAGCCAAGGCGCAGACGCCGCTTGAGGAAATAAAAGAGCAAGCCCTTTCTTTAAATACCGATACCGGCTTTCCGTTTGAAAAAGCCCTTAAAAAGGACGGTATGTCGTTTATATGCGAATGTAAAAAGGCGTCGCCGTCAAAGGGGCTTATATCCCCCGATTTTCCCTATCTTGAAACGGCTAAGGAATACGAGGCGGCGGGCGCGGACTGCATTTCGGTTTTGACGGAGCCCAAATGGTTTTTGGGCAAGAACGAATATTTAAAAGAAATTTCAAACGCTGTCGCTATCCCGTGCCTGAGAAAGGATTTTACCGTCGACGAATATATGATTTACGAGGCAAAAATCCTCGGCGCTTCGGCGGTACTGCTCATCTGCTCGCTGCTTGATACCCGTACTCTTTCAAGCTGTATCGCCCTTTGCGGCGAGCTTGGATTATCCGCCCTTGTCGAGGCTCACGACGAAAACGAAATTCGTTCGGCTCTTTCGGCAAATGCGGGCATAATAGGCGTAAACAACCGAAATTTAAAGGATTTTTCGGTGGATATAAGCAACAGCGGAAGGCTCAGGGAGCTTGTTCCCGAAAACGTAATTTTTGTTGCGGAAAGCGGCATAAAAACGTCTCGGGACGTTGAAGCTCTGCGCTCTTTCGGGGCGGACGCCGTTTTAATAGGCGAAACGCTTATGCGAAGTCCGGATAAGAAAAAAATGCTCGACTCATTAAGGGGAAAAGTATGACGAAAATCAAAATTTGCGGCTTGCGGCGCACTCGGGACGCGCTTTACGCAAACGAGCTTAAACCCGATTACATAGGCTTTGTTTTTGCTCCCGACAGAAAGCGCTACATAACGCCCGAAGCCGCATTGGAGCTTAAAAACATTTTAAAGCCCGATATTAAATCGGTGGGCGTTTTTGTAAACGAAAGCCCCGATACCGTTAAAAAAATCGCCCGAAGCGGCGTTATGGATTTAATACAGCTTCACGGCGTTGAGAGCGAAGAATATATCAAGGCTTTAAAGCAAGCCTTTCCCGAAAAGCCCGTGATAAAGGCTTTCAGAATAGACGGCGAGGAAAGCGTAAACAGGGCTTTGAAATCCTCCGCCGATTTTATCCTGCTTGACAACGGCATAGGCGGAACGGGCAAGGCGTTTGACTGGAGCTTGATTAAAAATGCGGACAGACCGTTTTTCCTTGCGGGAGGGCTTACCGCAGACAATATCGAAGAAGCGGTAAAAAAATACAAACCCTTTGCGGTGGATATAAGCTCCGGTGTAGAAAGCGACGGCGTTAAGGATTTTGAAAAAATGAAAAGCTTTATCAATGCGGTTAAAAATTGTTCGTTATAAAAAGAAGGAGTTTCTTATGGAAGAAAAAACAAACAAAAGCAGAGGCAGGTTCGGCGTTCACGGCGGGCAGTATATACCCGAAACGCTTATGAATGCCGTAACGGAGCTTGAAAACGCCTACAATCATTACAAGGACGATCCCGAATTTAACAGGGAGCTTACGGAGCTTTTAAACGAATACGCCGGCAGACCGAGTCTCCTTTACTTTGCAAAAAAAATGACCGAGGAGCTCGGCGGCGCAAAAATTTATTTAAAGCGAGAGGATTTAAACCACACCGGTTCGCACAAAATAAACAACGTTCTCGGTCAGGCTCTGCTTGCCAAAAAAATGGGCAAGACAAGGCTTATTGCCGAAACGGGCGCGGGTCAGCACGGCGTTGCAACAGCTACGGCGGCGGCTCTGCTGGGAATGGAATGCGTTGTGTTTATGGGCAAGGAGGATACCGAGCGTCAAGCGCTTAACGTCTACAGAATGAGGCTCTTGGGCTCGCAGGTCATACCCGTAACCACAGGCACGGCAACTCTTAAGGACGCCGTTTCCGAAGCTATGAGGGAGTGGACTAACCGCATTGACGATACGCATTATTGTCTGGGCTCGGTTATGGGACCGCATCCTTTCCCGACCATAGTGCGTGATTTTCAGTCCGTAATTTCAAAGGAGATTAAAGCTCAGATTATGGAAAAGGAAGGCAGACTTCCCGACGCCGTAATCGCCTGCGTAGGCGGCGGCAGCAACGCAATGGGAGCGTTTTATCATTTTATAAACGATAAATCGGTTCGCCTTATAGGCTGCGAAGCGGCGGGCAGGGGTATAGATACCTTTGAAACCGCGGCAACGATAAATACGGGCAGGCTCGGAATTTTCCACGGAATGAAATCGTATTTTTGTCAGGACGAATTCGGGCAGATAGCCCCCGTGTATTCTATTTCCGCAGGGCTTGACTATCCCGGAATAGGCCCAGAGCACGCTTGGCTTCACGATACGGGCAGGGCTCAATACGTTGCCGTGACGGACGATGAAGCGGTCGAAGCGTTTGAGTATTTAAGCAAAACGGAGGGGATTATTCCCGCTATAGAGTCCTCCCACGCCGTAGCATATGCTATGAAGCTTGCCGCCGATATGGATAAGGACAAAATAATAGTAATCAACATTTCCGGACGCGGCGATAAGGACGTTGCCGCTATTGCGAGATACAGAGGTGAGGAAATTTATGAGTAATATTAAAAACGCATTCAAAAACGGCAAGGCGTTTGTCGCTTTTATAACCTGCGGCGATCCCACGCTCGAAACCACCGAACAGGTAGTAAAAGCGGCGGCGGAAAACGGCGCGGATTTAATAGAATTGGGAATACCTTTTTCCGATCCCACGGCGGAAGGGCCGGTAATTCAGGGCGCTAACATAAGGGCGTTAAGCGGCGGCGTAACGACGGATAAAATCTTTGAAACGGTTAAAAAAATAAGAAAAAGCGTAAGCGTCCCCATGGTATTTATGACATATGCCAACGTGGTTTATTCCTACGGCACGGAGCGCTTTTGCAAAAAAGCCCGCGAGGTGGGAATGGACGGTATTATCCTTCCCGACGTTCCCTTTGAGGAAAAGGAGGAATTTGCCCCCGCTTGCAGAAAGTACGGGCTTGATTTTATTAGCCTTATCGCTCCCACCTCAAACGACAGAATATCAATGATTGCAAAGGAAGCGGAGGGCTTCGTTTACTGCGTTTCGTCCCTCGGCGTTACCGGAGTGCGAAGCGAAATAACAACGGATATTTCGGCTATGACAAAGCTCGTAAGGCAGGCAAATCCCGATATTCCCTGCGCTATAGGCTTCGGCATTTCAACCCCCGAGCAGGCAAAGAATATGGCTCGGCACGCCGACGGCGTTATAGTAGGCTCGGCGATAGTGAAAATCGTAGAGCAATACGCAAATAACGCCGCGCCGTTCGTAGGGGAGTACGTCAAATCAATGAAAACGGCAATAGAAAATATGTAAAGTTTTATTAGGCTTATAATGAAAATCAAGGCATAAGAGCAAAAAACGCTCCTTGTTTCCGTATAGGAAGCGAGGAGCGTTTTCGGTCGTTTTTCCTGATAAACGCAAGCCCTATTTGCATAATCCGAAATGCTTTGCTATTGAATCGCATACTTCTTCTTTTGTATCTTTCCCGTTATCTTCTCTGACTATCGTGAAAAAACCGCTGTCTGCAAATTCGTTATAGTGTTTTTGGCTGTTGATAAGCGCAAGCGAGCGCCGATAGTTTTCCATAACGGCTTCGGGGTTATCGCAGCTTTTTATAACGTTCAAAATAAATTTCTTTTCGGGATCGCTTCGGTCAAAAAAGCGCTCGATGCTCATACTCTGCGGGCAGAGCATAACGGCAACATGATTGTAATCGGATATTTCTTTAAGTATGTCAATCGGAATGTTGGTGTCCGCAATAACTTTCTTATTTCTTGATAAAGAGATAAGCTCCGATACTTCAAATTCCGCGGCTTCTCTCCCTACGCCGAAAATCCATCTCTCGTATTCTTCCGCAGGGCGAGTAACAAAAGCCTTCCAATCGGTAATATTGTTCAGATAACATATATCCGGCTGTAAATCGGGTGTTGCCACCGTATCGGATATTGCGCTGTGATAGTTTTCTCCGCAAAAAATCATGTCAAATTTGTCGGCAAGCATTTTTACCGTCGTTGACTTTCCGGCATAGGCTGTGCCCGTGATAAAATATACGTTTTTCAGATAGTGCTTAAGAATGTTATTTGAAATATTCAATTTTTTCGCCCCTTCCGAAATAAACGGCCGTCCTATCGATTTATGTAATGTATTTGCATTAAAGGACGGGTTTTATAAGCGGGCTTGGAATTTATTTTTTGTTTTCAAAAATCCAATCGACCGCTTTTGCAAGCTCCTCGTTTGAAAGTCCGAAAACCTTTTTGTCCGCCTCGCCGCAAAGCTCATAGCAAATGTCCTCGTACCAAACGCAGGCCTCAAGCCCCGCGCCGTCTTCGCCGTCAATACGGGCTATTCTGTATCTGAAGTTGTTGCCCTCGCTTCCGGTGAATACGTTTTTGTTTTCAAAATAAGCAATTTCGGGAATGTCATGTCCGTTAATCATTTTGAATTACCTCTCTTTTAGAAGATTATACTATCAGCCCGACAAAAAAACAAGACCGAAAGCCGAAGCTTTCGATCCCGTTTTGGTTTAAAATCAATGATTAACGCCGTTAAAGCCGTTTTCCTGCTGGAATTTATCAATTTTATCTATAACGCTCAGGATAACGTCAAAGCCCTGCGAAACCGTTTCCATTTCAAAACGGTCGGGCATATCGCGCCAGGTGTGATAGTAATAAGTTAAAGCGGGGTTTTGCGCCGCAAAGGTAACGGATTTTATACCCGCTCTTGTCATGGGAGTAGAGTCGCAGCCGCCGACGGGATTGTGAATACAGCCCTTTGTTTTGGATTCGATTCCAAGCTCGTTAAAGCTGTCCTTAAACATCTTTTCAAGGTCCTTGTCAAATCTGCAGCCCTGCCAGTCGTCCTTAATAACAACCTCGAAATAGTCTTTGTCCGCAACCGAGTCAATGTTAATGTTCCAGCAGTTTTTGAGCATTCCGTCGTTTTTATGCTCCTTGGTAAACGCCATAGAGCCTCTTAAACCGACCTCTTCGCTTCCGCAGTTCATGTCGATAATACGGCAGTTCTTGGGCATTTTGTCGGGATTATCTTTGAAATACTTGATAGTGGCATAGCTTAATGCGATACCCGTTGCGTTGTCCATAGCGCCTCTTGAAGCGTTCTCGCCGTGAGGGTCGTTCCACATAGCTACAAACGCGCTTCCTATAGCGGTAACTATCGGCAGGAAGTGGAGTATAAACTGGAATATCTTAAACGACTGGCTTGAGGTAACGCCCTGCGCCCAGTTATACATATTCATTGCCCATTCCGCCTTAAAGGAATATCCCGTTTCGTCAACGCCGAAGGTAGTGGCAATAAGCATTGAGCCGTAAATAACAGCCATAGCTATTGAGATGCCGACAATAAGGAATACGCAGACAGCGCCGAAACCAACCTTGATATATGTAGAAAGAAGCCCTAAAATCGGTTTATCCTTATGCTTGTAGGAATGTTCGGAATGACGCCAGGTCCAGCTTGTGTCCGAATGACCCGAGAGGATAATGGTATAGTCGTAATTTCCGTCCTCGGGAACAAGCTCGCCGTAGGAGTTTAACGAGATTTTCTGCGGGAAGAACATATCAAGCCATTTGCTGTATAAAAAGCAGCTGAATACGAGCCACAGAAGGAAGCAAATCCCCGCAAGCGCCATGGCGAACCAAAGCTGATAAGTACCAAGCGCAAAATAAACGAGCAGGCTCATAATTATGCCGAAATATCCCGCATACGGAAGACCGCCTATGCCCGCTCTCGGAGAAACGGCAAATTCCTCTTTAACCGGTTTAATACCGATTTCCTCAAGCTTTCCGCACATATAGTCGTGGAATTTTCTTTCGCCGTCCGAACCCGGAAGACGGGAACCGATTTTTTCGGCGGCGTGCTTAACTATGTCGTAGGCAAGCTGACCGTACTGTCTGTTTTCTTCTTTCATTAACCTGAAACCTCCAAATATAATTTGCATTGTCAACAACAAAACATACAATAAATATATTGCATTTTAAAGTAAAAATCAAGGTTTATTTTTGTTTTTTTCCGTTTTGTGCCTTTTTATTGATTTTTACAGGCTCATTTTCGCGATTATCAAAAACACGTTTCTTATTTTTCGGAAAATCCGTAAAAAGAGGCGAATATCTAAATTCGGCAAAAATGTGTTGAATTAGAACAATAATTATGCCGTTATATAACCGATTGCCGCCCGAAAAGGAAAATAAAATAAAAAATGCTTGCATTTGCGTTTGTTTTGTGATATTATGTTTTAGCAATTCGGCGCTTGCACTTGTGCAAACGGCAGTTAATGGCAACATTAAAGCGGGCGGTCCTCTGCATATGTATTTTATGGTAAGAACGCTTGAAAACAAATTTGGAGGGTTCATTATGGACGCATTAAAAATCATTGCTCAGGGCATGGAAAAGGAAGATAAGCCCGCTGTTGAAATAGGCGATGTAGTCAGGGTTCACGTTAAAATCCGCGAGGGCGCAAACGAGAGAATTCAGGTTTTTGAAGGCACCGTTATCGCTCGCAAGGGCAGCGGAGTTTCTGAAACCTTTACCGTTCGCCGCGTATCCTACGGCGTCGGCGTAGAGAGGGTATTCCCCGTAAATTCTCCCAACGTTGCAAAGGTTGAGCATGTAAGAAGCGGTAAGGTTCGCCGCAGCAAGCTCTATTATCTTCGCGACAGAGTCGGTAAGGCCGCAAAGGTTAAGGAGAAAATCAAATAATTCAGCTTTTAAGGGGAACGGCCGGTCGGTCGTTCCTTTTTTTATGGGCGCTTGTTTCTTTTCAACAATTTTATATGTGAATAAATTATTAATTTAGTTCAAATAAATTTAAAAATCCTTTGCATTTTAATTATAAGTGTAGTATTATATTAACTATAATAGGGACGGTGTATAAATTGAGAAAAAAAGAAGATATAAGAATTTATTTTGACGAAATTGAAAACAGCTATTCCGAAAATTCCAAGGCGTGGAGATTTATTTACAGTTGGATTGATTCCGTAGTCTACGCTTTGGTTATAATATTGTTTATTTTTACCGTTCTTTTCAGGGTTGTCGGCGTAAGCGGGGAATCTATGAAGCCTACGCTCAATAACGGCGACTGGCTGGCGGTAAAAGCGATTAACACAAGCTATAAGCCGGGCGATATTGTGGTGGTAACCCAGCCGAACCCTCTCAACGAACCGCTTATAAAAAGGGTAATAGCCGTCGGCGGCGATACCGTTGATATAGATATTGCCGAGGGTACGGTCAGCGTTAACGGCAATATTATAAGCGAGCCTTATATTCTTGAGCCCACTCAGAGAAGGTTTGACGTTGCGTTTCCCGTTACCGTCCCCGAGGGCAAGGTTTTCGTTATGGGCGACAACCGCAACAATTCCCTTGACAGCAGATATTCCGCAATAGGCTTTATAGATACAAGGTATTTGCTCGGAACCGCCGAGTTCAGATTTTATCCCTTGGGTGATTGGAAGTTGGATAAGTGATGAAAAATAAGTTTATTTATTCCGTTTATGATTTTGCTTCAATAATAATGACGTCCATTATTGCCGTTGCCGTGATATTTACCTTCGGCTTCAAAATTTCCACGGTAAACGGCGAGTCTATGAACGATACTCTAAACCACGGCGACAGGCTTTTGATTTCCGCAAAGGACAACAGCGTTGACTACGGCGATATTGTTATTATTTCACAGCCAAACGATTACAACGAGGTGCTTGTTAAAAGGGTGATAGGTCTCGGCGGTCAAACCATCGACATAAATACGGCCGAGGGCACGGTTTCCATAGACGGCAAGGTACTGTACGAGCCTTATATAAAAGAGAAGGTTATGACCTTGGGCGACGGTTTTGACTATCCTCTTACCATACCCGAAGGCAAGGTGTTCGTTATGGGCGATAACCGTAACCATTCGGGCGACAGCCGTTTTTCCGCCGTAGGACTTATTGACGAAAGATATATAGTCGGCGAGGCGTTTTACAGAATAGGCGACAAAGCCTTGCTCAACAAGGATTTTAACACAAAATCTCCGGGAGAATAAAATGAACGAATCTATCAAACAGAACGTGCAGTGGTTCCCCGGACATATGGCAAAGACAAGGCGGCTTATAAAAGAAAGCCTGCCGACGGTTGACGCCGTGACCGAGATATTGGACGCAAGAATGCCCGTATCCAGTCAAAATCCGGAGCTTAGGGAGCTAATCGGGAACAAGCCGTTGATTGTTCTTTTAAACAAGTGCGATGTGGCGGACGAAAACGCTACAAGGCAATGGATAGATTATTTTAAAAAGAAGGCTGTTGCCGCGCTTGCAGTTGATTGTAAAAGCGGAAACGGTCTTAATAAATTTATACCGACCCTGAAAGAAGCTTTAAAGGACAAAATAGCTTTAAACGAGGCGAGGGGAATGGGCGGCAAGCCCATACGAATAATGGTTGTGGGAATACCCAATATAGGCAAATCTTCTTTTATTAACAGAATGGCGGGTAAAAACAGAGCCAAGGTTGCCGACAAGGCGGGCGTTACAAGGCAAAACCAATGGTTTGTTATCGCAAACGGCATAGAACTGCTCGATACCCCCGGTGTGCTTTGGCCGAAATTCGACAACCCCGTGATTGGCGACAGGTTAGCTTTCATAGGTTCGGTAAAGGACGAGGTCTTTGATAACGAAACGCTTGCCGTAAGGCTTCTTGAGGTGCTTGTGAGGGATTATCCCGACAGGCTTGTTGAGAGGTATAAAATAGGTAATTTCGACAGCCTCGGTCCTTACGAGGTGTTGGAGCTTATCGGCAAAAAAAGAGGCATGATGATTAAGGGCGGCGAGATTGATACTCTGAGAGCCTCGGTTATGCTCCTTGACGAATACAGAGGCGGAAAGCTCGGCAGGATTACGCTTGACAAAATCGGTGAGTTTGATGGTTGATTTTGAAATAGAAAACGCATATCTCGAAAAGGGCTGCAAGGCGGTTTGCGGTATTGACGAAGCGGGCAGAGGTCCCCTTGCCGGGCCGGTTTTCGCCGCTGCGGTTATACTGCCGCCGGGCTGCGTTATAGAAGGTCTTAACGATTCAAAAAAGCTTTCCGAGAAAAAAAGAGAACAGCTTTTTGATATAATCAGGCAAAAAGCTTCGGCGTATGCGGTTGCGTCGGCAAGCGAAAAGGAAATTGACGAAATCAATATTTTGCAAGCTACCTTCCTCGCAATGAAACGGGCGGTGGATTTGCTTGAAATACGTCCGGATATCGCCCTTGTAGACGGCAATCAAAAGCCGAATACGGGCGTGGAGGAGCTTACCGTGGTTAAGGGCGACGCAAAATCCGCGTCCATAGCCGCCGCTTCCGTGCTTGCAAAGGTGAGCCGTGACAGATTTATGCTTGAAATCGATAAAAAATATCCCGAATACGAATTTAAAAAGCATAAGGGCTACGGTACAAAGCTTCACTATGAAAAGCTTTACGAATACGGCCCGTGCGTAATACACAGGCTGACATTTTTAAAGAAAATAATCGGTGACTGATATGAACTCAAGGCTTACAGGTGCTTACGGCGAAGTTTATACGGCTCGGTATTTGCGTTGCAGCGGCTACACCATAATCGAAGCAAATTATCATTGCAGACTCGGCGAAATAGACATTATCGCAAGCGACGGTAAATACATTTGTTTTATCGAGGTAAAAACCAGAGATGAAAACGCCGTTTTTCCGGCAAGGGAGGCGGTTGACTACGGCAAGCAGAAAAAGATTACTGCAACCGCCGGGCTTTACCTTTCAAACAACAAAACAAAGCTTCAGCCGAGGTTCGACGTCGCCGAGGTTTACTTGAAGGACGGCAAAGCTTTTGATTTTAAATACATTAAAAACGCTTACGGCAGTTAAATTATAAAACTTTTATTTTAGGGAAGTGTGATTATGTACTATACGAGCACAAGGGATAAATCGGTAAAAATCAGCTCGGCTCAGGCTATTACCAAGGGCATATCCCCCGACGGAGGGCTTTTTGTGCCTGTGGAAATTCCGAAATTAACTCTTGACGATTTAAAAAGAATCTCGGGCTTGGACTATATAGGCAGAGCGAAGGAAATTTTAAAGCTTTATCTTACCGATTTTACCGAGGAGGAGCTTGACGGCTGTGTGCGCGGCGCATACAGGGCGGGGAAGTTTTCCTCCGATAAAACGGCGCCGCTTCATAAGCTTAGCGACGGCGTAAGCGTGCTTGAGCTTTGGAGAGGGCCCACCTGCGCTTTTAAGGATATGGCTCTTCAAATTTTGCCTTATCTGCTCACCGTTTCGGCAAAGAAAACGCTTAAAGATAAAAAAATCGTTATACTTGTGGCCACCTCCGGCGATACGGGAAAGGCGGCGCTCGAGGGCTTTAAGGACGTTGACAACACGGAAATACTCGTATTTTATCCCGTTGACGGCGTCAGCCCCATGCAAAAGCTTCAGATGATTACGCAGGAGGGCGGTAACGTAAACGTTTGCGCCATAAGGGGAAATTTCGACGACGCTCAAAACGGCGTTAAATCGATTTTTACCAATAAGCTTATCGAGGAAAAATTCAAAGAGAACAACCTCGTCTTTTCTTCCGCAAACTCAATTAACTGGGGCAGGCTCGTCCCGCAGATAGTTTATTACGTTTCCGCTTACTGCGATATGGCGCTTCAGGGAAGCATAAAAATGGGCGAAAAAATCAACGTCGTTGTCCCGACGGGCAATTTCGGCAATATTCTCGCCGCTTACTACGCCAAGGAAATGGGCGTGCCGATTAATAAGCTTATCTGCGCTTCAAACTCAAACAACGTTTTGACCGATTTCCTTAAAACGGGAACGTACGACAGGAACAGGAAATTTTACTGCACCTTGTCCCCGTCTATGGATATACTTATTTCGTCAAACCTTGAAAGACTTGTCTATATTCTTTCGGGATATGACGACGAAAAGACAAGGGACTATATGCTTTCCCTTGCCGAAAGCGGAAAATATACCGTTGACGACGGGCTTTTTGCAAAAATACGCCAAAGCTTTGAGGCGGGCTTTTGCAACGACGAGGAAACTAAGCGTACAATTAAGCGCGTTTTTGAAAACAACGGCTATCTTTTGGATACGCATACCGCGGTTGCCGCAGACGTATACGACTCATATGTAAAGTCATCGGGCGATTTAACCCCCACCGTTATAGCTTCTACGGCAAATCCGTATAAATTTTCCGCAAGCGTTCTCTCCGCTATTGAGGACAATATTAAGTCCGAAGACGAATTTTCCATGGTCGAGGAGCTTTTTGAAAAATCAAAAGAACCCGTACCCGAACAGCTTGCGGGACTTAAAGGGAAGAAGCCGAGGTTTACGGCGGTTGCCGATAAAGAAAATATGGCGCAAGTGGTTTTTGATATGCTCGGTATATAATTTATGTAACGGAAGCAAACTATGAAAGCGAATTTTTCCTTCGCTTTCATATGCTTTCGCTTTATTATTTGGAGGAATCATTAAGCGAAAATGTTGAGCACTTCGCTTCGCAGCAGTCGCAGCCTTTGCTCCAGTCAACGTCTATATGGTCGGCGTGACATTCGTAAGTGCCTTCGTTATAAACGCAGTTTGTTGCGTCGCATTTAATTTCTCTGATCATAACCGATAATCTCCTTTCGTTTTGTTTTATTATTTTAAACCGTATTTTACTTTTTATTCATTTGTGCGGAGTTTAAATTATGTCATTGTATGCAATAGGTGATCTTCATCTGTCGCTTGGCGTTGATAAGCCTATGGATGTTTTTCGAGGCTGGACGGATTACGTGAACAGAATCGAAAAAAATTGGAAAAAATTAATTGACGACGACGACGCCGTGGTTTTAATGGGCGATACCTCGTGGGCTATGAAGCTCGAGGAGGCGGTTGAGGATTTTCGCTTTATCGAAAACCTGCCCGGCAAAAAAATTATTTTAAAGGGAAATCACGATTATTGGTGGAACACCTTAACCAAAATGAACGCCTTTTTAGAGGAAAATTCTTTTAAAACCATCAGCTTCCTTTTAAACAATTCCTACCTTGTCGGCGGCGTCAGCGTCTGCGGGACGAGGGGTTGGTTCTTCGACGCGGAAAAAGAAAATACGGATAAAATCATTTTAAGGGAAGCGGGCAGACTTCGCGCTTCCGTTAAAGCGGGCAGGCTTGCCGGCGGCGAGCCTTATGTGTTCCTGCATTATCCGCCTCTTACAAGCGAGCAGGTCTGCGGGCCGATTTTCGACGTCCTTGCAGAGGAAAAAATTACAAATTGCTACTATGCTCATTTGCACGACCGAGCGGCAAATTTTTCTTTCAACGGCGTCAGGAATGGTATAAAATTTGAACTTTTATCCGCAGATTACCTCAATTTTTGTCCGAAATTCATAAAATAAAGAAAATGTTAAAAAACTATGGTAATTTTGCGCTTAATCTGATATAATATCTCAAATGTGTATAAACTCAAAAAAGGTAAAAGCTTTAGGAGGAACAGTAAATGAGTTTGAAATCATCAAACAAGGTTGAGGAAAATGTTTGGGAGCTTGAGATTGCCGTTGACGGCGAGACCTTTGAAGCTGCCGTAAACAAGGCTTATCTTCAGCAGAGAAAAAAGATAAATATTCCGGGCTTCCGTAAAGGTAAGGCGACGCGGGGATTTATCGAAAAGCTGTACGGCGAAAAGGTGTTCTATGAGGACGCTCTTGAAATCATTTATCCCGACGCCGTTTCCGACGCTATCGAGGAGTCCAAGCTTGAGGTAATCGACACTCCGTTTGACCTTGACATTCCCGAAATGGGCAAGGACGGCGTGGTTATGAAGGTTAAGGTTACCGTTAAGCCCGAGGTCAAGCTCGGCAAATACAAGGGCGTTAAGGTAAGCAAAAAGTCCGCAAAGGTTTCCGCCGAGGAGGTTAAAAACCATATCAACGCAACCCTTGAGCAGAATTCAAGAATAGTCACCGTTGAAAGGAAAAGAGCCGCAAAGAAGGACGATATTGCGGTTATCGACTTTGAAGGCTTTGTTGACGGCGAACCGTTTGAAGGCGGCAGCGGAGAGAATTTTGAGCTTACTCTCGGCTCGGGGCAGTTTATTCCGGGCTTCGAGGATCAGGTTATAGGTCACAAGGCGGGCGAAGAATTTGAGGTAAACGTTAAATTCCCCGAGGAATATACTCCGGAGCTTGCCGGTAAGGACGCTGTTTTCAAATGCAAGCTTCACGAAATAAAGATAAAGGAATTGCCCGCGCTTGACGATGAATTTGTTAAGGACGTAAGCGAATTCGATACGGTTGAGGAATATAAAAAGAGCGTAAAGACGGAGCTTGAAAACAAGAAAAAGCAGGAGGCGGAGGCTCAGGCAAGCGGCGACGCTCTTGAAGCGGTTGCCGATTCGGTTGAGGCCGTTATCCCCGACTGTATGATAGAAAAGAAAATCGACAGGGATATAGACGATTTTGCATACCGTCTTCAGATGCAGGGGCTTGATATTAAAACATACTTTAAATACACGGGTACGGATGAAAAATCCATCCGCGACAGCTACAGGGAGCAGGCGGTAAAGCAGGTTAAGCTTGACCTTGCCGTTGAGGAAATCATTAAAAAGGAAAAGCTTGAGGTAACTCCCGAGGATCTTGAGGATGAATACAAGAAGTATGCCGACGCATATAATATGGATATTGAACAGATTAAAAAGGCCGTTCCCGCCGACAATATCAAACCCGAAATCCTCAACCGCAAGGCTGTAGATTTTATAGTTGAAAACGCCGTGTTCACCGAGGAAAAGGCTGAAAGCAAAAAGTCCGCCGCAAAGGCCGAAAGCGGTGAGAAGAAGCCCGCCGCCAAGAAAATCACGGCTAAAAAGCCCGCTGCCAAAAAGGCGGAGGAATAATATTGATTAAAGCTGATACTTTCTTTCAATAATAATTTATGTAAAAGGGATAAATAATATTTTGGAGGTAAGTTTTATGGCATTGGTACCTTATGTTGTTGAGCAGACCAGCAGGGGCGAGCGCTCATATGACATTTTTTCAAGACTTTTAAACGACAGGATTATAGTTTTATCCGATGAAGTAAACGACACTACCGCAAGCCTTGTTGTGGCGCAGCTTTTGTTCCTTGAAGGGCAGGATCCCGAAAAGGATATAAGCCTTTATATCAACAGCCCCGGCGGCTCGGTAACCGCAGGGCTTGCGATTTACGACACCATGCAGTATATCAAATGCGACGTTTCAACCATCTGTATGGGTATGGCGGCGAGCATGGGAGCTTTTCTGCTTTCTTCCGGCGCAAAGGGAAAAAGATACGCCCTTCCCAACGCCGATATTATGATTCATCAGCCCTCGGGCGGCGCGCAGGGGCAGGCGACGGAAATAGAGATTACCGCAAAGCATATTTTAAGAACCAAGGAAAAGCTCAATAAAATTCTTGCGGAGAATACAGGCAAGCCTATAGAGGAAATTGCAAGAGATACGGACAGGGATAACTTTATGACTGCCGAGGAGGCTCTTGAATACGGTCTTGTCGATAAGGTTCTTTACAAGAGATAATCTTCGGAGGTAGCCGTTTATGGCGAGAGATATGGACAGTAAGGTAATGCGCTGTTCCTTTTGCGGCAAGTCGCAGGACCAGGTGGAAAAGCTCATTGCCGGTCCCGGAGTCTGCATTTGCGATGAATGTATAGAATTATGCCTTGGCATTATCGAGGAGGAAGGTTCATCCAATCGCAGAGGACAAAAGAAAAAGGAAACCGCCGTTAAGCCTTTGCCGAAACCCGGCGAAATCAAGGCAAAGCTTGACGAATACGTTGTAGGGCAGGATGAGGCAAAAATTGCCCTGAGCGTCGCCGTTTACAATCATTACAAAAGAATATATTACGGCTATAAGAGCGATGTGGATATTCAGAAAAGCAACGTTGTTCTTTTAGGGCCTACGGGCGTAGGCAAAACAATGCTTGCTCAAACGCTTGCGCAGATACTTGACGTGCCATTCGCCATAGCGGACGCAACCACTCTTACGGAGGCGGGATACGTCGGCGAGGATGTAGAGAATATCCTTTTAAGGCTTATTCAGGCGGCGGATTACGATATTGAAAAGGCGCAAAAGGGAATTATCTACGTTGACGAAATCGACAAAATTGCCAGAAAATCCGAAAATCCCTCCATTACCCGCGACGTAAGCGGCGAGGGAGTCCAGCAGGCGCTTCTCAAAATACTTGAGGGCACGGTATCGAACGTGCCTCCGCAGGGCGGAAGAAAGCATCCTCAGCAGGAGTTTATACAGATAGATACAACCAACATTTTGTTTATCTGCGGCGGCGCATTCAGCGGGATTGAAAAAATAGTCGAAACGAGAACTGGAAAATCCACCCTCGGCTTCGGCGGCAACGTAATAGATAAATCAAAGCTTGATATGTCAAAGGTTTATGCGAAGGTAATTCCGCAGGACCTTGTAAAATTTGGGCTTATTCCGGAGCTTGTAGGCAGGGTTCCCGTAATTACGGCGCTCAACGAGCTTGACGAGGACGCCTTAATCCGCATACTTTCCGAACCGAAAAACGCTTTGCTAAAGCAGTATAAGGCGTTGTTTTCAATGGACGGAGTTTCGCTTGAATTCAGCGACGAAGCGTTGAGGGCGGTCGCAAAGCTTACGCTTGAAAAGAAAACGGGCGCAAGGGGCTTGCGGGCAATAATGGAAAAGGCGCTGCTTCCCGTTATGTACGAAATACCCTCCGACAATACCGTTACCAAGGTAGTTATAACAAAGGAATGTATAACTAACGGCGAAAGTCCGATAATCGAAAGAATTAACGGCGAAAAAATAAGCGGTAATTCGGAAAAGACTCCGAAAACCGCAGGTTAATCAGATTTAAAGCCGATTGCTGAGCAGTCGGCTTTTTAACACATAAAATTAAGTATTCCTAAGCTTTAAACAGGGAAGTGAAGATATGAAGCCTCGCAAAAAGCTGAATTATTCTATGAAGAACAGCGAAAAAAGCAAAAGATTTAAAACCTTTATAATAAGCTTTGTTGCTTTTATAATAGTGCTTGGGACCATATCTTTACTTATGTTTATGAAATCGCTTAATTTTAATTTAAAAAATATGCTGCCCTCGTCGGGCGAAAGCACCTCCGCCGAGGAAAGCGTGCAAAGCGAGCTAACCCAAAAATATTCAGGCGGAATCAGCGTTGCGGTGCTTTGCGGAAATACGGACGGGGATTTGTCCTTTGCGTTTTTGGTAAAAAGCGACTATGAAAAGATGACGGCGGATACTGTTTATGTGCCTATAACGCTCACGGCTTCCTACGGCGGGGTGACCTCGACGCTCAACGACCATTTTAAATACAGGGGCGCCGAGAGCTATGTCCATGCGCTTGAAGATTATTCCGGCTTGGATATTGATAAATATATATTTGTAAACGAAGTGCAGTTTAAAAATTTTATGGCAAAATTCGAAGATGTAACCGTCGACGTGCCGCAGGCGATAAACGCCGCGTCCTCCGGCGGGCTCAACCTTAACAAGGGACCGCAAAATCTTACTTCGGACCTTTTGCTGAAATATATAAAATACGCCGACAATATCGAAAAGACCAAGGCATTCTGCAATATGCTTTCCGTGGTTTTCGACAGTAAAAATGTTGACGGCCTTGAAAGTCTGTTTTCTTACCTTGCAAATAATTCTCAAACGGATATTTCCATAATTGATTTTTCCCGTGAAAAGGAGAAAATTGCGGCGTTTATGACGGCGAAGGGCGAGTTTGTGCCTGCGGAAACCTTATCGCAGGTAATTGAGGTAACGCAATGAGGTCTAAGCTGTTATCCGTATTGGGATTTTTTGTATCGGTCCTTTGCGTTTTCACTTTCGTTTACGCAAACAGATATTCAAAAACAGATTTTTCCGATACAACGCTCGTTTATGAAAATGACGGCAGATATTATTACGACAATCTCGATTCAAACGCCAAAACGGCATATACCCTGATACTTCCCGGGCTTTACAAGCACCGTGAAGCTATCGAAATTCCCGAGATTACAAGCGAAGAATTTAATTTGCTTATGTACGCTCTTTCCTATGATAATCCCGATTTGTGCTGTATAGGAACTCAAAGCAGTCTTAAAACGCAGGGAAACAGGTTTTATTACTGTCCGAGCTACACCCATTCGGAGCAGGAATGCGCGGCTGTAAAAGAAAGACTCGAAACCGCCGTAAGCAAGGCTCTTTCGGGAATAAGCAAGGACGCCGGCGAGTATGAAAAAGAGCTTTACGTTCACGATTATATATGTAAAATTTGCACCTACGACGAAAGCGGCGATAAGCAGGATAAAATAAGCGCATATTCCGTTTTCGTAGACGGCAGCGCTGTTTGCGAGGGCTATGCCAAGGCGGCGAAGCTGCTTTTGGACAGGTTGTCCGTAAAAAATTATCTTATAACCGGTAACGCGGCAGACGAAAGCGGCGGCACGCAGGGGCATATGTGGAATATAGTAACCGTAAATTCCCAAAATTATCACCTTGATATTACCTGGGACGATATGGATTCGCAAGAATTGTTTGACGGCAATCATATTTATTTTAACCTGACCGACGAAATGATGGGCAAAACTCATTCCGATTTCAACCCCGCCGAAAACAATTGCAATTTTACCGATTACAATTACGGCAATGTAACAAAAATGCGCTTTGAAAAATATGACGCCGCCGCGAGGAAAAGTATAATAAACAATATACGTTCAAATTACAATAACGGCAAAAACATCTGTGAATTCGGCTTTACAAGCGAAAAGGAATATAAATCTGCGCTTAACGCCCTTACGGAAAACGACGGCTTGGGCGAAATTTTCAGAGAACTGTATAGGACTTATAATATACGCTTTGAAAACGTACAGTATATTACGGACGATAATTTATATGCTTTTATGTTCGCTTTTTCTTAAAAGCGTAAAAAAGGAAGATTAAAATGGACAAGGAAAGAATAGAAAAAGCCGTAAGGGAAATCCTTATTGCCATTGGTGAAAATCCCGACAGGGAAGGGCTTGCGGAAACGCCCGCAAGAGTGGCGAGAATGTACGGGGAAATTTTTGCCGGGCTTTCGGACAATCCCGAAAGGCATTTAAAGCTTTTTAACGAGGGAAAAAACGACGAGATGGTAGTCGTAAGGGATATACCAATGTATTCTATGTGCGAGCATCATCTGCTTCCCTTTATAGGCAAGGCCCATATTGCTTACATACCCAACAACAATAAGGTTATAGGGCTTTCAAAGCTTGCAAGGATAGTCGATAATTTTTCAAAACGTCCCCAGCTTCAGGAAAGGCTTACTTCGCAGATAGCGGATTTTCTTGAGGAAAATCTTTCACCCAAGGGCGTCGCCGTGGTTATCGAGGCGGAGCATCTTTGTATGACCATGCGTGGCGCGCGGGCGGCGGGCGCGGTAACGCAGACCTCGGCTTTGAGGGGAACGATGAAATCCGACGCAAGAACAAGGGCGGAGGCAATGTCTCTGCTTTTCGGAGGAAAATAATTTGTATTTTTTCAAAGGCGGCGGCTTTTCGTTTGAAATAAACAAAAGAACCTATATTATGGGTATATTGAACGTCACGCCCGATTCGTTTTTTGACGGCGGAAAGTATAACTCTCCCGAAAAAGCCGTAAAAAGGGCTGTCGAAATGGAGCTTGAGGGCGCGGATATTATAGATATCGGCGCACAGTCCACGAGACCGGGCAGCGTGACGCTCGGCTTCGAGGAGGAGCTTAGGCTTGTAAAGCGGTTTTTGATTCCCGTTGCGAAGGCTGTAAGCATACCCGTTTCAATAGATACCTTTTACCCCGAGGTTGCCGAATACTGCCTTGAAAACGGGGCAAAGATAATTAACGACGTCAGCGGAACGCTTAATCCTGAAATGGCGAAAACGGTAAAAAGACACAATTCGGGCTGGATAATAGTTCACAACCCGTCAAACGCTTCGGATATTTGCGATTATTCCGGATACGACGGCGTTGTAAACGCTGTTAATTCCTTTTTTGAAATGGCTGAAAAAGCGGCAAAGGATTTTGATATTAAATCGGAAAGCGTTTGCCTTGATATGGGCATAGGCTTCGGAAAATCTCACAGCGACAATATACAATTAATCAAAAATATAAATTTGCTTAAAAGGGAAGACAGAGCGCTTTTAACCGCGCTTTCCTGCAAAAGGGTAACCGGGGAAAACACGGGAGCGCAGGGGGAGGACAGGCTTTTTCCCACTATAGCGGCAAATACTTTGGCAATAGCCGGCAAAACGGATTTTATAAGGGTTCATCATGTAAAGCAGGCGGTTTTGGCGGCAAAAATTACCGATGAAGCAATCAGGTGATTTTATGGATAAAATAATCATAAAAGGCTTAAAGCTTTATGCGTATCACGGCGTTAACGCCGAGGAAAAGCGTGACGGACAGTTGTTTATAATCGACCTTACGGCGCATCTTCCGCTTGAAACGCCCTGTCGAAGCGACAATGTCGAGGATACGGTAAGCTACGCCAAAATAATTAAAACGGTAAGGCGTGTTTTTACCGTGGAAAAATACGATTTGCTTGAAAAAGCGGCCCGGGTAATTGCCGACGCCGTTTTACAGCAATACAGTGAAATCCGTCGGGTGGACGTTACGCTCAAAAAGCCGCAAGCGCCCATTAATGCGGATTTTCAATATGTTGCCGTTGAAATAACAAGGAGCAGAGAATGAAAGCCGTACTCGGAATAGGAACAAATATCGGCGATAGGAAAAAGAACATCGAAAACGCAGTAAGCTCCCTTAATTTGCTTGCAAAAACCAAGGTTTGCGAAATATCCCGCGTTTATGAAACGCAGCCTTGGGGATATAAGGAACAGCCAAGCTTTTACAACTGCGCCGTTTTGGTCGAAACGGGGCTTTCCGCAGGCGCTTTGCTCGGCGCTTGCCTCGGAATTGAAGCGGGCATGGGCAGAATAAGGGAATTTAAGAACGGACCGAGAATTATTGATATTGACATACTGTTAATTGAAAATTTCAAAAGCTCCGGCGAGGAACTAACCGTTCCGCACAAATTTATATTACAGCGTGACTTTGTACTTATACCGTTACACGATTTGTTCCCGGAAAACATAGCTTTCGGCTTTGACTTTTCAACGGCGTTTGAAAGCGCAGACAGATCAAAAATCGAGGTAATTTTATGAATGCAATTATTGATGTCGGCGGCGGACAGCGCGGAATCTACGGCGCAGGCGTATTTGACCGCTTACTTGATGAGGGCATTGAGTTTGACTGCTGTATCGGCGTGTCGGCGGGCAGCGCAAACCTTGCGTCATATCTTGCAAAGCAAAAGGGGAGGAACTATCGCTTTTATTCCGATTATGCGTCAAGAAAGGAATATATGAGCCTGAGCAATTTCAGAACCCACGGCTCGTATGTGGATTTAAATTTCGTTTATTCCGTTTTGACCGATTCAACGGGCGAGGACCCGCTGAATTTTCGAAATTTACATCGCTATAAAGGCAAGTTTTTTGTGGTTGCCACCGAAAACAGTACGGGCAAACCGCATTATTTTGAAAACAAGGATATAGGCTTTGACAATTTCAAGGTCTTTCACGCTTCGTCAACCTTGCCCGTGGTTTGCAACAGCTGCGAGATAGACGGCGAAAAGTATTACGACGGCGGGATTTCCGACCCCGTTCCCATAGACAAGGCGTTCGAGGAGGGCTGTGAAAAGGCGGTTGTAATTCTTACAAGACCCGTTGAATTCAGAAACAACGGAAAAATCGACAACCTGTGCGCAAAGGTTATAAGGAAAAATCATCCTATGATAAGCCAATGCTTAGAGGTAAGGCATAAAATTTACAACGACAGCATAGATAAGCTTGTCGCCCTTGAAAAGCAGGGTAAATGCCTTATAGTTTCTCCCGACGACTGCTGCAGCGTAAACACTCTTTCTACCGAAAAGCATCATCTTGATTTGCTTTATAAAAAGGGCTACAACGACGCGCGGCGAATAATGGATTATATATAAATTTTACGCTATGCCGAAAAAGCATAGCGTAATTTTTTACAGCTTGGTATTGTTGAAATATACATTCAAATTTGTATTGCCGTGAAGCTTAAAGCGGGTAATTTTACCGTCCTCCCAGTCAAAATCTATTGCGGCGTTTCCCTTTACGCTGATACCTCTTACGCTTCCTTTTTTCCAGCGTTTCGGGTTGGCGGGAAGCAGATACACGTTTTCGCCGTCGGATTGAACAAGCATTTCGTTAATTCCCTGAGCCGCGCCGAAGTTTCCGTCAATCTGAAACGGAGGATGAGCGTCAAACATATTCGGGTAAGTTCCGCCGCCGTCCCCGTAATTGAAATTGGATTTTTTTCGGGAAACGACGGGCCTTAGCTGGCGGTTAAGCAGTTTTAACGCCTTTTCGCCGTTTTTAAGTCTTGCGTAAAAATTGATTTTCCATGCAAGGCTCCAACCCGTGCCGTCGTCGCCCCTGATTTCAAGCGTCTTTTTGCAGGCGTTGAAAATTTCGGGCATATCTTTTTCGTTTATTATGTTAAACGGGTGCAGACCGATAAGATGCGAAACGTGCCTGTGATGTATGTCGCATTCCTCGTATTCCTTTTCCCATTCGAGCAGTTGACCCTTTGAGCCCGTTTTAAAAATATCAAAGCTTTGAATTTTATCCGATACCGTTTTGTATGTTTCGCCGCTTAATCCAAGCGCTTCGCAGGCCTTAACGTAAATTTTGAAGGTGTTAAGAACTATAGTGTCCATAATTACGGAGCTTTTTGCAAGCGAAACGCTGTGACCTCCGTATTTAAAGGAGTTTTCGGGCGAAACCGCCGGTGAAACCGTTAATTTGCCGTTTTCGTCCTGCGAAACTATGTCCAAATAAAATTCTGCGGCTTTTTCGATTATCGGCAGAGCTGTATTTTTTAAAAATTCCCTGTCAAGCGTATATTCGTAATATTCGTAAAGATGATTGCAAAGCCAGCCGGACGAACCCTGAAAATACGCCCATTGAACATTGCCGAGGGTAGGGGCGGTAAAGCCCCATATGTCGCTGTTGTGATGCGCCGCAAAGCCCTTTGCGCGGTAATAGCTTTTCGCCGTGTCCTCGCCGTTTTTGCAAAGCGTTTCGGTAAGCCTTGTAAGCGGCAGAGTAAGCTCCTTTAGCGAGCAGGGCAGAGCGCACCAGTAATTCATTTGCGTGTTTATGTTTACGGTATAGTTCGAGTTCCAGGGAGCTTTCAGGTTTTCGCTCCAAATTCCCTGTAAATTTGTCGCAAGCGTATCCTCTCTTGACGAGGAAATCATAAGATACCTTGCATAGTTATAAAATAGTTCGTAAAGCTCCAAATCGTCTTGGTTCTTTGTAAAGGCTTTAAGCCTTTTGTCCGTAGGCAGTTCGGAATTTTCGTTTTTTTCGCACAGGGTAAAGGAAACCCTGTCGTAGTAATTTTTATAATCCTTTATGTGCTCTTGCTTTATCTTTGAATAATCCGCCGAGCTTACGGCATTAACGGCGTTTAAGCAAAGCTCTTTGTACGGCTTTTTGCTTTCAAACGGCGGGGTAAAAGCGTCTGTAAAATTCGTTTCGCAGCAAAGGTAAACGGTTGCTTCGCTTTTTGCGCTCACATTCAGTCCGTCTCCACAGCCCGAACATTCCCCGTCGGTAACAACCTTAACCGCGCAGCAGAATGAAATTCCCTGTTCCTCGGGCTTTTCGGAATAGATAAGGGAATTACAGGGGTATTTTTGAGAATAGGAATCCGAATCGCTCGGACACACTCCCTCGGTAATCAGAATATTGTCCTTAACAAAGCTTTTGCTTTGAAGCTTGCATTTTAATTGAAGATTAAAGGCAAACGGCTTGTCGCTGCTTATTTTGTAAACGAAAGCCCTTGCGGGATGCGAAATAAAAGCCTCTTTTTTGAATTTTGCAGAGCCTTTTTTGTAAACGCAGTTCAAAACGGAATTTTCCAAATCAAGCTCCCTTTTGTAGTCGCTGATTTTTTTTGCGCTTATTCCGAAATCCAAGTATAAATCGCCGAGCGGAAGATAAGCCTGCGACCAGCAGGTGCAGAAATTATTTTCAAGCTCTTTTTGCGCTTCGTACAGCTTTCCTTCTTTTACAAGCTCTTTTGCTCTTTCATAGCTTTCAAAAGCGCCCTCTTTTACAGTTCTTTTTGGATACCCCGTCCAAAGGGAGTCGCAGTTTAGGGCAATCCTCTCAATTCCCCTGAAATCTGCGTCGGAGAAAAGCATTGCGCCAAGGCTTCCGTTGCCCAGTGGCAGGGCGTCCGTCCAAAATTTTGCGGGCGAGGCGTAATAAAGCTTTGAATTCATAAACTTACCTCCGTTCAAAACGGTTTTATGGGTTATTGCTATTATACATTAAAATATTTGTCAAATCAAATACTATTACTATTGTTTTTATTCATATTTTGTGATATTATTAAATTTATAAACGGGCGGCGGCGCCGCTTTTTGATAAGAGGTAACTTTTTTGCAATATGTTGTTATGGACCTCGAATGGAACACCGCTTATGCAAGGCAATACGGCTGCTTCATTAACGAGGTTATTGAAATAGGCGCAGTAAAATTGGACGAAAGCTTTAATTTAATCGATACTATGTCGGTTATCATAAAACCTCAAATAGGCAAAAAGCTTATGGGCAGGGTAAAGGAGCTTACCCATTTAACAAACGAGGATATATACTCGGGCGTTACATATCCGCAGGCTATCGAGAGGCTCTCCGCTTTCTTCGGCGACAGCGACAGCGTTTTGCTCACATGGGGCGACGGGGATATAAGGGTTCTTTCAAAAAACAACGAGTATTTTTGTCAAAGCGAAGGCCTTGGGTTTATCGGCGCGTATGCCGACGCTCAAAAATACTGCCAGTCGTTTATAGACGGCGCCGCAGGCCAGCAGATAGGCTTATCGGCGGCGTGCGAAAAGCTCGGGATTAATCCCGACGAGTTTTCGCATCACAGAGCCCTCGGAGACAGCCTTATGGCGGCGGAATGTATAAGGCGGGTTTTCGACGGCGAAAAGCTTAAAAAGTATATACATAAATGCGATTCGGACTTTTACGAGAGATTGAATTTCAAGCCCTTTATAATTAAGGATATTAACAGCCCGCTTATCGACAAATCGAATTTTAAATGCGTTTGCGATATTTGCGGCGGTAACGTGATAAGAAAAAAGAAATGGCGTTTTGTAAACCGTTCGTTCAGGGCGGAGTTCTATTGCCCGAAATGCGACAGAAGCTTTCGCCTTTGCGTAAGGTTTAAGCAGTATTTTGACGGCATTGAGGTAAAGCGTACTTTTTCCGAAATTAAATCAAACGATAACACAGAACTTAAAAGCAAAAACGCGGCTTCAAATATTCGACGTTAAAAAAGCAGAAAGGAGCAGCCTGTTAGGTTGCCCCTTTCTGTTAAAACAAAAGGAAAAGCTATGGAGCGCTGATACATTTTCATTTTCCGCCTTAGACAGAATTAAAAAAGATATTGGTTTTTAATTTGTTGTTAGAAAGTTGATGAGGTTGGGGAATTAACTGCCTTGAAAATGTCAGCGCTCGGTTTTTCTGTCGGCAGAAAAAGCAGTCAGCGAAAAGTATTTACTTTTCAATTTGTATTTTACAACATTAAAAATAATTTTTCAATAAGATCAGGGTATACGACCGATTAATCAGGGTAAAAAACTAAAAATCGCCGCTTTTTTTCGCTAAATTGCAAAAAAATCGATAAAAAACGGCGGGCAAGACCGATAAAAAATCAGCGTTAAAATAAAAAATTACGGTGCGGTATTTTTGTGTTTACCGCACCGCTTTTGCAATTCAGAACAAAAATCCGTTACTTTATAACCCTAACCCTGATTACGCTTTCGATAGCCCTGATTGCCTCCAAAGCGTTGTCGGAAACGTCCGCGTCGGTATCGAGCATGGTGTAAGCGTATTCGCCCTTCGATTTATTAACCATATTGTCGATGTTAATGTTTTCGTCGGCAACTACGGTTGAAATCTTGCTTATAACGTTCGGAACGTTTTTATGGATAATTGTAATCCTTGCCTTGCCCGTTCTCGGAACAACTACCTTGGGGAAGTTTACGGAGTTTACAATATTGCCGTTTTCAATAAAATCAACAATCTGATTAACCGCCATTACAGCGCAATTGTCCTCCGATTCGGGCGTTGAAGCTCCGAGGTGGGGGATAACGATAGCGCCCGTGGCGTCGAGCAACGCGCTGTTGCCGAAATCGGTAACATATGCCGCAACCTTGCCGTCGGAAAGAGCGGTGATAATATCGTTCGTATCAACAAGCTCTCCTCTTGCAAAATTAAGAATCCTTACGCTGTCCTTCATTTTTGCGATGTTTACGGTATTTATCAAGCCCTTTGTGGAGTCGTTAAGCGGAACGTGGAGCGTGATGTAATCGCAGCTTGCAAAAATTTCGTCAAGATTTGTAACGTGCTTAACGCTTCTTGAAAGGTTCCACGCCGCGTCAACCGAAAGATAGGGGTCGTAGCCGTAAACCTCCATACCGAGCGAATTCGCTGCGTTTGCAACAAGCACGCCGATAGCGCCCAAGCCGATAACGCCGAGCTTTTTGCCTTTAATTTCGGGACCTGCAAAGGCGGATTTACCCTTTTCTACGGACTTTGAAAAGTTTTCGTCGTCTTTAAGCGTAGCCTTAACCCAGTCGATAGCCGGAACGATTTTTCTCGAAGCGAGGAAAAGCCCGCAAAGCACCAGCTCCTTAACCGCGTTTGCGTTTGCGCCGGGAGTGTTGAAAACGACAACGCCTTCTTCGGCGCATTTGTCAACCGGTATGTTGTTTACGCCGGCGCCCGCCCTTGCGATTGCAAGGGTTTCGGGAGCTAAAGGCATGTCATGCATAGAAGCCGAGCGGACAAGCACCGCGTCGGGGTTTTTAATATCGTCGGAGCATTTGTAATCGGAAGTGAAATTCTTAATGCCCGTTGCGGAAATTTTGTTTAACGTTAAAATATTATACATTTAAGCTTACCTCTTATTATGAATTGGCTTTTTCAAAATCGGCCATAAATTTAACAAGAGCCTCAACGCCCTCATAAGGCATGGCATTGTAAATGGAAGCTCTCATACCGCCGACCGTTCTGTGACCCTTGAGGTTTACAAGACCCGCCTTCGCAGCCTCCGCAACAAATTTTGCGTTAAGCTCGTCGCTGTCGGTAACAAAGGGTACGTTCATAAGCGAACGGTCCTCGGGAACAACCGTGCCCCTGAACATCTTGCTGTTGTCAAGGAAATCATAAAGAAGCTTTGCCTTCTTTACGTTCTTTTCCCTCATAGCTTCAAGCCCGCCGTTTTCCTTGAGCCATTCAAGAACGAGCTTGCAGATGTAAATTGTATAGCAGGGGGGAGTGTTGTAAAGAGAATTGTTGTCCGCATGAGTTTGGTAGTTGAGCATGGTTGGGGTGATGTCCCTTGCCTTGCCGAGCAAATCCTCACGGATAATGCAGATTGTAAGTCCTGCGGGAGCGACGTTTTTCTGCGCGCCGCCGTAAAGCATACCGAATTTAGTTACGTCGATAGGCTCGGAAAGGAAGCAGGAAGAAATATCCGCAATAAGCGGAACGTCGCCTGTGTCGGGCAATTCGTGATAAACCGTGCCGTAAATTGTATTGTTCATACAAATATAGAAATAGTCCGCGTCGGGAGTGAACTCGGATTTATCAAGCTTGGGAATGTAGGAAAAGGTTTTGTCCGCCGAAGAAGCTACAGCCTTAACCTCGCCGTATCTCTGAGCTTCCGCAAAAGCCTTTTTTGCCCACTGACCGGTGATAACGTAATCCGCCTTGCCGGAACCGTTCATAAAGTTGAGCGGAATAGCCGCAAACTGCGTTGAAGCGCCGCCCTGAAGGAAAAGCACCTTGTAATTGTCGGGAATGTTCATAAGCTCGCGAAGCAGTGCCTCGGCGCCCTTGATTATTTCGTCAAAAACCTTTGAGCGGTGGCTCATCTCCATAACCGACTGACCGCTGCCCTGATAATCAAGCATTTCGGCGGCGGCTTTCTTTAATACTTCTTCGGGAAGCATTGAGGGACCCGCCGAAAAATTATAAACTCTTGCCATAGTAGCAAACCTCCAAAAAGTGTAAAATAAATCTGTAAAAGCAACCCTGCCTTTACGCATTGAGGGTATTATAACAAAAGAAAAGGTGAAAAGTCAACAGATTGACAAAAAATTAACAAAGTTTCGCTAAAAATTGTCGTTTTGCATATATAAATTGTTAAAAAAATTAACAATGTGTGCATATTTATATTATATGTATGGCAAAAGACCGAATTTACAGCAAATGAACTCCCAAAAATTAAAAATTTTGGTAAGTTGTAAAATAAAATGTCCAAAAAAAGGGATGACTCATAAAGCAGTCTCTGGTATCATGTTAAGTGACCAAA
>CANRIZ010000005.1 GCA_947630835.1 uncultured Clostridia bacterium | reverse complement strand
TTTTTGATTTAATTCAATAAATTCAATGCTGTTTTCATTTGCCCATTGTTCCGCATAACTGCCCTTTGTACCGTAAACGGTAAAGGTATTATTTTTCTTTTGGTAACCCAAATCAATTTTGTTTAGTGATAAGGGTAATACAAGCAAACAATTCACATCGGGTTTCTGAGGAAACTGCATTAATGATTCTATTTCCGAAAATTCAAGTCTGGTTAATTGGCCTGCGTCAAGATCACGCAATGAAATAGATTTAATCTTTGGTAAAAACAGCTGATATGTAAAAGTTGTTCCCTTTAGAACTTTCGGACCGGAAGAATACTCTGTAATTCCATTTTCCAACTCAGGACAGTATAAAATACTTATAAATGAATCTGTTAAAAATTCACCATAAAAATATTTTAATTTCGGCAAATACAGATGATAGGGGATCGCTTCGCCAAATGCCCCGTCATGTATTTCAACACAATTCGGGAAATAAAATTCTTTGATAGCCGTAAGACCTTTGAAGGCATACATGCCAATTTTTTCGACACTTGGCATGTTGATATATACCAAAGTATCGCCTTCCGGTGAAAAACCGAAATCGGGAATCTCTTTTAATCCCACGGCACTGAATTTTTCAATATCGGGAAGCCATGTATCCTCTTCAAGGTACTCAACTGTCTCAGGCAGTTTAAGAGCGGTTACGGAATTTTCAGACGCAATCATACCTTCACATTCACATTCTCCGCTGAACAAATCGTAATGAAACCCTGTGACAATTTTTCCGTTTATGTTTTTGGGAATTTCGAGGGCTGCAATATCGCCTTTGTAACCAACAATCTTTCCGCTGTCATCAATTACAAAATCTTTTTCATTTCCCATTTCAAAAGCAATGTAGTATTCAAATCTGTTTTGACCTCTGTTTCCGTTTTTATCATAAGCGATAGCGTTTATTACCGTGTCCTCTGTAATGGTTATAGGGTCAGTATATTTAATACCTTGTTCCTTGTCGGCAATTGTCAAATCAGTTGTGTAATAGATTTCATAATCCTCTGCACAGGAGAGAATCAATTTATCTCCCACATTACATTCTCCCGTAGGCATAGAAAACTCAACATCAGGTACAAGCGGTATCTTTTGCATTTCACAAAAAGCACGCCAAGCATCTAATATACCTGCACCGTATCTTTCCGTTCCGTACCAAACTTTATCGTGGGTAAAGGGATAAAAAACATCTGCGCAGGTATATTTCATTAAATCTATAATCTTCTCGTCAGAAAAACCGGAGTTTAACGACTTGAAAGTCGCAAATATGCCTACCGCATAAGGAGTTGAAAATGATGTGCCGGAATACCGCATATATTTGTTATTTGGAACTGCAAGCGCAACATCTTTTCCGGGTGCAAAAAGCGAAGAAAAATATCCTTTGGCTGTAAAACTTGATGCTCTGTTACATATATCTGTTGCACCGACAGCTATAACATTTTCATTGAAACGCAGTTCATTACTGACAATACCGTACGGAGCAAATCCTCCGTCATTTCCGGCTGCGACAAATACTGTTATTCCATCCTCTTTAATTTTTTTAAGCGCATCATTAAAGATAGAATCGAGAGGTCCGAAACCTAAACTCATATTTATAATATCGCATTTATTTGCATAGGCTTGCAATAACCCTGACAATATCCATGAAACTTTTGTATCAAATGTGTTTTCACCTTTTTCGTCAACAGCTTTGTAGCATGCGACTTTAACGCTGTCAGGTGTTGTGCTGACTATACAACTCGCAACTGACGTTCCGTGAGATTCAGGGTCTAAATCAATTTCATCGCCCTGAACCCCCGAATCGGTTGAATTAAAATTTGTTTCAATCCATCTGCCATCAAATATTTCATGTGTATAATCTATCCCTGAATCGATTACGCCTACCGTAATACCCGCTGTTTGAATATTGTTTTCATTTATGTAATTCAATACTTCATTTGTGCCTAAAATTCTTTTAGAGTAATCATTGTCAAATTCTTCTCTTGTTACATAAACAGGGTCTTTTGCGGCGGCTGGAGATATATCGGTATTTTCGTTTTCGTCATATACGGAAAAAATATCTGCTTCTTCTAAATCAATATTTAAGACAATGTCGGGTTCAACTGCTTCAATTTTTTCTTGCTCCTTGTAGTACAAATATGCCTTTTTTGCTTCTTCGGGGGAGCCGAACTGAAGAATATGCCAATTTTCAAATCCCGACACCTTCATCTCAGCTCCCATTTTGTTAAACTTAGAGGAACATTTTACGAAAAGCCTTGCCGTCTGAAACTGTAAATCGTCAAGCTCGTCCGTCTCTTCGTCTACGGCTTCAAAGTCTTTGCCCTCGTCATACTTTCGCACGAGTTCGACGCCGTTTTCCGAAAAGTTTTCAATCTGCTTCATCTCTATTTCCTGTGCGAATACAGGAAAAGATATTGATATGCTCAATATGAGAATAGCAAACGATACAAATGTGCATAGTATTTTTTTCATAAAAAGTTCCTCCCCAAACGTATAAGTCCTCAGCTAACAATACAGAGTTCTCAAATTCAACTTCCCATAAAAATATTCTGTTGAGGAAAACGAAATTCTCTGCAATAAATAGGATAAATTCAACCTATGTTTAAAAATGTTTTTCTGTAAAAAATCGCTCAATAGCCGTATATTTCCAGACTAAAATTATTGTGTAACCGCAATTAAGATTAATTTTGCGTCGAGGACGGAAATTTTACCGTCTTGGTTCATATCCGCCGCTTTTAGCGAGAGGGATTCGAGGGAGCGCAAAGCTGCTATGTATTGCAAAGTCCACTTCGCGTCGAGGACGGTAATTTCGCCGTCGAGGTTGACGTCGCCTAAAATGTAACTTTTTTCAAGAGCGTTGATTGCTTCAAGTAAGGCTTCAACTTGTTCGTCTGCCTTGTCTTGTTCGGTGACGTTTAGGTTGTAGTTTAAGCTGTCGATAACCGAATTAAGGCGTTGTACGCTTTCGTCGGTATAAATTGATAAGTCTTCCGGCACTTGCGCAAGAGCGGAGTTGAGTTTGGAGTAATCCGCGGGTTTGTATTCAAGAGCGTTGATTGCTTCAAGCAGGGCTTCAACTTGTTTGTCCGCTTTGTCTTGTTCGGTGATATTGAGATTGTAATTTAGGTTTTCAATTACCGAGTTAAGGCGTTGTACGCTTTCGTCGGTATAGATTGATAAATCTTCCGGTACTTGCGCAAGAGCGGAGTTGAGTTTGGAGTAGTCGGCGGGTTTGTATTCAAGGGAGTTAATAGCTTCCTCTATTGCCTTTGTTTGCTCGTCGACTATTGCCTGTTCGGTTATGTTCTTGCCGCTGACATCGACATTCAAAGCTTCATCAAGTGCGATTAAGTCTTGATACAAACTACGGTCTATCGCATTTGCCTTTTCGACTGCTTTGTTATATTCCGTGTAGTCAGCAGGCTTGTATTCAAGTTTTTCTATTGCTTCAAGGATAGCCTGTGTCTGCTTGTCTATAACCGTTTGTTCGGTTATGTTCTTGCCGCTGACATCGGTCTTTAAAGCTTCATCAAGTGCGGTTAAATCCTGATACAAATTGCGGTCAAGAGATTCTGCCTTTTCAACTGCGGCATTGTATGCGGTATAGTCGGCAGGTTTGTATTCAAGAGCGTTGATTGCTTCTTCTATCGCTTTTGCTTGCTCATCTACAACCGTTTGTTCGGTTATGTTCTTGCCACTGACATCGGTCTTTAAAGCTTCATCAAGGGCAGTTAAGTCTTGATACAAACTGCGGTCAAGAGATTCTGCCTTTTCGACTGCTTTGTTATACTCTGTGTAGTCCGCCGGTTTGTATTCAAGGGAGTTGGCGGCTTCTTCTATGGCTTTTGCGTAATCGTCAACCTTGCTCTGCTCGGTTTCGTCCAAGCTGTAGTCTATGTTATCTAATATATCCTGCAACGCCTTAACGCTTTCATCTGTGTATAGTGATAAATTCTCGGGTATTTCCGATTTTGCCTTTTCTACTTTTGAATAATCGGCAGGGTCGAGCGTCATATTTTCCGTAACGCCTGTACGAATTTCAATGGGGTCGTAGCCTACATCGGTACTGGTGACAACACAATAGTAATACTTAGCCGCAGGGTAATCTTCGGGATTAAATTCTCTGTCCGTTGCGCCCTCTATGGGTGTGCCTGTTTCGTTACTGTCTTCTGTATTTGCATACCATTGATATGTTCGGTTAAAACCAATTACATCGGCAGTCAAAACATCATCGGCATCGGTGTACTGTTCCGGCAGTTGTGTAAGCACAGCTGTTTCCTGCGAAATTTCAATAAACTCATGTCCGTTTTCATTCGCCCACTGCTCGGCATACGTTCCCTTTGTGCCGTAAACCTTGTAGTTCCTGCCCTTTGTATCTTCTGTACATTCGCTGAAAGTCGAGGGCATAGCAATTATACAACCCTCTGTTTGCGGCAGGCTTTTTGCCGATTCAAGATGCGAAAATTCAATGCGTGAAGTCGGATATTCTCCGAAGGCGTCCTGTCCGATTTGCTTAACATTGTCAAAGCGATATGTTCGCTTTAAAAATGAGTTATTCGTTGTGCCGCTGAATGCCGATTTCGGTATATCAACTACAAGCGGCATATTTATATATTCTAATTCATCGCAGTTGTAAAAAGCTTTTGTTCCAACCGTACTTGCAACCGGAAAATCGGCAGATATAATATTCGTTTCAAGATAACAAGACGGCGCTATGTCAGTAAGTCCTGACATTCTCATATTGGCAAGAAGAATTGAGCCTTCAAATGAACCTTTACCCGTAATACGCCGTTCTATTTTATCGCAGGAGGGCATATAAATGCGTTCTAACTTGTCACAGTTTAAAAATGCGGATGTAACTATACTTTTTACATTAGGACCTATAAATTCCTGTATTCCCGAACCAAAGAATGTACTGCTCTTTATAAATTCCACCGAAGTAAATACACCTGTTCTAAAATTCAATGTTTCTGAAAATGCAAAATCTCCCAATGTGACAGCATTGGGGAAAAATACATTTTGAACAGATGATTGACTAAATGCATTTGTCCCTATGTTTTCAACACCGTCACCGCTGACAAAACGAATATTGCTGTTCCTGATAAATGCGTAATCGGAGATTGATTTAACAGAATCGGGAAGCGTTATACCGATTAAGTCTGAACAATTAAAAACATCTTCCTCAAACCCGGTTACTTCTATACCGTTTATCGTTTCAGGAACTATTAAATCCTTTTCATTTCCTTGGTAGTCTGTTATGATTCCGCTTTCATTTACGGTAAAATCTTTTTCCTGACCTTTGCTTTGTATTCTTACGGTTATTTGAATTTCATTGCTGTAATATCCCGATTTTGTATCATATGCAACAGCTCGGATTTGAGTAAATTTTGTTATTTCAATCGGATTTTGATATATCAAAGCAGTTGAAATATCAGGATATGTGCCGTCGAGGGTATATAGTATTCTAAAATCAGGATCCTCGCAGGTAAGAACGCATTTTTGCGGCTCTGTATAAATTCCACTCTCAACGGACGAAACGGGCATTGATAACTCAGGCAATCCAAACGCATTGCAAAACTGAATCAGTCCGACACCGTCATACATTGAATCATAATTTCTTTTATCTTTAATTGGGGCAGCAGTGTCTTTTATTCTTTTCTCAATTTGTTCAGGCGTTAAATCAGAATAAGCGCTTTTTAAAATTGCCGCCAATGCCGAAACGCACGGCGTAGCAAAGGAATTACCCTGAGAAATATCATATTTGTTGTCGGGCATAGCAAATTTTATATCTTCGCCCGGTGCGGAAACATCAGCTCTCAATGTTTTAGTTGACCAACTTACCGTAGTGTTGTTAAAATCGCTTGAATACACCGATATACATTCAGGAATATTTGCGGGAATATAATCGTTTGTAGCTTGAAACGAGTTCATTACGGCACCTATTACCGGAATGTTATTATTATACGCCTCCATAATAGCGGAATAGCCGAGATTTGATTCATCATAAAAGCACAAACTCATATTGATAACATTGACATTCTTTTCCACAGCTTTAAGAATACCTGCACAAATCCAGCTTACAGCGGCATCATCATTGTCGTCAAAAATTCTAAACACAGATACTTTAACATTATCGGGAGTGTTGTCAACAATAACGCTTGACACTGCCGTGCCATGACTCGAATTCATATTTTCTTCACAGTCCTTGATACCATCAGGTGTTGCGTTAAAATCTGACGGAATGATCCGCCCTTTTAAAAACTCGTGATTCGGGTCAACTCCGGTGTCTAAAACACCTACTATAATCTCTTTTAATGGAATATCGGCGGTTTCGAGATAATCACAAAGGCGTTTAGACTGGGTTCTTTGCACGCTCCACTCACATAAATTTTCAGTCATTTGCATGTTTTCTTCTTGTGACGGTTCAGTTCCCTGTTTTGCCGAAACTATCAAATCAGGAGCTATGCTTATGATACTTTTCTCAAGTTGAAATTGATTGTATGCCGCCATAGCGGCTTCGGGACTTTCATATTGCAATATATGAAAATCCTCAAAGCCGCTTATATCTTCTAATGCACCGTGTTTATTGAATTTACCGTTAGTACGAACAATCAATCTGGCGGTTTGGAAATCCTGTAAGGTATATTCCTGCTCGGCATTATCCGTTGTATTTCCGGCAGAAAATGTCTGAATCTGCGCAGTTTCATCATTTTCGGGAACGGTAAATTCTTTATCCGCATCATATTCCCGAACAAGCTCTGTGATTCCGTTAATAAAGCCGTTTAAATCTTTACTTTCCCGTTCTTCCTGCATAGGTGCGGCAAAAGCCGTAAAACCGGAACAGAGCGAAAGTACAATCATAATGACCGACATTATTACAGATATTAACCTTTTCATAATCCCAAGCCCTCTTTTACATATTTAGTATAATCCCAACTTTATTTTACAATATATTATTTTTAATTTCAATATCTGTAACTGTAAAAGGCGAGGGGAGATTAACTCCACTCGCCTTGAAATCGGTTAATACCATTTAGTAACCCAGCCGTTGCTGTCGGTGGCAGGCGGATTGGTTGACTTTATTGCAGATGTCGCACTCACCTCGGAAGTCTTGGCGTCGTCAGGCTTTGTACTTGCCGGGGCAGTCTTAGTCACAACAGGCTTTGTACTCGCCGGGGCAGTCTTAGTCGTGTCGGGTTTTGCAGTCGCTGTTGTATTTTCTTCTGTAACGGGATTTAATGTAGGTAATTCAAAATTAACTGTATTATCGGCTTCTGCAATATCGCCGCTTTTTTCTGTATAAGACGGATTTTTTTTCGTTGAGTTTGATATACGGTCTTGACTGACTTCATTTTCAATCGGCAGTACGGTCGTATGCCCGTTCGTTATGTATGAACCGCTTTTGTCGGTTACAATTTCGGCAAACACAGCCTGATTTTTATCTTCCGTAACGGCATTTCCGCCCTTATCGGTAACAAGTTCATAGTAATGAGTTATGCCGCTGCTGTCGGTCACGGCAACGGTTGCGTTCCCGTCCGTTTTTTTGTCCTGTTTACACGATACAAGCATAACCGACGCTAAAACCAACATCAGAGATGCAAAAATAATCCTGTTTTTCATACGCTCAACCACGGCTCTACCACATTGTCACCCGGTCCGAGATCTCCGCCTTCGCCGCTTAGTGTGATAATATCGTCTGTTTCAAAAATTAAAATTTCAAAATCGGGCTTAATATATTCCTTTTTCATCTCTTTACACCTCTCCGCCTAACAATTTCCTTATGGCTTGTTTTGTAGCCTCATCAACCGTATCGTCAGCCAAAACAAGGTTTGCTGCTTCGGTAAAGCTTCCTGTTGATACATTGGAATAGAAATACATTCCGTCAATATTTACATAAGCCCGTGCGGTAAGCTTGCTGTCCCAAAATTCTTTCGGAACATTTGCAAAAACAAGATTAAACGAGGTTGTACCGCCGTGGTCGACACGGTTTATTGCTTCCGTTTTTCTTACATTTATGTTGTCTGTCTTGTCAACGCTTAAATCTTCCGTACCGTTAATGCTGTAAACGAAGCCGTATTCGATATTGTCAGCAAGGTTTTCGATTTCCTCAAGATTATCCCAGTTAAAGCCGAAACGAAGTCCTGCGGCAGAGACGCAAATCGACCTGCCCAAATCCGCTACATTAGAGGGGTTTTTTATGCTTTCATTTCTGCTGTCGCTTGGAATGAAATTATGCCCGTTTTCACTTGCCCATTGCTCTGCATATGAGCCCGACGGCGCTACGATGTTATAGGAATATCTTTGTATAGCAGGCAGATTGGTACAAACATCAGACAGATATATTGTTGTACCGTCGCACTCGGGCATTGATTCCGCTTTCGTTACATTTGGAGCAAACAAAACTCTAAGTGATTTTGCATTAAAAAGAGATCTTTCAGGTATATTTGTTGCTAATGGAATGTATAATTCTTCTAATTTAATACAATTATAAAAAGCCTGCTCTTCAATCGTTGTAACACTTGGTAATCTTATAACTTTAGCATTACAACCGGAAAAAGCGCCACTTTCTAAAGCAGTAACATTCGGAAAATCAATATATTCAAGCGCAGAACCTGAAAAAGTACTCTGATGAATTGTTCCGCTTAATTTAGGTACATTTAGTTCTTTTAGGTTAGATGTTGCTCCAAAGCAATGATTACCGGTTAAAGTTGTTAAGCTTGGAAGATCTATTGTCTCTAAAAGGAAAGCACCGTCAAAAACACCGTTTCCCATTGTCTCAAGTTTTGGTAAATTAATATGTTCTACATTGTTTAAACTTGTTAATCCAAGATTATCAATAGATGTAACATTCGGTAAATCAACACTTACAGCGTTTGTTATGCGATAGAACGAGCCCTTTTCTAACCTTGTCAATTTATCGTTATAGAGCCCTTGAATAGAAGTACACTGTCCAAAGCTGTATACGCCTACTTCTTCAAGCTGTGTTAAATCTATAGTATCAAGCGCACGGCAACCATAGAATCCTCTATCACCGACTACTTTTAAATTGCTGCAGTAAACTGACTTTAATGGTGACTGCCCTTGAAGGCCCCATGCGGCTATGTATGTTAATGTGTCGGGGAATTTCATCATAATCATACCTTTACCGTTAAAGGCGCCTTTTCCGATTCCCGTTACCGTAATACCGTTAATTGTATCGGGAATCGTCAAATACTGATTTGTCCCGTTATATTTAGTAATCAACCCGTCCGTATCTATTTCAAAATTGCCTTCGGAATCAGTCACGGTTATATAATAATCGGCTATTGCCTGAAGACTTTTCAGCTTATCTCCGGCATAGGCGGCGGCATGAACCTTTGTTACCTTGTCAATTACAATAGGCTCTGTGTAAAGAATTCCGTTCGCCCTTGAGGCTCTTGAGCCGTCGAGGGTATAATATATCTCGGCATTTTCCTCGGGGCAGGAAAGTTCCACCGTTACGCTGTCGGAATACCTGCCGCTTTCCATACTGAACACGGGCTCATCTGTCCGGTACTGATTGTATTCGGTTATTGTAGCAAGGTACAATTTATAATAAGTTATTCCGGGATGCCAAACGAAGGGCTTTCCGTTCTCCTGTAACAAATCGCATACTCCGTCAGCGTTTAAACTAATATTCTTAGATAAAAGGAGCGCGGCAGACGCAGCGACAAAAGGAGAAGCCATTGATGTTCCGCTTAATGTTTCATATCCGTTATCAAGATATGTGCTGTAAATGGAAACACCGGGCGCTACTACATCAACTAATGGACCGTCACAACTCCAAATTGGAATCATAAACGTATTTAAAGTAGGCCCGGCTTCATAAGCGCCTACTGTTAGACAGCTTTCAATGTTTGCCGGACAGTTTCGGGAAGCATAGTGACCGCTGTTTCCGGCGGAAACACATACTATCACCCCGTCTTTGGTAGCTTCGTTAATAGATTTTTCAAATGTTTTACTTGTACCCTCAGTGCTAAGGCTCATATTGATTATCTTTACACCGTCTGCAACTGCATAATCAAAAGCTATTATGACATCGGAAAGCGTACCGTTTCCTGCACTGTTTAAAGCTTTGTAGCCTTTAATTTTAACATTGTCTAAAGTGTTATCGGCAATAATGCCTGCGACATGTGTACCGTGACCTTTATCGTCATTTTCATTATTTTCTTCACCTGACGAGCTTATATTATAATTAGTGCGGATAATTCTGTCTTTGAGAAACTCATGGTCAACATCAATTCCTGTATCAATTACTCCAACTACTATTTCAGGCAGATTATTTCTGTCGCCGATATAGTCAATATAATCGTCAATACCTGTATATTCACTGCCCCAAGACAGATGATAACCATAGTCGTTTATGCCGTATGTAGGTGCGCTTTCCGTTTCGCTGTCCTCATATTCCATTGTTGACATAACCAAATCAGGCTCGGCAAATTCAACAAGCATTTGACTGTTGTAGTATTCTTCCGCCTGCTTTGCGCTTTCACGGCTGTCAAACTGAACTATATGTAAATCATCGTAACCCTCAACTACGGCTACGCTGTCAAGACGGTCTATATTATACTTGGATTTTACTATCAGCCTTTTGGTCTGATAAGGCTGTGTAAGCACAGCTTTATTCTCGTCAATATCTACCTCAAAACCGAGAGCTTCGGCAGCTTCTTTGTCAACGGTTGCGCCGTTGTCGTTTTGCGCTTCTGAATATGTTGAAATTTCGGGAATTTCAACATACTGTTCTATTAAGGAATACGGAATTTCAATATCGTTTTCGGTAACTTCGGCTGTTGTTTCCAAATCATCGGCAACGGGATATTCCTCACCGTCAATATGGCAAAACTCCTTATCGTCTTCAATAATGATTTCCGAAGCAAAATTTCCGTCATATTCCTCCTGAAGTCGATTTAGTCGTTTTGTAAACTCCTCAAGCGATATTTCGGGAGTGATGTTTTGAGAAAATACAGTAAACGGAAATATCGTCGCCGTTAAACACAGCGCCAAAACCACCGATATTATTTTTTTCATAAAAACCACTCCTTGTACTTTTTTACATATTAAGTTTAAACTTATATAATAACAAATAAAAAATACTTTTATTAAATCTAACTTCAAAATACCATTAAAATGATAAAAATCCAAGTTGAAATGACAAATTGCAAGGAAATCGTGTCAAATTGCAAGAAAAAAGCGACTTGACAAATGCCAAATCGCTTTTTGAAGATTGAATTTATAAAAATTATTTATCGTTTAAAATCATTAAAACAGCAGTGAATACTTTATCTGTATTATCATATTTCCATTCAAAGTCTCCGCCGTATTTTTTAAGGACCTTTTTTACACTCTTTATTCCAAGGCCGTGTTGTCGCTTGTTTTCTTTTGTTGTTAACAGTTCTTTATCGGAAAAAACGGGCGGCGTATTGCATTTGTTTGATATTTCCAGAACAGCGTATGTATTGGTGTAATGTGTGTAAAGCGAAATGAAAGCATTTTCTGTGTTTTCAGCTGCGCGAACCGCATTGTCTAACAAATTGCCGAGAATTGTCACGAGGTCATAGTTTTCAATGAAATCCAAATTGCAAAGCTTTACATCAAACGAAAAATCAATGCTTTTCAACCGACATTCCGTTTCGTATTTATTTATAATAACATCAAGCAGATGATTACCGCTGTGGCAGGAGCTGCTGTAGGTCTTCAGAGCGTCCGACATAGTGTTTACATAATCTTCGATAATGGGATTATCATTCAAATCTCTTATTGCCGATAAATGCGTTTTTGCATCATGGGCATATATCTGCAATTCCCGATTTTGCTTTTCGAGAATATCATAATATGTTTTATCTGTTTCGATTTTATCAAGCTCGTTTTGCAGTAAAAACAGCTCGTTTTCTTTTTCAATATTGTGCTGGTACATTATGAAAAGGAGCACTACTGAAAAGAAAAGAGCCGAACTGATAACGGCAAGGGCAATCATTTGAGAGTGGCTTATATCGGAATTAGCACAAATATCCCAAAAAACCAAAAGTCCCGCAATAACAACAATCGGATACATATACAAAACCAGCGGAAACCTAATATTTGACTTTTCTTTTTTTGCAAGACGTGCGGTAATATTACAAATTAAGAAATAGAGGAGTTTGCTTATTACAAGCTCTAAAATCAGCATATTGGTTTGATTAAGATATGCGTTTATAGCTGTATCGGTGATAGCAGACACCAAAAAAATAGTAGCGAATTCAAGCGCTGTACTGAAAATATCAAGCAATGCCGAGAGAAAAATCAGCCGTGTAAATTTAATTCTGTAACATATAAATCCAAACAATAGATTTATAACAAAAAAACATATTGCATTTAACCAAACTATATTTGACAGCAGCAGATTAACAAGTGCTCCGCTTTCAAACAGTAAAAATCCCACGGTAATACATTTTATATTTGTAACTTTCTTTTCTGCAATCTGGGAGAAAAAAGCATACGATATGAGCATTTCCATAAAATATGTCAATACGATTATTGTAATATATGCCATATTATCTCCTTCTTAAATATTCAACCCAATAATTGTGAAAATTCGCTTGCTTTCTGGGAGCTATGGGAATTCTGACCTTATCAATATAAAGCTCAGTATAACTGCATTTTGTAATATAATGAAGATTTACAAGGAAACCCTTATGTACCAAATAGAAAAAGGTATTCGGCAGCTTTTCGGTCCAATGTTCAAGACTTTCTTTAGTGATATATTCATTTCCGCCGTTTGCGGTTAAAATAACTTTTCTGTTTTCTCTTCTGATGTATACGATATTGTCAACCAATATTTTTTGATGTTCGCCGTTGTTGTAAATAAATAAGTCAACATAGGATTCGTCAATATATTCCATTGCCCTGTCAAGGCTTGAATACAGACGCTTTACATTAAAAGGCTTTTCAAAAAATCTGAATATGCGAAGATCCATAGCTTCGTCCAGATATTCATCAAAATTTGTAACAAAGAAAAATATAACCTTATTGTTGCGTTTCTTCAATTCTTTGGCTAATTCTATTCCGTTTAATTCGGGCATCTGAATATCAAGAAATACAAGATCAAAGGCAAAAGAGGAATCCATAATTTCTTTAGGGTTAAGCGCAGTAAATAAATCCGCTTTTATATTGTGCGTTTTCAGGTATTGCTCAACATGAACTTTTAATTCATTTAAATATCTTTCTTCATCGTCACAAATTAAAATTTTCATAAAATCACCGAAATAAAAACCTTTGCTTTATGAAGCAATCGGTATATTGTACTTACTTATTTATGGGTATCGCCACAGTCAATTCAAAAATTTTATTTTTCTCATCATAAACCCAGTCCGGTATGCCCCGGTATCGCTTGACCGTTCTTACTATGCTTTCATAGCCGAGTCCGTGCAGGTCTTTGTTTGGTTTGGCGGTTAAAAGCTTTTGATTAGATGTTTTCGGGGCGGTATCGCAGCTGTTTTGGATTTTAACAACTTCAAAATCCCGGTGCGAATATATGTCAACAAAGATTTGCCTCTTTGCGCTTTTCTCGGCGGCTTCAACCGCATTGTCAAGCGCATTGTTTAATATGGTGGATAAATCCGAGTCGTCAATATCCGATAAATTGGCCTCTCTGACCTTGACGGTAATTGAAATTGACTTATTGGCGCACAGAGTATTGTATTTGCTCAGGATTATATCAAGCGTTTTGTTTCCGCTAATTACCGTGTTGCCGTATTGATTTATTGTACCGTATAAACCCGAAATGTATTTTGTTACCTCGTCGTTTTCGGCAATGCTGCCTATCTGCTCCAAATGATTTTTTATGTCATGGGTAAATATCTTTAAATCCTTATTGTTTTGCTCCAAAATATCAAGGTATTGCTTTTCCGTCTCCTGCTTTTGTCTTATTGCTCTAAGCTCATAAAGCTCTGCCGCCGTGTTGATGGCATGCTCGTAAACCAAAAATACAACTATATTTGCAAACAAAAGAAGCAGTGAAACAACCGAGCAGATAATATTCGCTTTATTTGTAAGCGCCGTTTCCGATGTGATATACCTGAAAGCAAATATTGCCGCAAGCGACGATACGGGCATAATCATTAATTGCCAATATACGGCCTTGTTTTGCTTGTTTTTAATTTGTTTTGAAAACAGGCGAATTAAAATTAAGCAGACTAAATAATATGCCAATTTACTCAGCGTTGTATCAAAAATTCTAACGGCGGGGGAGTATTGATAAGCGTTAAAGTCTTTATCATTAAACAGCGTCGTTATGAAAAGCACCGCCCACTCGCATATCCACATAACCGCCAAAAGAAGCGTCGAGTTAAAAATCGAAGATAAAATTTTACATTTGTAAAGCAACGAAAAAACCAAACAGTACGCCGCAAACAGCGCCGCAAGATTTAAAATCGTATTGTCTAAATAATATATTCCGAACAAAGCTATATGAAAAGCGGAAACGCACAATACCGTTTTAAGCGCCGAATATTTCCTTTCAAAGAATGAATCGGCATAATAAAACAGTATTAACCCTTCCGAAAAATACAGTAAAATATTAAATATTATCTGATAAGCCTCCATAGCCGTCCCCCGAAAACCGCAAGCCGAAAAATCATATTTCAAATACATAAATTATACATTGCCGTCTGTTATTTTTCAAGTTTTCCCGATTTGGAATATATAAAAACAAGTTATTGAAAGGCTAAAATATATTGCCGCTATCGGCAAAAACATTTATTTTAAAGCGTATAATAAATTGACTTTTTGCCGATAATATAGTAAAATAGAGGTAAATTCGGAGGTGGCATATGAAGTATTTATCGGTAAGCGACGCTGCAAAAAAATGGGGAATATCCGAGCGTTCCGTTCGCAATTACTGCGCGCACGGCCGTATTCCCGAAGCGTTTTTGACGGGAAAGACCTGGAACATTCCCGAAAACGCCGTAAAGCCCGAGCGCAGTAACAAGCACAGGGAGGAACCCGAAACCTTGCTCGAATTTTTGAAAGCGGAAAAACAGTCAAAAACAAAGGGCGGTATTTATCATAAGATACAGATTGAGCTGACATACAATTCCAACCATATTGAGGGCAGTCGGCTTACGCATGAGCAAACTCGGTATATTTTTGAAACGAACACGATAGGCATTGATAACGACGTGCTCAATGTTGACGACATTGTAGAAACCGCCAATCATTTCAAATGTATAGATATGATAATAGACGAGGCGAACAAGCCTGTCAGCGAAAAATTTATAAAACAGCTTCACGCCGCGCTTAAAAGCGGTACAAGCGATTCAAGAAAAGATTGGTTTGCGGTCGGCGACTACAAAAGGCTTCCGAACGAGGTAGGGGGTATCTCCACAGCCGCCCCCGAGGAGGTTGCCGAAAGGATGAAAATACTTTTGTCCGCATACAACGGTAAAAAAGAGAAAACGTTTCGGGACATTATAGAATTTCATTATAATTTTGAGGTTATTCATCCGTTTCAGGACGGGAACGGCCGAGTCGGCAGGCTGATACTTTTTAAAGAATGTTTAAAAAACAATATTGTTCCGTTTATCATTGATGAAGATTTAAAGTTGTTTTACTACAGGGGGCTTAAAGAGTGGAAGCAAGAACCGGGATACCTTACGGATACCTGCCTTGCGGCGCAGGACAAATTCAAAAGGTATCTTGACTATTTCAGAATCCCTTATGAGGATTGTTAGGGCTGTTAAATTTAAAAGGAAATTAACACGCCTGTCCGTAAATAAATAAGCTGTAAACGCCATCGCTTTTGCGGCGGCGTTTATTAATTACTTTTTTTATACGCTCAACCACGGCTCTACCACATTGTCACCCGGTCCGAGATCTCCGCCTTCGCCGCTTAGTGTGATAATATCGTCTGTTTCAAAAATTAAAATTTCAAAATCGGGCTTAATATATTCCTTTTTCATCTCTTTACACCTCTCCGCCTAACAATTTCCTTATGGCTTGTTTTGTAGCCTCATCAACCGTATCGTCAGCCAAAACAAGGTTTGCTGCTTCGGTAAAGCTTCCTGTTGATACATTGGAATAGAAATACATTCCGTCAATATTTACATAAGCCCGTGCGGTAAGCTTGCTGTCCCAAAATTCTTTCGGAACATTTGCAAAAACAAGATTAAACGAGGTTGTACCGCCGTGGTCGACACGGTTTATTGCTTCCGTTTTTCTTACATTTATGTTGTCTGTCTTGTCAACGCTTAAATCTTCCGTACCGTTAATGCTGTAAACGAAGCCGTATTCGATATTGTCAGCAAGGTTTTCGATTTCCTCAAGATTATCCCAGTTAAAGCCGAAACGAAGTCCTGCGGCAGAGACGCAAATCGACCTGCCCAAATCCGCTACATTAGAGGGGTTTTTTATGCTTTCATTTCTGCTGTCGCTTGGAATGAAATTATGCCCGTTTTCACTTGCCCATTGCTCTGCATATGAGCCCGACGGCGCTACGATGTTATAGGAATATCTTTGTATAGCAGGCAGATTGGCACAAGCATCAGACAGATATATTGTTGTACCGTCGCACTCGGGCATTGATACTGCGTTTATTAAACTCGGTGCAAAAAGCATTTTGATTGACCTTGTTTCGGTAAGAGCTCTATTTGGCAACTGGGTTATTGACGGAATGTATAATTTCTCTAAATACTTACATCCGTCAAAAGCCTGCTCGTCAATAGTTGCGGCGCTTGACAATTTGATAACTTTAGCATTGCTGCAGTCAAATGCGCCTTCATATAAATCTGTAATATTCGGAAGATCAATATATTCGAGCGCAGAATCCCAAAATGTGTTTTGATAAATCGCTCCTCTTAATTTCGGCACATTAAGTTCTTTCAGATTGTGTGTACTGCCAAAGCAATGTCCCCCGGTTAAAGTTGTTAAATTGGGAAGGTCGAGAGATTCAATGAGAAAAGCGGCTAAAAATACATTGCTGCCCATCGTTTCAAGGCTTGGCAAATTAACATATTCCACAGCATTTAAGTTCCCTAAACCCGCATTACCAATAGCTGTTACATTAGGTAAATCAATGCTTACGGCATTTCTTAAATTACTGAATGAGCCCTTTTCAAGCTTTGTTAATTTTTCGTTGCGAAGCTCCCTAATTGAAGTACAGTTTCCAAAGCTGTATACGCCTACTTCTTCAAGTTGAGTTAAATCTATTTCTTCAAGAGCACGGCAACCGTAAAACGCCCTTTCTCCGGCTCTTTTAAGATTATTGCAATATACCGATTTTAAGGTGTTCTGCCCATAAAGTCCCCAATCTGCTACATATGTCAGAGTGTCGGGGAACTTCATCATAATCATATCTTGGTCTTTAAAAGCTTGCCTGCCTATACCCGTTACCGTAATGCCGTTGATTGTATCGGGAATTGTCAAATACTGATTTGTCCCGTTATATTTAGTAATCAACCCGTCTGTATCTATTTCAAAATTCCCATCCGAGTCAGTCATGGTTATATAATAATCGGCTATTGCCTGAAGACTTTTCAGCTTATCTCCGACATAGGCGGCGGCGTGAACCCTTGTTACCTTGTCAATTACAATAGGCTCTGTGTAAAGAATTCCGTTCGCCCTTGAGGCTCTTGAGCCGTCGAGGGTATAATATATCTCGGCATTTTCCTCGGGGCAGGAGAGTTCCACCGTTACGCTGTCGGAATACCTGCCGCTTTCCATACTGAACACGGGCTTCTCTGTCCTGAATTGATTGTATTCTGTTATTGTAGCGATGTATAATGAGTAATTTGTGATGGAAAGCCAATAAAATTTTTTTCCGTTTTCTTGCAGTAAATCGCATATCCCATCAGTATTTAAGCTAATGTCTTTTGACAAAAGAAGCGCTGAAGCCGCAACTGCAAAAGGACATGCCATTGATGTTCCGCTTAGGGTTTCATATCCGTTATCAAGATATGTACTGTAAATTGAAACTCCGGGCGCAAAAATATCGACTAACGGTCCATAGCTGGTCCAATACGGTACTGCAACTGAATTTGAAACAGGACCTTTATCATAAGCACCTACCGTTATACAGCTTTCAATGTTTGCCGGACAGTTTTGGGAAGCGTCGCGGCCGTTATTTCCTGCCGAAACACACACTATTACGCCTGCTTTTGTAGCTTCGTTAATTGATTTTTCAAACGCTTTGCTTTCGCCCTTAGCGCCAAGGCTCATATTGATTATCTGCACACCGTCAGCTACAGCATATTCAAATGTGGTAATAATGCTTGAAAGATCGCCGATTCCCTCATCATTCATAGCTTTAAAGGCTTTTATTTTAACATTTCCCAAGGTGTTGTCCGCAACAATACCCGCAACATGAGTTCCGTGCCCATTATCGTCATTTTCATCATTTTCCGCTCCCGATGAGCTTACATTATAGTCGGTGCGAATAACTCTGTCTTTAAGAAAATCGTGATTGTAGTCAATTCCCGAGTCTATTATGCCAACTACTATTTCAGGCAGGTTATTCCTGTCGCCGATATAATCTACATAGTCGTCAACGCCGATAAATTCACTGCCCCAAGACAGATGATAACCATAGTCGTTTATGCCGTATGTAGGTGCGCTTTCCGTTTCGCTGTCCTCATATTCCATTGTTGACATAACCAAATCAGGCTCGGCAAATTCAACAAGCATTTGACTGTTGTAGTATTCTTCCGCCTGCTTTGCGCTTTCACGGCTGTCAAACTGAACTATATGTAAATCATCGTAACCCTCAACTACGGCTACGCTGTCAAGACGGTCTATATTATACTTGGATTTTACTATCAGCCTTTTGGTCTGATAAGGCTGTGTAAGCACAGCTTTATTCTCGTCAATATCTACCTCAAAACCGAGAGCTTCGGCAGCTTCTTTGTCAACGGTTGCGCCGTTGTCGTTTTGCGCTTCTGAATATGTTGAAATTTCGGGAATTTCAACATACTGTTCTATTAAGGAATACGGAATTTCAATATCGTTTTCGGTAACTTCGGCTGTTGTTTCCAAATCATCGGCAACGGGATATTCCTCACCGTCAATATGGCAAAACTCCTTATCGTCTTCAATAATGATTTCCGAAGCAAAATTTCCGTCATATTCCTCCTGAAGTCGATTTAGTCGTTTTGTAAACTCCTCAAGCGATATTTCGGGAGTGATGTTTTGAGAAAATACAGTAAACGGAAATATCGTCGCCGTTAAACACAGCGCCAAAACCACCGATATTATTTTTTTCATAAAAACCGCCCCTTTAATATTAAATTTAACACTTATATTATCGGCTCAAATGCCGTAAATTTTCAATAATTTGCGACAAACGCAGAAGCTCGGGGGATAAACGCAGAAAAAAATCGGAGCAGGCAGTTGAAATTGCCGACTCCGATTTTATCTTTTTTATTGAATTTTCTTTTTTATTGAATTTTCCTTGTAAACGCAATATCCGTTTCAAAAACTTTCAGCTTTTCGTCATACTTTCGGTCATAAACGGCGTTGTATTTTTTCAAAATTTTATTAATGCTGTCCATACCTATGCCGTGAAGGCTTTTATCGGGCTTGGTCGTTTTAAGTCTGCCGCCCTCGGTAATGGGAAGTGCGGAACAGGTGTTTTTGATTATCAGACCGTCGCACGTATCGTTTTTTGAAAAAATATTTACTCGGACGAAGCCGCCGTCGGCTTTTTCCGCCGCTTCAATCGCATTGTCAAGCAAATTGTTCATAAGCGAAGACAAATCGGTATCGTCTATGTAAGATAAATTTGCGGTTTTGACGTCAACGGAAAACTTAATGTTTTTCTTTTCGCAAAGTATGGCGTATTTGCTGATTATCAAGTCCAAAATCTTGTTTTTGCTTATGCCCGTTCTGTTAAACCTTTCAACGGTCGGGTATATGCCGTCAATATAGCTCCTGACCTCATCCATATTTTCAAGGTTTCTAATCTGCATCAAATGATTTTTAATATCGTGCGAAAAAATGCGCATATCGTTATTTGAACGGTCAATAATTTCAAAATATCTCTTATCCTGTTCCTGCTGACGCTGAATTGTTTTAAGCTCGTACAGCTCTCTTGTGTTTTTTAATGACAGCTCATATATTGCAAATACCAATATATTGGCAAAAAGCAGACCTATGCTGGATACTATCCAAAAATATGTTATAGTTTGCGTCAATTTAATTTGGTAGGCAATATACCTGAAGCAAATTAATACCATTATGCTTGTCAGGGGCATAACGAACAGTAACCAGTAGTATTTGTTATGCTGTTCTTTTCCCTCTTTTTTAGCAAATAGCTTAAGAATTGCTATCATAATAACATAGTAAATCAATTTGCTTGTAATTACCACAAAAAGATAAGCGGACGTACTGTTTTCCAAGGCGTTAAAATCCTTATACAATACGGAACTGATTGTCATTACCAATATTTCGGAAGCTAACATCACAGCCAAAAAAATCACCGAATGAAATATAGCAGTTTTAAACGAAATATTGTAGAGATACGGGAGTATCAAAGCGTATGTGACAATAATTAAAGCGCCGTTAAGATATGTAATATTAAACTGATATACCACGCCTAAAAATGCGGTATTTAAGAATATTACCAAAGCTCTTTTAAAAGTGCTTCTTTTGGCGTCAAACAAAGAATCCGAATAATACCAAATCAAAAAAAACTGAAAAAGATACATAAATATGTCGATTATGATTTTAGTCATTGTCTATATCCTCGCCAATAAAATCGAAAAATCGCCTTTTAAATTCAGCTTGTTTTCTCGTTGCAACGGAAATTTTCGTATCTTCATATGGATGCGCCAAAGTAATTCCGTTTCTCTGAAAATCCCTTATGAAATTCATATTGACCATATAACTGCTGTGCGGAACAGCAAAACAAGAAGCCGTAAGCAGTGTACGAAGTTGTTTTATCGGTTCCTTTATGCGATATTCCGTATCTTTTGTGTAGACAAAAACACTTTTAAGCTTGGCTTCCGCATAAATAATATCGGAGGTCTTTAGCCTTATAACCTGACCGTCCTTTGCGTGCAGGGTTATAACGCTTTCGTTTATAAGGCGCAGAGCCTTGTCGAGCGCAGAGAAAATACGGCTTTGCTTTACGGGCTTGTCGATGTACCTTGCAACCTGAATATCCATAGCGTCGTCAAGGTATTGATTATATGCGGTAACAACAAGAATAACGGTGTTTTTGTTCCTTTTCTGTATTTCCTTTGCAACGGAAATACCGTTAGAGTCGCCAAGCTCTATATCGAGAAACAATATATCGTAAACCGCGTCGGAATTTAATAAATCGGTACCCGATATAAATTCATCTACGGTACATTCCATATGACGCAATTTGAAATATTCCTCGGCGTAACATTTCACGGACAATCTGCAATCCTCAAAATCATCGCAAACAGCTATTCTCATAAAAGCCCTTCTTTAAGCAAAATCTAATATTGATTATACGATAGTGAAAAAAATATTGCAAGTTTATTGTTTTACAAAAGCGCAGACACAATGGATTTTAATTTCCCGAAAGTGTAAAAAAAATTACAAAACAAGCTTTACAATACGCATAAAAGGCGTATAATAATAAACATAATATATACAAACGGAACAGAATCAGAAACTATACCACGACACAAAGAAGTAAAAGAAAACCTTGCAAGGGCAATAATAAAAAGGAGGGGGCTAAAATAAGACCCGCTCCTCCCTCGCATTAACATATAATTTTATGGAGGTAACTGTATGAAAAATTCATATCCTATTGTTTTAACACCCGAGGAAAAAGGCTTTACCGTTTATATACCCGATTTTAATATTAACACAGAGGGCGACGATATTACGGAGGCTATCGAAATGGCGCGTGACGCAATCGGTTTAATGGGTATTGATATGGAGGACGACGGAAAAGTATTGCCCAATCCGCGAACGCTTAAAAGTGTATCGGCAGCAGAGGGCGCTATTGTTTCTATCGTAGATGTTGACTTTGCGGAATATCGCCGCAAAAACGAAATGAGAGCAGTTAAGAAAAATTGTACCCTCCCGAGTTGGCTTTGCTATGAGGCGGAAAAAGCAAATATTAACTTTTCTCAGGCGTTGCAGGCTGCACTGAAACGCGAGCTCCATATTACAGACCGATAAAAAACAAACTCTTGCCCGCTCCTCACAATTTGGGAAGCGGGCTTTATTCTTTCTGTAAAACGGAGTGATTTTATGAGAAACTGTAAACACCTAACATTTACAGACAGATTAAGAACAGAGATGTGGGGACGGTTTATATAGTTGATTTTTGTTCAGTTCTCCGTAGGTCTTTACTATAAGGAACACGGCGATTACAAAGGTCAGTATATCCGACGCAGGCATAGAATACAGCACGCCGTCAAGTCCCCAAAATACGGGGAGAATAAGCGCAAACGAAACCCCGAAAACTATTTCGCGAAGCATGGAAAGCGCGGTCGACTGCGCCGCTTTGCCCATAGCCTGTAAAAAGATAAAGCACGCCTTGTTTACGCAGGCAAAAATTATCATACACAGATAAATGCGGAAGGACTTTATTGCAAAGTCCGTGTAATATACGCTCTCGTCTGCGGCGCCGAAAATCGAGATAAGCGCCTTCGGAAAAAGCTCCGCCGTAAACAGAGCCGCCGCTCCCACAGCCGCTTCCGAAATCAGAAGCCTTGTAAAAAGGCGCTTTACACGTTCGTTTAAGCCTGCGCCCATATTATAGCCCGCAATGGGAATACAGCCTGCCGCCATTCCCACGACTATCGATATTACTATCTGAAAGAATTTCATAACTATTCCGACGACCGCCATGGGTATTTGGGCGTATTGCTCTTGAGAGAATATTTCGTCGGCGGCGCCGTATTTGCGTATCATATTGTTGATAGCCGCCATTGCCGCAACCATTGAGATTTGCGAAAGGAAGCTTGTAATTCCGAGCGACAGGGTTTTTAAAATAATTTTTTTGCTTAATGCAAAATCCGATTTTCTGATTTTAACCGTTTTCGTATTAAAAAGATAAATCAATGCCGAGACAGCCGTCGCTATTTGCCCCAAAACGGTGGCAACGGCCGCGCCCGTCATTCCCCATTTAAACAGAAAAATAAAAACGGGATCGAGAATTATATTTATAATTGCTCCCAGCACGGTGGAAACCATGGCAAATTTCGGAGAGCCGTCCGCCCTGATTATCGGGTTTACCGCCTGACCGAACATATAAAACGGAATACCTATGGAAATCCATAAAAAATACTCTTTTGAAAGTGTAAAGGTTTCGGCATTTACAGTGCCGCCAAACAACGTAATTATAGGGCTTGCAAGGGTAAGATAAATAAAACAGAGGATAATACCGCTTATTACGGTCAACACCAATGAATTGCCCACGCTTTTGTTTGCTTTTTCCGATTCGTTTTTGCCGAGACTCAGGCTTACAAAGGCGCAGCAGCCGTCGCCTATCATCACCGCCGCGGCAAGCGCAATAACGGTAAGCGGGAATACCACCGTGTTTGCGGCGTTGCCGTATGAACCGAGATAGTCCGCGTTTGCTATAAATATTTGGTCCACAATGTTATATAACGCTCCAACCAAAAGCGAAATAATACAGGGAACGGAGTATTTAAGCATAAGCTTGCCTATGCCGCCGTTTTCCAACAATTCGTTTAACTGCGTCTGCGTTTGTTTTTGTGCTTTCATAATTTTTCCTTTCAATTTCTGAAAATTTGCATAAAAATAAACGCACAGCGCTCAACCGGGCTTACGCTTTGAGTGCTGCACGTTTATATAGTATTATATTTAATTAAAATTCCGTTGTCAAAGGCAGTTTTGCACAAAATTAAATATAAAGTTTTTTTGTGAATTTGTTACAAAATCAGCCGTCGAGCGTTTTTGTGATAAAATCGCTTACCTCGCTCGGATTAATTCCCAAAGCGACGGCAAGCTCATTGTGCAGAAGCTCTTGGGCTCGCTTCATATTTTGCTCGTCAACCTGACCCAGACGCCGCCCGTTTTCCTTTGCCCTGCGGCCTTTGCAATATATCTCGCGAATTAGGCGAAGCAAATCCACACAGTCGCCGCTTTTAAGATATATTTTGTAATGCTCGTTTAGCAGGCGGGGATTGTTGTCCTCAAAAACTCCCTCCTCGATTTCGGGAATTTTGCCGATAAGCTCAAGCGCCTCCTGTTTTGTTAAAATCGGACGAATATAGGTATCGGTGTTGACCGGTGCAAAAATTTTACCCTCCTGATAAACGGGGGACAGGGTATAGTAATCAACCGAACGGTCAGCGCCCTTAATGTCAAGCGGACCTATTGCTTTAATATCGCACACTCCCATTGCTCCGTAAATTATACGGTCACCTATTTTATACATTTTCGCTCACTCCGTTTCTTACAATAAATTTTACAGTTCAATTATAGCACTTTTTATTATTTTATGTAAGAATTTTCTTAACGGAAGTTTTTTCAAAAGCCGTAATACTTTATTTTGGGCGTTTGACTTTTTCCGGGCGGCAAAAATATAGAAGAAAGAAGCCGATTTATTTTAATAAGTCCGTTAAAGCCCTGTCTATGTCGCAGTCAATCAAAACGGCTCTGCGCTTTATTTCTTCGGGGCAGACCGCCTCGCCGTAATTTATGCACGCATATGTCGCCTGCGGATTAGCCGCCGTCATTTCCCAAAACGGATATTTAATGATAACCGGTGTGTTATAGCCTACGCCAAGCTCCAAAAACAGTATATTCTTTCCCTGTGCCGCTTTTATGAAATTTTCATAGCGTTCAGCGGCTCTGTGCCAGCCCTCGTCCTCGACGAATTTGCCGTCCGAGCGCAGATTTAAGGTAAGCGGTTTTCCGCAATGGGGACAAACGGGTAAAAGCTCGGAGGGAATACGCATATCCTTTTGTCGCTCTGTCATCTGCCGAATAATATCCTCATTATCAAAGGTTTCCCTACAGCACGGCTCGGAGCATTGAAACAGTCCGTAGTCGCCTTGGGTGTAAAAAAGACGTTCCTTTTCAAACCCCGCCTTTTGGAAGCAGTGGTCAACATTTGTTGTGATAACAAAATAATCCTTGTCCTTTACAATTTCAAGCAATTTTTCATACACTCGCTTGGGGGCGTCAACATAGCGGTTAAGCCAAATATGCCTGCTCCACCACGCCCAAAATTCTTCCTGCGTAGGGAAGGGGTAAAATCCGCCCGAATACATATCGCCGATATTGTATTTTTTTATAAAGTCGCCGAAATTTTCTTCAAATCGTTTGCCCGAATAAGTGAATCCGGCGGCGGTAGACAGTCCCGCTCCTGCGCCTATTATTACGCATTGCGCCTGTGCAAGCTCACGTTTCAGGCGGGATAGGCTGTCCGAGTAATTCTCTGTAGATTTTATAATCCTCATATTTGAAAACATTAAAAATCACCTCCGTATCACCGCGGTACTGCTTTACCGTTTTTACTGCGATTTCCGCCGCTTCTTCGTTCGGGAAATGAAATTCCCCCGTGGAAATACAGCAAAAGGCAACGCTCCCGATTTTATTTTCCTGCGCCAGCTCCAAGCACGAACGGTAGCAGGAGGCAAGCAGTTCTCGGTCTTTCTCGGTCACGCCGCCGTTTATAATCGGTCCGACTGTGTGCAGAACATAATCGCAGGGCAGATTAAATGCCGGTGTGATTTTTGCTTGTCCGGTCGGTTCTTCATATCCCTGCTTTTTCATTATTTCGGCGCAGGTAAGCCGAAGCCTTACGCCGGCAAAGGTGTGAATGGCATTGTCAATACAGCCGTGGCAGGGAACATAACAGCCGGTAAGTCCCGAATTTGCGGCGTTTACAACAGCCCCGCATTTGAGCGTGGTAATATCCCCTTGCCAAAGAAATACGCCCGGCTCGACAGGCTTTAATTTTGTTATATCCGTAACGCCTTTTTGTGCGGTTTCCTCCCGCAGATAAGTGTCCTGCACCGTCAAAAAATCCTCTCCTATGGGAAGCGGCGGACGGATATTCATTAAAGAGCGCAGCAGTGTTTTCTGTTCCGCTTCGCCGGAGGGGATTGAAATATCCCGATATCGTGTTTGCTCGCCAAGAAGCGTTTTAATCAGAAAAATACGGCGTTTTTCTTGGGTCATACCATTATCTCTTTTCTGTTGCAGTTAAATTTTTGTTGTTATTTTAAATTATAATTAAAATTTTTTAAATTACAAGTACGCACTTTTTTGTAACCGTAATTATATAAATAGGTCTTTAAAGTATAGCGAAATTGACTTGTATAAGCCAATACATTATAATATGAATGTAACATTCTTTTATAATGTAACGGAGGTGCCTTATGAAAACTAAATCGGAGCTGATTCCCGAATGTCCCGTGGCGGCTACCGTACAGCTTATCGGCAACAAATGGAAGCTTTTAATTATACGAAACCTGCTTGAACGTCCGTGGAGGTTTAACGAGCTTCAAAGGAACTTGGACGGCATCAGTCAAAAGGTGCTTACGGACAGTCTTCGCTCCATGGAAGCGGACGGTTTGATTACCCGTACCGTTTATCCCGAAGTCCCTCCGAGAGTGGAGTACGCGCTGTCGGAGCTTGGCAAATCTCTAAAGCCCGTTCTTGACGCTATGAAAGCTTGGGGAGAAAATTACAGGTTAAGGTAAGCCCTAACGAAAAAACCGCGCCGGCAAACGCAGGTGCGGTTTAATTATGCTTCGGTATTGATATAAAGGCATTTCTGTATTCCGATATGGCTTTATGGGGTATCGTCATATGTAAAATTCCCAACTGCAAGAGCAGCTTGCGTCCGTAACGTCGGGATAACAGCTTATCGGGCGGCATTTAATTCTGTCGTCTATAGCCTCGGCAAAGCCGCCGTACTCGAAAATTGCGGCGCTTTTGCAAGGGTGAAGCGGCATATTTTTTCTTATTCTCGCTTCCTGAACACGGCAGACAAGTATTCTGTGTATAAGCTTGCCGTCCTTAAACAGCGTTTCGCTCGGGCTTGCTCGGCTGACCATCCTAAGCGGCAGAGCCCTTGCAAGCCCCTCAAGACCCGGACGCTCGGAAAGCCCCAAAAATTTTTTGAGCCTTCTTGCCTCCGAACGGGTGTACAGCTTCCACGCTTCCTCGTCGTAATGCATTGCGCTGTCCATACCCATTTCCTTTTCTATGGCCTGGAACCAGACGCCGTCCATGGCAATCAGGTTCTTGGAATCAATCAAAAGCAAATCGAGCAGCTGTTCCCTTGACAGCTTGTTTAAATCTTCGTTATCGAGCATTTTAAAGTCACTTCCGTTTTCGTTACCATTTTTTATCGGACGAGGGCAGGGGACAGCGCTGCCTTTTAAAAGCCGCCCTGAATTCAACGTAACAGCCGCATTTCATACAAACGCCGGACAGTAAATTTTCACATTCCTTACAGCGTTCAAGGCGCAGGGCGTATTGCTTTTCGTCCGCTTTATCCTTTTCGGGAAGCCTGTCAATCCTCGACCTTATATCCTCATAAACGTCCTTTTCGGCGCTCTCCCGCAAAAGACAGCGTTTGCATTTTTCCATGGTTTATTTTATAAGGAACTTAACAACGCTGCAAGCGGGTATTACCGCCTTGAAGCCGTCGGCGGTTTCGGTGAAATCGGTAAACTCCCCGACGGTAACTCGGTTTCCGTTTTCAAAGTCATTTTTTGCGTGTATTTCGCCGCTTAAAATTTCCGCCTTAATTTCGCCTGCGTTGAAATCCGCAACCTGACAGCAAATTTCCGCGCTTTCGTCGGCGGAGGTGTTAGTGATTGTAGAGCAGATAACGCCGTTTTCGTCAACGGAAGCCGATTCTACAAGCTGAGGATATTTTTTGTTGTCGTTTTCCGAGTAAAGCTCTTTGGTTGTTATGAAAGAGCCGACAAGCGTATTTCCCTGATGCTCCTTATACATCTTAAACACATGGTAGGTGGGCGTAAGAACCATCTTTTCGCCCTCGGTCAGTATTACCGCCTGTAATACGTTTACCGTCTGCGCTATGTTCGCCATCATAATCCTGTCGGCGTGCTTGTTGAAAATGTTGAGCGTAAGGCCGGCAACTATGGCGTCGCGCATGGTGTTTTGCTGGTAAAGGAAGCCCGGATTTGTTCCGGGTTCCACATCGTACCAGGTGCCCCATTCGTCTATAATCAGCTTAACACGGTGGTCGGGCTTAACGCTGTCCATCATTTTAAGGTGGTTGGTGACAAGCTCCTCCATTTTGTAAGCCTTGCAGACGGTGGAGTTGTATTCGTTTAAATCAAAATCCGTTGCGGAGCCCTTATGGTTCCAGTTATCCGTAGGTACTGTGTAATAGTGGAGCGATATGCCGTCCGCCTTGTTTTTAACCTTATCCATTACCCGCTTTGTCCAGTGGTAATCCCCGCCGTTCGGGCCGCAGGCTATTCGTAAAATCGGTTTGCTTGAATCATAATTCCTTACAAAGGTGTTGTACCTTTTAAACAGACAGCCGTAGTATTCGGGATCCATTTCGCCGCCGCAACCCCAGCTTTCGTTGCCGACGCCGAAGTATTTTACGTTCCACGGCTCTTTATGCCCGTTTTCCGAACGAAGCTGCGCCATAGGCGAAACGCCGTCGAAGGTCATATATTCCACCCATTCGCTCATTTCCCGAACAGAACCCGAGCCGACGTTGCCGTTTATGTAAGCGTCGCAGCCAAGCTGACGGCAAAGCTCAAAAAACTCGTGCGTACCGAAGGAATTGTCCTCCACAACTCCGCCCCAGTTTGTATTAATCATCTTTTTTCTGTTCTGCTTAGGGCCTATGCCGTCCTTCCAATGGTACTCGTCGGCAAAGCACCCGCCCGGCCAGCGCAGAACGGGAATGCCCATTTGCTTCAAAGCGTCCACAACGTCGCTTCTCATTCCGTTGACATTCGGTATTTTTGAATCCTCGCCCACAAAAATACCGTCGTAGATACAGCGGCCGAGATGCTCCGAAAAATGGCCGTAAATGTCCTTGTTGATTTTGCTGATTTTTTGATTGGGATTGATTAAATACTTTTCCATAAATTCAACTCCGAACGGATATTGTTTTTTATTTGACAATGTATCAAATTGGGTGTAATTCTAACATACTTTTTTGATTAACGCAAGTAATAATTTGAATGTTTTGAAAATTTTTAAAATCTGCCCTTTTTACGGGCTTTCGGAAATAAAAAACACCGTGCAAAATACAAATTGCACGGTGTTAAGCTTATGGCGTGTGTTCGGCGCTTTAACGCCTGTCCCCGTTGCCCTGTTTAGTTTTTGCTTGCGAAGTCCTGCCAGTCCGGGTCGTTTGCAAGCATGCCGCCGTCGGCAAAAACGGCCTTGGCGTCGCTGTCGTTTTTAAGGTAAGCGTCAAACCAGCTTATGCAGTAGCCGGCAAGCTTTTCGGGGTTTGTCATACAAACCGTGTGAGCCGCGCCCTTTAGCGAGGCGTAAACCGCCCTGCCCTCGGAAGCGTCAAAGGAGGGCTTTACCCATTGGGAGGATACAACTATCATATCCGAAGTACCCGTAAGGTACAGCGTCGGGACTTTAAGACCGTCCGCCTCCTGCGCCGAGGAAGCGCCGGCTATCGAAACGATACATTTTATTCTTGAATCCGCCTGCGCCGCATTGACGCAGCTCCTGCCGCCCTGAGAATGTCCCGAAGCGCCGATTTTATCAACGTCTATCCTATTGTAAAATACGGATGAGGAATTGCCGTTTTCGTTTATAATGAAATCTATGGAATTCCTTTGGGAGCTTCCGTCTGCGGTCATTACGCTTGAATCCGCAACCACAACGTAGCCCGCGTTTGCAAATTTTTCAAGTAAGCCCGTATAGGTTGAGGTGGGACAGCCCGTACCGTTTGCCCAAACTATTACCGGGTAGCTTTTTGACGCGCTTTCCAAAGCCTTTGGGTAAATTACTGTTTTACTGCCGCTTTCGAGCGTGGCCGTGCCGGTAATTTCGGGCGAGGGTGGGAGGGTTTTAGGCGGTTGCTTATTCTTAGTGGCGGAAACAGCCTTTTTTGTGGTTTGGGGAGCGTTGCTCTGCTGTGCGGTGGTCTGCGGATTTTCCGAGGTTAAATCCTCATTTTCGGCAAATGCGTCCGTCACTTCGCCGACTGCGGCCGTTGAGGAGGCAGCTTCGCCCTCGTCCTTATTCTTGTTTTTACAGCCTGCAAAGCACAGGCAAATAAAAATAAAAGCCATTGCCAAAGCGGTACAGCCGAGCCTGTATCGGCGTGTTTTTATATCCATATAAATTCCCCTTAAATTTTACTGTAAATATATTTTATCATATTAAGATAATTTCGGCAACAAAATATTACAAAACTGTAATGGAATACTCGCGCCTTGTATGGTAAAATCAAATAGAGGTGAAAAGGATGAATATTTTTGTGCTTGAGGACGACGAAGCGATAGCTATGGGGCTTTGCTATTCTCTTGAAAACGAGGGCTTTTCGGTTACCTTGGCAAAAAATATCCGCACGGCGGAGAGCATAACAGACGGCAAGACGTTCGACCTTTATTTGCTTGATTTAACGCTGCCCGACGGAAGCGGTTACGATATTTGCAAAAGAATAAAGGCGCAGGGCGATTACCCCGTTATATTCCTCACGGCATTTGACGATGAGGTCAATGTCGTAACGGGGCTGGAGCTCGGTGCGGACGATTACATCTCAAAGCCGTTCAGACTGCGCGAACTGCTTGCAAGGATAAAATCCGTACTCAGGCGTTACAACGGCGAAAATACGGACGGCAAAATAACGGTGGGCGATATGGTTGTAAACACCAACGAAGCGAAGGTTACCGTAAAAAACGAGGAAATAATTTTGACCGCTATGGAGTACAGATTGCTTTTAAGCTTTGTAAACAACAGGGGAAAAGTGCTTTCGCGCAGACAACTGCTTGAGGATATTTGGGACGTTGACGGCGACTTTGTAAACGACAACACGCTTACGGTTTATATAAAAAGACTGCGGGACAAAATAGAGGAGGACGCCAATAATCCCCGGCTGATACAGACGGTCAGGGGTATGGGCTATATTTTAAAATGAGAGATAAGCAGGTAAAAAATATTTTAATCGCAATGTGCGTTACGGCTTCGGTTTTCAGCGTTGCCGCAATTATCATAAACCCCGTATGCGGAGCGCTTTGCTCCCTGCTTTCGGCGGTTTTGATAACCGCCTTTGTTATAAACGAAAAGGAAAGATACGCTCAAATTCAAAAGCTCAACGACTACCTATCTCACGTATGCTCGGGCGATTACAGCCTCGATATAACGGATAACAGGGAGGGCGAGTATTCGCTCTTAAAAAACAATATTTATAAGGTTGTCGTAATGCTCCAAGCTTCCAACGAGGCGCTCAAAAACGATAAGTCGGTTCTTGCCGAATACCTTGCGGATATTTCGCATCAGCTTAAAACCCCGCTTACTTCGATGATGGTTATGACGGATATCATAAAGGATGAGCGCAACGGGGAAAAGCGGGAGGAATTTTTGGCGGTAGTGCAAAATCAGCTTGAAAAAATCAAATGGCTTATCTCCACTCTTTTAAAAATTTCTCGCCTTGACGCGGGAACCGTAGAGTTTGCAAACACAAAATACATGCTTTCCGATATGCTCGGGGAGTGTCTTAAACCGTTTTTGATTACCGCCGACGTTAAGAACATTAAATTTATAACCGATATTCAAAATTTTGAAATCCGGGGCGACAAAAACTGGACTGCCGAGGCCGTGCAGAACATAATTAAAAATTGCCTTGAGCATACCGACGGCGGCGGTGAAATCAGGATAGAGAGCGTTGCTTCAAGCGTTTACAATAAGCTGATTATTTCCGACAACGGCTGCGGCATTTCAAAAAAGGATTTGCCGCATATCTTTGAAAGGTTTTACCGCGGCGAAAATTCCTCCGACGACAGCATAGGTATAGGGCTTGCGCTTTCACGGGATATACTTTCAAAACAGAACGCCGTTATAGAGGCGCAAAGTCAGGAGGGCAGGGGAACGAGCTTTACGGTGAAATTTTATAAATCCGTAATATGACAAAATTGTAACGGAATTTGTCACGAAGCTGTAATTTTTCACTGCCATAATGTAGGCTGAAAGGAGAAAGTAAAATGATTATACTTGAAACAAAGCAATTAACCAAAATTTACGGAAAGGGCGAAACCGAGGTTAAAGCCCTTGACGACGTATCCTTCAGCGTACAGCAGGGCGAATTTGTCGCAATAATCGGGCCGTCCGGTTCGGGAAAATCAACCTTGCTCCACATCTTGGGAGGGGTCGACAACGCCACAAGCGGCGACGTTATCATCAACAAGACAAACATAGGCAAATTGGACGAAACCGCGCTTGCCGTTTTCAGAAGGCGGCAGATAGGGCTTGTTTATCAGTTTTACAACCTTATTCCGATTTTAACCGTTGAGGAAAATCTCACCCTGCCGCTGCTGCTTGACGGCAGAAAACCCGACCAAAGACAGCTTGACGAATTGGTGGAAAAGCTCGGGCTTGACAAAAGGCTTAACCACCTGCCCTCGGAGCTTTCCGGAGGACAGCAGCAGAGGGTTTCCATAGGCAGGGCGCTCATTAACAATCCCGCTCTTTTGCTTGCCGACGAGCCGACGGGAAATTTGGACAGCGAAAACAGCAGGGAAATTATAGAGCTTTTGAGGAAATTCAACAGGGAGTTCAAGCAGACGGTTATCATTATCACCCACGACGAGAGGATTGCGCTTTCCGCCGACAGGGTAATTACTATCGAGGACGGCAGAATAGTAAGGGACGAGGTGAGATGAATGAACATTATTAACACCCTTACTCTGCGCCATATAAAAACGCATAAAAAGAGAAGCATTCTTACCGTGCTTGCGATTATCGTCTCCGTAGCTATGGTAAGCGCGGTATTTACAAGCGCAATTTCCTTTGTAAAATACTTTCAAAACGCAACCGTCGCAATTGACGGAAATTGGCATGTGAGGTTCGACGATAAAAACTTTCCGGAGCATCAAAAGGTTTACGAAAACGATGAAAACATAAAAAGCTACGGGGTAAGAACTTATCTCGGCAAAAGCACGGATTTTAAAGCGGACCAATCCCATAACATGTATAAAACGAACGACGGCGTTCAGGTCTTTTCCGTCAGCTCCGAATGGTTCAAGCTGCGTAACGTAGTCGTTTCCGTGGGCAAATATCCGCAAAACAGCAACGAGATTATGCTGTGCGAAAAGCTTTTGGAAAAAAGCGGACGAAAAATTCCGATTGGAAGCAATTTAAAGCTTAATATCAAAACGGACGTCGGCAAAAGCTTTGAAAAGGAATTTCTGGTTGTCGGCTATACCAAGAGCGAGGTTTCCGCTACGGATAACACGCCGTTTTTTACCGGAACAGACAAAAGCTCGTTTGAAAACGTCGACAGCGCACTTGTTATGGTGGAATACGACAAGCTTGACAATTCGATTTGGGAGAAAATCGAAAAAACCGTCGGCGAGCTCGGCATAAACAGCGGCGGGGATATATCGCATCAAAGCGGCGACGGCGCGTATGCCACGCACAGCGATTTGTTTATGTATTCCGGAGTTTTAAAGGACAACTCCATACTGCTTTCCCTTGGCGGCTTTGCCGGAATTTTGCTTTTGATTATAGTTATCGTGTCCGTTTTTATGATATATGACAGCTTTGCCGTTTCGTATCAGGAAAGGGAAAAATATCTCGGAATGTTGGCTTCCGTCGGCGCAACCAAAAGGCAAAAGAGAATGTCCGTATATTTCGAGGGCTTTATTCTCGGGCTTATAGGAATACCGCTGGGCGTTATATCGGGAATAGGCGGAATATACGTCGTGTTCAGGTGCATAGAGGATATTATGATAGGCTCTCTGACGGTTGATTACGTCGGCTCGTTAAAGGTATATGTAAACTTAATTGTAGTTTTGGGCACGCTCGCAATAAGCGCGCTGACAATTTTTGTTTCGTCCTACATTCCCGCAAGAAAGGCGTCAAGGACGAGCGCAATAGAGGCGATAAAGCAAAGCAATACCGTTAAGGTTAAAAAGGCGAAAAAGCTGAAGGCTTCAAAATTGAGCGAAAAGCTTTTCGGCTACGAGGGAGCGCTTGCGGTAAAGAATTACAAAAGAAACGGCAGGCGGTCAAGGAATATAACCTTTGCTCTTGCCTTGAGCGCGGTTGTGTTCCTGTCCACAACAAGCTTCAGCGCAATGCTTAAAGACGTTTTGGTTGCAAGCTACGCGAGAACGGCGGATACGGTGGTGACTACAGACGCAGAGCATTACAATCTGCTTGAAAAAGCCGTAAAAGAGAACAAAAAGGTAAAAAGCGCATATTTTTATGCGGCGCAATACGGTAAACTTGACCTCAGCTTTTTTAAGGAGGACGAGGCTCAAAAGATAAAATCCGAGCAAAATAACATAGCGTTCGTATTCCTTGACAACGCCTCTCTTGACGGCTACCTGAAGTCGCTCGGCGAGGACAGCGAAAAATTCCACAACAAAAACGCTCCCGCCGCCATATTACAAAATATCTCGTTTAATTCTGTAAACAGAAAATCCACATCTTCACAGCCCATTAAGGATATAGAGGGCAAAAAGATAAGGGCGGAGATAGTAACCGACTCCGTCGTCGGCGGCAAGTCCGCTTATAAGAATATTGATTTTGATATAGGCGTTCAGACCTCAAAGCTATGGGACGAAGAGAGCTTCTATTATCAGTATTCAAACCTGCCCGTAATAATGATGTCCGTTGATTTTATCGGTCAGGTTTTTAACGGCGATGACAGAAGTCCCGTAGTCAGCGCAATGATTTTTTCGGACTCTCCGGAGGAGGCGGCGCAGGAAATTGCCGATAAAATTTCAAGCGGCATAGGCGACGAAAAATATGTGCTTTCCGTCAGCGATCCTGCCGCCGAGGCAAAGCTTATGAACAATACCCTTACAGTCGCAAAGGTGTTTATTTACGGCTTTATTACCCTGATAACGATTATAGCCGTAATGAATATAATCAATACAATTTCAAATTCAATGAACGAAAGGCGCAGGGAATTTGCAATGATTCGCTCGGTCGGTATGACTCCCAAGTCGTTTAAAAAGATGATTTATCTTGAAGCAATACGTTACGGCGCAAGAGCGCTGGCGGCGGCAATTCCCATAAGCGTGCTTATCCACTACGCCATGTATAGGGCGCTTGCGGGAAGCTTTGACTTCGGCTTTAATCTGCATTTGCTTCCATATGCGCTTGCGGCGGCCGGCGTGTTTGCGGTAGTGGCGCTCGCGTTGCTGTATTCCTCAACCAAGATTAAGGACGACAATATTATAGAAACCCTGAAAGGGGATTTGGATTAATAATTTCCCTTTTGCAAAAATAACGGGACGCTCTGCCGAACGTCCCGTTATTTCGTTTATTTGAATTTATTTGTTTTCTTCCAAAGGCGCTCTTTGAGCCGAGTAGTTTACGTCTACATTCTTTTTAAACAGCATATAGTCGTATTTCCCGAGCCACGGATTACCTATTTCGCCCTGCTTGAATTCGTCCTCGCTTGCGGCGACGTTCATTTCGGCAATACCTTTAAGCTCGCCGCTCTCCTTGTATACCGAATCCCAAAAGGCGTGGTGCCCTACATAATTAACGCTTGAGGGGATATACATGTAGGTAAGCCCTCTGTCCTTTGTGAAGCAGTCGGAGCCTATTATTTCAAGCCCCTCGGGAAGAGAATTGTAAACCTCGGTGAACATACCCTTTGTGTAAGCGGTCTGTATATTCTTTTCGCTTGTTTTGTAGGAGTAAATGTTGTTTATGTTGCCTGCGTCAAAGAAACCGAGCGTGCCTATCTCTTTTAAGCCCTCGGGCAGGTAGACATATCTCAAATTAGCGTAGTTAAAGCAAAGCGGACCGATTTTTTCTACCGTTGACGGAAGGACGTAGGTGCGAACCTTTAAGTTGTATTCCTCAAAGAATGCTTCGTCGTATTTTTCGGTAGGCTCCCAAAGCTCCTCCATAGGCTCTCCCTTGTCATCCACAAGGTCGGGAACCTGAACGCCGTCCTCAAGGTGGGCGTATCCGTTCTTAAGGCGGAGATACCTGTCGTGGTCTATGGGATAGCAGATAATTTCCGTCATATCCTTGTTGTAAAGGACGCCGTCAACGTCGCAGTAATTCGGGTTATCCTTATCAACATAAATGCATTGAAGCGCCCAGCAGGAATAGAAGGATTTTGCGTCAATATCGGTAACGTACTTGCCTATTATGATGGTTTGAATCGTGCCGTCGCAGTTAAAGGCGTATTCGTGTATTTTGGAGACCTTTTTGCTTGTGTCGTATGAAATGTTGGAGGTGGTGCTTTCGCCGCCGAGAAGCATACCCGTGTCCTTGGCGTCGTAATTGATGTTGGCTATGCCGTCGATTTTAAACTCCTTAACCGAACCGTCGTTACTGAACTGTATAAGCTCGTATTCGCCGGCCTTACCCTCGATTTCCTTATAGTCGAGCGTACCCGTGTTAAGAAGCGCAACTACCGAGAAATAGAGCGAAGCCGCTATGGCTACAACCATAAAAAGAACAAAAAGCACTTTTCCCAGTTTTTTATCCTTGTAAGAGGCGTTGATTTTCGGAGGCGCAAGACCTTCTATCTGATAAGTCCAGATTTCGTCCTCGGGTATGTCGATAATTTCCTCTTCCGCCGCTTTTCTCTTAGCCTTTTCAAGCTCTTTTGTTTCTTTATTCTTCTTCACAGTTACTCACCTCCGTTAACCTACAAAGCTGCCTTCGACGGATTCGCCGGCATTTTCCGCTTTCTTTTCGGTTACTTCGGCTCTGCGTTTAAGCACCTGAATAACCTTGTTCTGCTTTGCGCTGTCGTAATTCCAGAAAAACAGCGGTATGGTCATAAGCAGATAACCCGCTATATCGAAAAGTATGGGAATAACGATTATCTTGGACCTTGAAGCGTCTACAAACAGAACGTCCCAGTTGCTGTTGAAGCCGTATTTCAAAAGCAATATCGGGATAATCATACCTATAAGCGTTGTAACGGGGCCTGTGAACCAACCGAAAATTCCGGCAAAGCTTTCAAGCCTCTCGCCCGAAAGATACATCTGATAGTCGTTGATACGTATTTCCATATCGTGGTGAACCGCCATGGGTATGGTGTGCGTTACCTCCAAAAGCATCAGCATAGCAACGCAGATAATTCCGCAAAGCGTTACGTTGTCGCCGCAAAGCAATATTGCCGCAACAACTATTCCGTAGCCCAAAGCGCGGGTGACATAGTAGAAAATCATAATCTGCTTGTATGAAAATCTCTTTATAAAGTACGGCGTAAAGAAATCGGGCGGCGTGCCGCAGAACGAAACCAAAGAAACTATAAGCCCGTACGAAAGACCGCTTAAACGCAGGGTGTAAAGATATACGACCGTTGTAAACGCAAGCATACCGTTTCCCAGCGAGTCAAGAAGTCCCACAAGGGTCATAACCCATCTGTACTTGTTTCTCATAACGCCGAATATGGCGTCCCAGAAATTGATTTGTACTTTTTCTTCGAGGGGGGGCTGAGGTATTCTCTCTTTAATTTTGTTTGCAAATATCAAGGTCAGCATCGCAAACGAAATAAAGATTATCGGGATAACGTATTTGTAAACGTTGATGTCCGCCCATTCGTCTTTAAGGAAGCCTATTGCCATGGGTATTACAAGTACCATTAAGGAATTGAGTATATGCGAAAGCTTCAACGGATAGGTTCTTATAAGTATTCTTTCACGCATGTTCGGGCTGATGTTCTGCGTGCAGGTTTCAAGGCAGTTTGAGAAGCCGAACAGATTGTAAAGCGAGAACAGGGCGTTTGCAACCCAAACTCTCGTAACCATATCGTCGATTTTGTAAACGGGAAGCCAACCGATAAGCACAACCATTACGCACTTGGGAACAATATCGCAATAAAGGAAATACTTATATCTTCCGAACTTGGGAACAAGCTTTTTACGCCAGAAAATATTTCTTGAGCCCGCCCAGCCGTTCCAAAGTATATGCGTGCCGAGCATCTTAATTGCCGACGCCGCCGAAACGCCTCGTATCGAGTTAATCGCCGCAACTACGGTATTCTGCGGGTTTAAGTAAGGCGTAAAGTTAAATACCATAAGGAATATGCCTATAATTATCGAGAAAAAATAGACCGTGTAAAGCCCTTTTTCCTTTCTCTTGGGCAAAAATCCGAGGTTGTCGTTGATAATCCAGCCGAGTATATCCCACAGCTTCTGCAAAGGCATATTGATAAGCGCTATTGCGGAGAAAACAACATACGGAAGCTGATAATGATACATTATCAGGTAGCACCCCGCCGCAAAGGTTATGTACTCAAGCGCCTTAACGCCCGAGTAGTTACTGCCTACCGCAAGCCATATATTTAAGTATTCTTTGTAAGGAACGTATTTACCCTCAGCGGGTTGGTTCCAATGCTCTTTTATTTCACCGAAAAGCCATTTAACCTTACCGATTAGATTTTTGTCCTGCTTCTGCTCGGTCATATAAGAGCCTCCTTTTTCGTGAATTTTTGTTAATAAATATTTTATCATATTTTAAAATTTTGTTCAATCGGTCAAAATGAATTTTAGAGATTTGTATAATTGGCGGTATTTATTTTTTTGCAAAATATACAAAGAAAAACAGGGCCGAAAACTCAGCCCTGTCAATTTTGCGAATTATTAAATTTACGGATTAATCCTTGTTTTCGTTTTCCCCGTCAAGCTTGTTTACTCTTTCGCTTCTGCGTTCTTCAAGCTCTGCAAGCATATTTTCCTTAAACTTTCCGTGTACGGGGAAGAACAGCCATGAAAGGCCGAAGAAAAGTCTTGCAAATGCCGGAAGCAGCGCGAATACCGCAAAGAAGCCATTAAGAACGGAGGGGTTGGTTTCCTGAATGATATTGCCCAAAGCGTCCGTATGAGCGACATAGCCTACCGCCGTGATAACCAAACCGGAAAGAAGACCTGTAACCGCCGTTGCGAGCTTGCCGAAATAGTTTGTAACTGTCTGAACAAGCGCCTCGTTACGAACGCCGTATTTCCATTCGCTGTAATCGTAAACGTCGCCCTGCAAAACCGCCTGGCAAACGCGGATAACGCAGTTGGGAAGACCGCATACCGTAAGCGCAAGGGTGAGGTAAATGAGGTTGAGAACCATATTTACGCCCGTCCATTTTGCGCCCGCCGCGCCGAAGGGCTGATAACCTATAATAAACATAAGAGTGTAGGTTATTCCGCCGAAAACGCCCGCACCGATAGCCGTGTTCCTCGCGCCGAATTTATGTATGAGCTTCGGGGTAAGGGGAGTAACGATATAGTTGGGAAGTCCCGTGAAAAGTCCGGCTATGGTAGCGTTGAAAAGGCTTCCCGTGTTGTGAAGCCAGAAGAAGCTTTCCGTAGCTCCGCCGACCGACTTAAAGCTGTTGAAGAAGTTTGCTATAACCGAAATAAGCATAGGCTTATTTTTGAATGCGTTTTTAAACGACTCTATAACGCCGATTTCCTGCATCTGTTCACGGGAGGCAAGCGGTACTCTTTCACGCATTGCAAAGAAGCCGTATACCGCAGTGCTGCCGGCGATTATAACCATAGCTACGGCGAAGCCCGTGTAAATGCTTTCCATACCTATTTTGCCGTCGCTGATTTTCGGAAGGAAAGTTACCAAAACAGAAACAAGCGAGGGAAGCCATACGCCGAAAAGCTCAAAGAATTTTGAAGTTGCGATAAGGTTGTCGCGCTCTTTGATATTCGGCGTGATGTTGTAAAGGAGTATGTTCCATGCGCCGAAATACGACATACCGAGGTTGTAGGCAAAAATAGCGATTACCGCCCAAACAATCTTGGCGCCCGAACCGCCCAGGAAGGAGGGCGTGGTAAAGAGCATTAACGTAGCGAACGCCCAAATGGGAACGGTGATTATCATATAGGGACGAAGCCTGCCCCAACGGGTTCTGGTTCTGTCGATAATAAGACCGGAAAGCGAATCGTCAAGCGCGTCGTAAATAGATTCGAGGAATACTATCAAGCCGTAAGCCTTACCCGAAATGCCGAGGAAGCTTATCATGAAGAACTGCCTGTTGGATTCGACATACTGAGCCAAATTCTTTTGACCGAAGGTTGTAAGCAGAAAAGCGACGATTTCACGCGGGCGAAGATATCTTCTGTTGCCCGCCGACGCCTTTTCTATTTCTTGTTCGACTTCATTTTCAAGTTCAGTTTCTTCAATTTGAGTTTCATTAATTACTTCTGAATTTGCCAAAGAATCACATCCTATCCTACTGTGAAAATGTAGTAATAAAATAATATCACATTATAAGTATGCTTTGCAAGAGTTAAAACGCAATTTATTTTAGGAATTTTTTTGACTGTGCAACCGCAAGCCGGTCGCATCTCTCGTTTTCCGGATGCCCCGAGTGCCCCTTTACCCATACTATTTGTACGTTGTGTATTTCCAAAAGCCTTAAAAGCTCCTCCCAAAGGTCGGGGTTAAGGGCGGGTTCTTTGTTGCTTCTTATCCAGCCGTTTTTTCTCCAAGATACCGCCCAACCCTTCAGCACGGAGTCCGCTATGTACTTTGAATCGGTTGTAAGCGTAACGTCGCACGGCATTTTTAAAGCCTTTAAGCCCTCTATAACCGCAGTAAGCTCCATTCGGTTGTTTGTCGTTTCCGCCTCGCCGCCGGAAAGCTCCTTTTGCACGCTGCCGAAACGCAGCACCGTACCCCAGCCTCCGGGTCCCGGGTTGCCCGCACAGGCTCCGTCCGTGAAAATTTCAACCTTAGGTCTTGTTTCCATAAAATTAACTCCCGATAATATAATGTAATAATTTTAACATCTTTTTTACGTTTTAACAATATGTAAGATTAATTTCACAATCGAGGTCAATAATAAGCTTGATAAAATCAATAGAAAAACAGCCGAAAAAGCGAAGGAGCTTATTATGGAATACGAAAACGACAACATATTCTTGTGTAAAGGTAAATCACTTAACAGTGCCGATCCCGCCTTGATAGGCAAGGCTTTGGCGAGCTGCGGCTTCGGAAAAAGGGTGGGCATTTCAACCGACGGCGGCAACTTTTCAAAATCCCTCGCATATTCGCTCACGGGTTCGCTTACCGCCGCGTCTTCGCAGGTTTGGAATTTAGGCGACAGCTTCCTTTCGCAGTTTCGGTTCTTTGTCGATTTCTGTTCCTTGCCCTGCGGAATATTTATTTCTCAAAATTCATTTTCGGCAAAAATCACCGTTTTGGGCAGATACGGCCTGCCGCTTTGCACACGGGAGCAGAGGGAGCTTGAAAAAGCGCTGGGCGATGAAAATCAGAAAGCGACCGATATACTTTCCTGCGGCGAGGTCACCGATATGACGGGCGTAAATATGATGTACCGCAGGGAGCTTATACGGCAGAGCGACTCGGAGCTTTCGGAGCTTTCCTGCGGCGTAAAATGCGAAAACAGGAAAATAGCTATGCTTATGGAGGATTGCTTTTACAAGCTCGGCTGTAAGCAGGGCGGCGAATACACCTTCAAAATAAACAACGACGGCACAAGCGTCAGCGTCTTTTCAAGGGATTGCGGCTGGATACCCAACGACAGAATACTCGCCGTTATCACAAATTACGAAACTCAAAACGGCAGGGATATTTGCGTTCTGCCCGACGCTCCCTTGATTCTTGATAAAATAGCGGGCGCAAACGGCAAAAAGGTTATAAGGTTTTATGCTGCCGACGACAGGCATGCCGCGCTTTTAAACAGCAGCGCCTTTATGCGCGATGCGCTTTTTGCAAGCGTAAAGCTGCTTAAAATTATAGAGGAAACCGGTAAGAGCCTTTTCAGGTTGAATAAGGAGCTGCCTCGGTTTTACGTTTCAAAAAAACGCCTGAGCATTGATTTCGACGTTGAAAAGGGCTTTTCAAAAATGAGCGAAAATCCCAACGTCGAGCTTACGAGAGACGGCGCGCTTCTCTCCTTCCCGCACGGCAAGGTTCGTTTGAGCAGCGTAAAAAACGGCAGGGAGCTCAGCATAATAGCGGAGGCGGTAAGCTACGAAATTTCAAAGGATTTGTGCAAAAGAGCCGAACAGCTGTGCAGAAACGGACTTTTAACCGATACCGAAAAATCCCCTTGAGAGAGGGGAATTTTTTAAAGCGGAAAATTATGAACCTTAAAAACTTTTTCTTATTTCAAAAAGCGCCGCCGGCGTAATTGACAGATTGACTTTTTTAGAGTATTATATTAAGTCTGATAGTATATATTATTTATATCGGATATATTGAATTTACATATAATTTTGTACGTTTTATATTTCAGAAAAATACAGGAGTGACTAAATGGCAACAGGAAAACAGAAACAGAAACGACCGTCTGCTCAGAATAAATCTACGCAATCCGCCGCTTCAAACAAGGCAAAATATTCCAGGCAGCAAAGCTCTATCAAAAAAGGTCAGAAGAGCTTTTATCAAAACGGCAGAAAAACGTCCAATCCTTTCCAAGGCAAAGGGACGCCCGGGCAGAGGGGCAGAAAGAATTATAACGACAGAAAATCCGAAACACCCGTTAGAATTTCTTTCCTCGGCGGCCTTAACGAGGTCGGCAAAAATATGACTCTTTACGAATGTAACGGGGATATGATACTTGTAGATTGCGGTCTTGAGTTCCCCGATCCCGAAATGCTCGGCGTCGATATAGTTATACCGGATTTTTCATATGCGGTTGAAAATGCGGATAAAATCAAGGGTATTTTCATAACGCACGGCCATGAGGACCACATAGGCGGGCTTGCGTATCTTTTAAAGGAAATTAATATTCCCGTCTATTCAACAAGACTTACCATAGGGCTTATCGAGGGAAAGCTCAGAGAGCACGACCTGCTTGACAGGGCGGAATTAAACGTAATAAATCCGGGCGGCAAGGTGAGCGTCGGCTGCTTTGAGGTTGAGTTTATTCATGTAAATCATTCGATTCCCGACGCCGTCGCGCTTGCGATTAAATCTCCGGCGGGCGTTGTAATCCAGACGGGGGATTTTAAAATCGACACTACGCCCATAGACGGCGGAATAATAGATATGGCAAGGCTTGCGGAGCTTGGAAACGAGGGCGTATTATGCCTTTTGTCGGATTCTACAAACGCCGCAAAGCCGGGCTTCACGGAGTCCGAGAGCAAGGTCGGAGCCACGTTTGAAACGCTTTTTGCAAAGGCAAACGGCAAGAGACTTATCGTGGCTACCTTCGCTTCAAATATTCACAGAGTACAGCAGATTATAAACGCCGCCGAAAGCTACGGCAGAAAGGTTGCTCTTTCGGGCAGAAGCCTTGAAAACGTAGTTACCGTTGCCGCCGAGCTCGGCTATCTCAATATCCCCGAGGGCGTGCTTGTAGGCATAGATTCCATTCATCGCTACCCCTCCGACAAAATGGTTGTCGTTACAACGGGCAGTCAGGGCGAGCCTATGTCTGCGCTGTACAGGATGGCCTTTTCCGAACACAGAAAGGTAGAAATAGGTCCGAACGATTACGTTATAATTTCGGCTCAGCCCATACCCGGCAACGAAAAAATGGTCGGCAGGGTAGTCGACGAGCTTTTAAAGCAGGGCGCGGAGGTTGTGTACGAGAGAATGTACGACGTCCACGTTTCCGGCCACGCCTGCCAGGAGGAGCTTAAAATAATGCTCAGCCTTACCAAACCCCAATATTTTATACCCGTTCACGGTGAGCAGAAGCATTTGAGAAAGCACGCTTCCCTCGCCGAATCTATGGGTATTGACCCGGGCAGGATTGTAATTGCCGACAACGGAAAGTCCGTAAGCATTACAAAAAGCAAAATCAGCTTTGCGCAGGACGTTCATTCGGGTATGGTTTTTGTTGACGGCTCGGGCGTAGGCGACGTAGGCTCTGTTGTAATGCGCGACAGAACCAAGCTTGCCGAGGACGGCATAGTTATTATTGCGCTGTCTGTTGAGCGTGAAACGGGAACGGTCGTATCCGGACCCGAGGTTATAACGAGGGGCTTTGTTTACGTTCGGGAATCCGAAGAGCTTATAGACGAAACAAGGCGGCTTTGCGAAAATGTTTTAACCGATTGCATGTACGAGGGCATCGGCGATTACTCAACCTTAAAAATCAGGCTCAGGAGCGCGGTTTTAAAACAGATTTATTCAAAAACCAAACGCAGTCCCATGGTTTTGCCCGTAATAATGGAGGTGTAAGCTTTGAAGCTGAGACAGTTTGTCAAAATTCATCCTCTGATTTTTGCCGCGTTGGTTTTAATGCTCGCCGTCTGTATTTTCGATTTTTTTATAAATCCCAAAACGGCGGTTTTCGAGCTTGCGTGTCTGCTGATAACGGCGCTTGTTATTGTGCTTTTTTTAAATAAGAGCTTTAACGCCGTAAAGGAAACGGTCGGTTCTTTAAACGACAGTCTGTCTTACGGCGAGGGCGGTAATTTATCGGATTTTCCTCTACCCTTGCTTGTATTTGACGATACCGGCAAAATACTTTGGTATAACGGGCTTTTCAGGGATTATGTCATAGGCGCTAACGAGTTTAAATACGACGGCGTGGGTAATTTCACCGGTGGCAGGGGAATTGAGGAAATTACAAATTCTCAAAGCTTTGAGGCGGAAATAGGCGACAGGGAATACAGCGTTTATTTTTCTCGGGTAAACGGCTCAAGCGGAGCTTATGCCCTGTATTTTGTGGATAATACCCGTCTCAAACGCACCGCAAGGGAATACGAGCTTTCCAAGCCCGTTGTTTTGCTTGTAACGGTTGATTCGCTTGACGAAATAGTCCATTCGTACAGGGAAACGGAAAGCGCCGAGATAGTTGCCAATATCGAACTTATAACCGAAAGCTGGTTTTCGGATTATTCCGGCGTTTTCAGGAAGCTCGGCAACGGCAGGTTCATATGCGTTGTTTCGGAAAAAGAACTTGAAAAAATGCTTAAAAACAAATTTTTCGTTCTTGAGCAGGTAAGGGATTTCACCTACGCCGACAAGAAGGTGGGCGTCACTCTTTCGATAGGCGCGGGCAGGGGAAACGATTTAAACGAGGCGGAGCTTTCCGCAACGCAGGCCCTCGATATGGCGCTGGGCAGAGGCGGCGACCAGCTTGCTCTTAAAAATCCCGACGAGAGCTATACGTTTATAGGCGGAGTTTCATCGGGTATGGAAAGGCATACGAAGGTTCGTTCGAGAATTATGGCTTCCGCTTTGTCGGAAACAATAAACACGTCGGATAACGTCATAATTATGGGCCATAAGTTTTCGGATCTTGACTGCCTCGGAGCGGCAATCGGCGTTTTAAAGATATGCCAGGACCTGGGTAGGGAAGCGAGGATTGCGCTTTCCCCGAAAACGAGCCTTGCCGCGCCGCTTATTAACTATCTTAAAAACAATAATCTTGACGGGAATCTCATTTTGCCCGATTACGCCGAGCATATTATGAACGATAAAACCCTGCTTATAATAGTGGATACGCACAGGGCGGATTTCCTTGAAAGCAAAAAGATATACGAAAAGGCAAATAAGGTAGTAGTTATTGACCATCACAGAAAAACCGTCGATTATATACAGAATTCGGTAATATTTTATCACGAACCCAAGGCTTCGTCGGCAAGCGAAATGGTAGCGGAGCTTACCCAGTACATACCTGCCGTAAAGCTTAATGCGGCTGCGGCAAATTCCCTGCTGGCGGGTATTATGCTCGACACCAAAAACTTTGTTTTAAGAGCCGGAGCGAGAACCTTTGAAGCCGCGGCTTACCTGCGTTCTATGGGTGCGGATACCGTTACAGTTAAGCAGTTTTTCAACGATACGCTTGAAAACAGACAGCTTAGAGGGCAGGTCGTGCTGTCAGCATACGAGTATAAAAATTTTGCAATCTCCGTTTCCGACATAAATTCAAAGGACGTGCGTTTGATATGCGCTCAGGCGGCGGACGAGCTGCTTACCATTAACAGCGTTCAGGCGTCGTTCGTAATATTTAAAACCGGGGAAACGGTCAATATTTCCGCCCGTTCCATGGGCGCTGTAAACGTGCAGGTCATTATGGAATATTTCGGCGGCGGAGGACACCAGACCATGGCCGCCTGTCAGATAGAGGGCGGGGATTTGGAAAACGTTAAAAACGAATTGGAACGCGCCATAGACAAATATTTGAAAGAAATCGATTGATTTATACATACCGCCGAAAGGAGAACGTAAATTATGGAAGTAATTTTAAAACAGGACGTTAAGGGCTTGGGCAAAAAGGGCGATAAGGTTAAGGCTTCGGACGGATACGCAAGGAATTATCTTTTCCCCAAGAATCTCGCAGTCGAGGCAAACGCTCAGGCGTTAACGGAATACAAAAACAGCGAGTCTTCAAAGCAGCATAAGCTTGAGGTTGAAATCGAAAACGCGAATCTTGCCAAGCAAAAACTCGACGGCAAAACGGTAAAGCTTACCGCAAAGGCGGGCGCGAACGGCAAGCTTTTCGGCTCCGTAACCTCCAAGGACGTTGCCGAGCAGATTAAGCTTCAGCTCGGCTGCGATGTTGACAAGAGGAAAATTTCAATGTCGGATATAAAGAATTTCGGTACATATTCCGCCGAAATCAAGATTTATCAGAACATTTCCGCTTGCATAAGCGTTGAAGTGGGCGAATAATTTTCGGGAGCAGGATTATGGATAATATTTTGTTCGATTCGTCTAACGAGCCTTACAGCCTTGAGGCGGAACAGGCCGTTCTCGGCTGCCTGCTGATTGATCCCGGCTGTCTGCTGAGCGTTGTCGATATTTTAAAAAGCGATTGCTTCTATATCCCGCAGCACAGGGAAATATATTCCGCTATTATAAATCTTGACGCGATGGGCGAAAAGTACGACGCTCTTATAGTCCTTGAGGAATTAAAGGGCAGGGGCGTTTACGACGACGCCGGCGGCAGGAATTATCTTGCTCAGCTTGCGCAGGTTGTGGTTTCCACCGCAAACGTAACGGCGTATGCAAAAATAGTAAAAGAGAAATATGTTTTGCGTACCCTTATGTCGGTCGCAAAGGATATTGTCGACGACGTTGCGGCACAGGAAGCGTCCGCCGACGATATTTTAAACAATGCCGAGCAGAAAATTTACAACATACGTCAGGGCAGAAGCTCCGACGGCCCCACAAAATTAAGCGATATAATTTCCGACGAGGTTTATGAGGATTTAAGGAAGAAAACCTCCCCCGACAGGGAAAAATATCTCGGCATTTCCACCGGCTTTTCTCAGCTTGACAAAATAACTACCGGCTTTAATAAATCCGACCTCGTGCTTGTCGGCGCGCGTCCGGCAATGGGTAAAACAAGCTTTGCGCTCAATATTGCGAGAAATATGGCGGTTACGGGAAAAAGGAAGGTAGTGTTCTTTTCGTTGGAAATGTCCAAAGAACAGCTTGCCGAAAGGGTGCTTTCCACCGAATCGAGGGTTACCGGCTCAAAATTCAGAACGGGCGATATCGAAACGGGCGAGTGGAGCAGGATAGCCGAAGCGGCAATGGCTCTCAACGACGCAGAGCTCTATTTTGACGATTCTTCCAATATAACGGTTCCCGAAATGAAGGCGAGAGTCAGGCGAATGAAAAACGTCGACTGCGTTATCATAGATTATTTACAGCTTATGACCGGCAGTAAAAAAACGGACAACCGCGTTCAAGAGGTTTCCGAAATAACAAGAAGCCTGAAGCTTATGGCAAAGGATTTAAGAATACCCGTAATTGCCCTTTCCCAGCTTAACCGTTCAACCGACGCAAGGGGAAAGGCGCACCGTCCGCAGATGGCGGATTTAAGGGAATCCGGTTCTATAGAGCAGGACGCGGATATAATCCTTATGCTTTACAGAGAGGGCTATTACGAAAGGGAAAAGGATAATGCAAGGGGCAATTCCGCTCCTCCCGCGGCGTCCGTCGGCAGCGAAAGGGTTGAGGTGAGCGTTCAGGACGATACCACGGCTCAGGTGCTTGTAGTCAAGAACCGCCACGGAAGCACGGGAGACGTAAACCTTAATTGGATTAAGGAATTTACCCTCTTTACAACTCCGGAGTTGGTTAAGAATGAATAAGGATACGGTGCTTGCCGTAATAAACAAATACGGTATGCTTAAAAGCGGCGATACCGTAGTTATCGGGCTTTCCGGCGGCGCGGATTCGGTAAGTCTAACAAGCGTTCTTTTGAAATTAAGGGACGAGCTTGGGCTGAAGCTGATATGCGCCCATGTAAACCACTCAATAAGGGGCAAAGAAGCCGACGGCGACGAGCTTTTTTGCATAGATTTCTGCCGCAATAACGGCATAGAGTTAAAGACCTTGCATATAGACGTACCCCGTCTTGCAAAGCTCAATTCTATGAGCCAAGAGGAATACGGCAGAAAAATTCGCTATGAGTTTTTCGCTTCTTTGGCGGGCGAAAACGGCAAAATCGCCACGGCGCATAATTTAAACGACTGCGCAGAAACGCTTTTGTTTAATCTCGCAAGGGGAACGGGCTCGAGGGGAGCTTGCTCCATTCCTCCGGTAAGGGGAAATATTATAAGACCGCTTATCGAAACTCCGAGGAAGGAAATAGAGGAATATTGCAGTGAAAATTCACTTGAATTTGTAACCGACAGCACAAATTTTGAAAACGAATATTCGAGAAATAAAATAAGAAACATTGTAATTCCGGCATTAGAGGAAATAAACTCCTCGGCAGTATCCGCAATATCGAGGTATATTTGCCTCGCAAGGCAGGAGGAGAAAGCGCTTGAATTTACGGCAAACGAAAAATACGGGCTGTGCGTTTCAGACGGCGCAATTTGCGAGGAAAAGCTCCTTAAACTGCCCCGCGCTTTTCAAAAAAGAATAATATTCAGATATTTAAGCGAGCATACACGCTCCGATATAAGCTCGAGGCATATCGAGGATATAATATCCGTTTTGGGCAAAAACAAGGCCGTCGATACCGCGGGCGGTTTGAAAATTCAAAGCAAAAACGGTTATTTAAGCGTTGCCGGCCCGCAAGAGGGCGTTTCTCCATGGAGGGTGGAAATAGAGAAAAAAAGCTGCGAAACGAATTTGCCTTACGCAAAAGCGGTAATCGGGATAGTCGAAAGCAAAGATTTACAAAATTTTAATAAAGAATATATAGACAAATGCATTGATTGTGATAAAATATCAGAAAAGCTTTGCTTCAGAAGCCGTGAAAGCGGCGATAAAATCACGCTGACCAAAAGAAACGTAACAAAAAGCCTTAAAAAGCTTTTTATCGAAGATAAGATTCATTCGGAAGAAAGGGGAAAAATCGCCGTTTTGGCGGACGGCGACGAGGTCGTTTGGGTTGAGGGCTACGGAAGCTCCAAAAAGTTTTCCCCCGATAAAAACAGTAAAAAAATTATGACCGTAAAAATAGAAAATTTTTAGGGATAAGGTGAATTATATGGAAAATGATATCAAGGAGATACTTTTTTCGCAGGCGCAGTTAAAGGAAATTGTCGACGGGCTCGGCGAACGCATATCGAAGGATTATGAGGGGAAAGAGCTTATACTCGTAAGCGTTTTAAAGGGCTCGGTCGTCTTTATGGGCGACCTTATGCGGGCGATTAAAATTCCCTGTTATATAGATTTTATGTCGGTTTCCTCTTACGGAAGCGGAACAAAATCCTCGGGTATAGTTAAGATAATCAAGGACCTCGATACAAACGTAATAGAGGGTAAAAATCTGCTTATAGTAGAGGATATACTCGACAGCGGCAGAACCCTTAATTATCTTGAATATTATTTGAGCGCAAGAAATCCCGAAAGCATAAAAATATGTACCCTTCTCGATAAGCCCGACAGGAGAGATCCCGCGTTGAAGGATAAAATAATACCCGATTATTCGGGAGCGGTAATACCCGACGCATTCGTCGTAGGCTACGGCCTCGATTACAACGAAAAATACAGAAACCTGCCATATGTAGGGATTCTTAAACCATCTGTTTACGGCGGAGAATAAAGGAGAGGTAAACTAAATTGAAAAAGATAAATTTCAGAGCGATTATACCCTATATCATCATACCGCTTGTGTTTGTGCTTTGCATAGTCTACTATTCGACCATGGGCGACGCCACAAAGGCAAAAACACAGTATTATCAGGTAGTCAATATGTTCCGCAACAACGAGATTACGGAATATAAGCTCAATTTGAGCAGCGGAGTGCTTGAATACAAAAAAGCGGGCGATAAGGCTACTTATAAATATACCGTTCCGAACGTAAATCTGTTCGTTGACGATATTCATCAGCAGGTAGTGAAATACAATGCCGAAAATCCCGATAAACAGATTAAAATGGACTATGTTTCGGGTTCGGCAAATTCCTGGTGGGTAAGCCTTTTGCCGACGGTTGCGGTGATGGTTCTTTTGACCGTCGTAATGTTTATAATGTTCAGGAAGATGAACCAGACCGTTCAGAGCGAAAACAACAGAACGCTGTCCTTCGGTAAGGCTCGCTACAGAAAGAACGACGAAACCAAAAACAAAACAACCTTTGCCGACGTTGCGGGAGCGGACGAAGAAAAGGAAGACCTTGAGGAAATAGTCGAGTTTTTAAAAGACCCCAATTCGTTTACGGCTCTCGGCGCAAGGATACCAAAGGGCGTGCTGCTTGTAGGCCCTCCCGGAACGGGTAAAACCTTGCTTGCAAGGGCGGTTGCGGGCGAAGCAAACGTACCGTTTTTCTCGATTTCGGGTTCAGACTTTGTCGAGATGTACGTCGGCGTAGGCGCTTCCCGTGTAAGGGACTTGTTCGGCGAAGCAAAGAAAAACTCGCCGTCTATCATATTCATAGATGAAATTGACGCGGTAGGACGCCACAGGGGCGCCGGAATGGGCGGCGGACATGACGAAAGGGAGCAAACCCTTAACCAGCTGCTTGTTGAAATGGACGGCTTCGGCGAAAACGAGGGCGTAATAGTTATGGCGGCAACAAACCGTCCCGACATACTTGACCCGGCTCTTCTTCGTCCCGGCAGATTTGACAGGCAGATAACCGTTAATTATCCCGATTTAAAGGGCAGGGAGGAAATATTAAAGGTTCATGCAAGGAAAAAGCCTTTGGGACCCGACGTTAAGCTTCGCGAAATAGCCGGCGCAACCGTGGGCTTTACCGGCGCAGACCTTGAAAATCTTTTAAACGAAGCCGCTTTGCTTGCCGCAAGAAAAAAATTAAAGGCAATCACCATGAAGGAAATAGAGGAAGCGACGATGAAGGTCGTTGTCGGCACGGAAAAGAAATCCCACAAAATTTCCGAGCGGGATAAGAAAATTACCGCTTACCACGAAGCGGGTCATGCGGTTTCCTCGTATTACCTTGAAAATAAAGACCCGGTTACTCACATTTCAATCGTACCCAGAGGTATGGCGGGCGGATTTACAATGTATCAGCCCGAAAAGGACGAAATGCACCTTATGAAATCGAGAATGCTTGACGATATTGTAGGGCTTCTCGGAGGGCGCGTCGCAGAACAGCTTATTTTTGACGATATTTCAACCGGAGCTTCAAACGATATCGAGAGGGCGAGTCAGGTAGCCCGCAAGATGGTTACAAAATACGGTATGAGCGAAAAGCTCGGACCCATAGCCTTCGGTCAGGGCAACGACGAGGTGTTCCTCGGCAAGGATTACAACCATATCAGGGATTATTCCGAAAACGTCGCTTCCCAGATTGACAATGAGGTTGAGCAAATAATATTAAACGCTTACGACAGAACCGAGAAAATACTTTCCGAGCATATAGATAAGCTTCACAAGGTTGCGGGCGAGCTTGTAAAGCGTGAAAAGCTTACCGGCGAGGAATTTTTAAAGCTTATGAACGGCGAGGATTTGCCGGAGCTTTACCCCGACGGTGAGGAGGAAAGCGGCGCGGAGAACACGCCCGCCGTTACCGAAACTCCTGCCGAGCCGCTTATGGCTCCCCAAGGCGAAATTGACGGCGGGGCTTACGAAAAAGCGCCCGAAGAACAGCAAGCTTTAAAACCCGCCGACGATACGGGCAAAACAGACGAAAAACAGTAATAATTGTACAGGGCGCCGTCCGCAGGGAGGGCGCTCTTTTATCTAAATGTAAACATATAATTAAAATGGTAAGTTGTAAAATAAAATGTCCAAAAAAGGGATGACTCATAAAGCAGTCTCTGGTATCATGTTAAGTGACCAAACCAAACAGAAACGGAGGCTGCAAAATGAGTCACTTAGATTATAGCACAGAAGTAAGGAAGGGTAAACACCTAACTTATGAAGAACGGATAAAAATTGAGTCATTAAGCAAAGCCGGCATAAAATCCGAAAAAATAGCCGAACAAATAGGTTGTAGTGGCAGGACGGTACGCAGAGAGCTTGCAAAAGGAAGAACCGAGTTAAAAAACAGCGATTTAACAACAAGGATTGAATACAGCGCCGATATAGGGCAGCAAAAACATGATTACGCAGCCACGGCAAAAGGAACGTCATTGAAAATAGGGAGCGACTACAAACTCGTTAAATATATAGAACAACTGATTATTGAAGAAAAGATGTCACCCTATGCGGCGTCAAAAAAAATAAAGCAGGCAGGAATATTCAAAACAACACTTTCGTATAAAACCATATACAATTACATAGATATGGGTCTATTCCCAAATCTGAGCAATAAGCACTTGCCTGTAAAAAAGGAGAAAAAGAAGCGGGGGTATAATGCTGTCAGACCGGCAATCAATCATGTAAAGGGCAAAAGTATCAGTGAAAGGCCGAAGGAGATAGAGAAACGGGACGAATACGGGCATTGGGAAATGGACACCGTGGTTGGAAAAATCGGAACAAAAGCAGCATTACTTGTGCTCACGGAAAGAATGACAAGACAAGAGATCATTCGTAAAATCCAAAGCAAATCACAATATTGCGTGGTAAAAGAGCTGGATAAGATAGAGAAGGAACTCGGGAGCAAAACATTCAGGAAAACTTTTCGGACGATTACCTGCGATAACGGGAGCGAAAATCTTGATTGCGAGGGGATCGAGCGTTCGGCGCTTGTTCAGCAGAAGCGAACAGAGGTGTATTACGCCCACCCATACAGCGCATGGGAAAGGGGAAGTAATGAGAACGCCAATAAGCTAATCAGACGTTTCATTCCCAAAGGCGCTGATATCGGCGAATTCTCTCATGAGAGAATTGAGATGATAGAACACTGGATCAACAATTATCCGAGAAAGTTTTTCAATGGGCAATCTTCCAAAATGCTCATAAATCAACTTTTTGTCACTTGATATTTGTGGACATTTTAGCTTGCAATTTATAACATATAATTAAAATTTAAAAAAATAGTGCTTTTTATTAAAAACTGTGATATAATTAACTAAATTATGTTCCGAACTCGGGTTCGGGCGGCTTTTTATGTATATATTATGATTTTGCTTTTAAATAATCGGCATTTGACCGATAAAAACGCAGGAAAGGAAAATTTAAGAATATGTCTATTTTCACAAAAATATTCGGTGACTATTCTTCAAAGGAAGTTAAAAGAGTAAAACCTATTCAGGAAAAGGTTTTATCATATGAGGAGGAGTATTCCAAGCTTACCGACGAACAGCTTAAAGCGAAAACTCCCGAGTTTAAAGAAAGGCTTAAAAACGGCGAAACGCTTGACGATATTTTGCCCGAGGCTTTTGCCGTCTGCCGCGAGGCGTCCTGGCGTGTGCTTAATATGAAGCACTTTCCCGTGCAGATAATCGGCGGCATTATACTCCATCAGGGCAGAATTGCCGAGATGAAAACGGGCGAGGGCAAAACCCTTGTCGCAACTCTTCCCGCATACCTTAACGCGCTTACCGGCAAGGGCGTTCATATTGTTACCGTAAACGATTATCTTGCCCGCCGAGATTCCGAATGGATGGGTAAGATTTACAGGTTTTTGGGGCTTTCCGTCGGGCTTATAGTTCACGAGCTTGACAACGCTCAGAGGAGAGAGGCGTATAACGCCGATATTACCTACGGAACAAACAACGAGATGGGCTTTGACTATCTTCGCGACAATATGGTTATATATGCCGAGCACAGGGTTCAAAGGGGACACAGCTTTGCTATAGTTGACGAGGTTGACTCAATCCTTATAGACGAGGCGAGAACTCCCCTTATCATTTCCGGCGTCGGCGACAAGTCAACCGACCTTTACAAGGTTGCCGACACATTTGCAAAATCCCTTAAAAGGATTACCGTAAAGGAGCTTGATACCAAATTCAACGCAGAGGAGCTTGTCGACGCGGACGGCGACTATGTTGTTGACGAAAAGGCAAAAAGCTGTACTCTTACCAAAAACGGTATCGAAAAGGCGGAAAAGTTCTTCGGGCTTGACAACCTTATGGACGCCGAAAACATTACAATCCAGCACCATATCGACCAGGCTATCAGAGCCAACGGCGTTATGAAGCTTGACGTTGACTATGTAGTTAAGGACGGTCAGGTGCTTATAGTTGACGAGTTCACCGGCCGTATTATGCTCGGCAGGCGATATTCCGACGGCTTGCATCAGGCTATTGAGGCAAAAGAGGGAGTTAAGGTTGAAAGGGAGTCCAAAACTCTTGCAACCATCACTTTCCAAAATTATTTCAGGCTTTATGATAAGCTTTCGGGTATGACCGGTACCGCTATGACCGAGAGCGCGGAATTTCAGGAGATTTACAGCCTCGACGTAGTCGCAATCCCCACAAACAAGCCTATGGTAAGGGTTGACGAGGAGGATTTGCTTTTCAAAACCGAGGCGGCAAAGTTCAACGCCATAATCGGCGAAATTGTTGAAGCGCACAAAAAAGGTCAGCCCGTGCTTGTCGGCACAATTAATATCGAAAAGAGCGAATTGCTTTCAAAAGCGCTCAAAAAAAGCGGGATTAAGCATGAGGTCTTAAACGCCAAATACCACGAGAAGGAAGCCGAAATCATAGCTCAGGCGGGTAAGCTCGGGGCGGTAACCATAGCCACAAATATGGCGGGACGAGGCACGGATATTATCCTTGGCGGCAACCCCGAATTTATGGCAAGGGCGGATATGAGGAAAAAGGATTTTTCCGAGGAGCTTATCGCGGAGGCAACGGGCTTTGCCGAAACCGATAACGAGGAAATCACGCAGGCAAGACGCGTTTACAGAGAGCTCGAAGATAAATACAAGCAGGAGCTTAAAGACGAGGCGAACGCTGTTCGCGAGGCGGGCGGCCTTTATATCATAGGTACGGAGCGCCACGAATCAAGGCGTATCGACAACCAGTTAAGAGGACGTTCCGGACGTCAGGGCGACCCGGGTAAAAGCCGTTTCTTCCTCTCGGCGGAGGATGAGCTTTTGAGGCTCTTTGCAGGCGACAGGTTCTATACTATACTTGACAGCTTTAAGTCGGTAGGCGATATGCCGATTGAAACCAAGATGCTCACAGGGCTTATCGAAAGCGCCCAAAAGAAGGTCGAGGGCAACAACTTTGCCGCAAGGCGTCAGGTTCTTGAATTTGACGACGTTATGAACAAGCAAAGGGAGGTTATCTACGGTCAGAGGAATCAGGTTCTTGACGGCGTTGACCTTGACGCAACAATACGCAAGATGATTGACGATTACTTTAATCAGCAGGTCGATTTCTTCTGCCCCTCGGCTTTGCCCAAGAACGAGTGGAACGTAAGCGGTATGCTTACAAAGTTGAATTGGCTTATCGGCGGCGAAAAGCTTGACGAAACGCGGGACGCCGAGGAATACAAGGAAAAATTCCTCGAGCTTGCCAATAAGCGCTTTGAGGAGCGCAGGGAAAAATACGGCGAAGAGATTATGGCGGAGCTCGAAAGGAAAATACTGCTTGCCAATGTTGACCGCAGATGGATGGATCACATAGACGAGATGGAAGAGTTAAAGGGCGGTATATATCTTCGCTCTTACGGTCAGCAAGATCCGGTTGTTGCGTTCAGAATGGAAAGCTACGATATGTTTGACGAGATGAGCGCCGCAATTTGCGAAGGTACGGTTACGGGTATGTTGACCGTGGAGATACGCACAAACGAGGAAGTTAAGCGTGAGGAACAGGCAAAAATAACGGGTACAAGCGGCGGCTCGGATCAAAGCGAAAAGAAACGCCCCGTTAAAAAGGAAAGAAAAATCGGCAGAAACGAGCCTTGTCCCTGCGGCAGCGGCAAAAAGTATAAGCATTGCTGCGGTAAGGACGAATAAACAAAAATTTCACAAAACTAAAATCGGGAGCGTTATCAACGTTCCCGATTGCTTTTATGTTCTGTTTTACGGGTTGCATCAGGACTTTTCCGCAACCTTGTCAATCCAGCCGATAATATCCCGCATAACCTCGCCGCGGTTTGTTTCGTTTAAAATCTCATGCCTTGCGCCGTCGTAAAGCTTCATTAAAACGTTATGCCCCGTCTTTTTAAGCCCGTCGTAGACTTGCGCAACGCCCTTGCCGTAATCGCCTACGGGGTCTGCGTTGCCGGAAACAAGCAATATCGGCAGGTCTTTTCTTACAGCCGAGTACCAGGATTTTTGCGAAACGGATTTGAGCGCCGTGAACAGCGTTTCAAAGCCGTTTGCCGTAAAGCAAAAGCCGCACAGCTCGTCCCGAATATACTTGTCAACCTCTTTTTCGTCTCGAGAAAGCCAATCGAATTCCGTTCGCTTTGCGGTCTTTTTGTTGTAAGTTCCGAAAGCCATCGAATTTAAAAATTCGGCGCGGTCATGCCCGCCCTTGTTTTTTTCAAAATGCTTAGCCATCATAATCCCTATTCCCGCCGCGGGGTTGGGACCGCTTGTACCGCAGAAAATCGCAGCGTTAAGCTCCTTACCGTATTTGGCGGTATAGTTGCGCGAAAGGAAAGAACCCATACTGTGACCGAAAAGTATGTAGGGTATGTCGGGATACTCTCTTTTTGCTATGTCGGTAAGCTGTTTCATATCGTCCACAAGCGAATTTACGCCGTTTTCACCGAAGTAGCCCAAATCGTCCGGGCTTGCAACGGATTTGCCGTGGCCGAGATGGTCGTTAATAAAAACCGCATATCCGTTATCGCAAAGTTCCTTGGCAAAACGGGCGTAACGGTTTGAATGTTCCGCCATACCGTGGGCTATCTGCACAACGCCCTTTACAAGCGAAAAATCCGAGGGTACGGCGCTCTGAGCGTAAATGTCGCAAAGACCGGAAGCCGATTTAAAATTAAACTCGTTTGTAATAACATCCATAACAACACCTCATTAACTTAATATATTTTATTTTAACATATTTTTTTGCAATTTAAATCGGCTTGAAAATTTTTTGTCTGTTTACACAAATAACAAAAGCTTAGATTGTGAAAATAAACAAAATGAAAGGCATGGGGAACAACCTCATGCCTTAAATCGGTTTAATTTTTTTCTTTGAAATTGGGAACAAGCTCCTTGAGGAATTTTCTTGAATTTTCCGGCTTCAATTCGGGTATTCGGTTTATATGCTCAACCAGAACGTCGTCGTCAAAATCCGTCGGATTCGTGATGAATATTTTGTTGTTTTGAGTTTTGTGCATGCCCTCTTTTTCGGAGGGTAAAATCAATTCCTCATAAAGCTTTTCGCCCGGGCGCAGACCCGTGTACTGTATGTCGATATCAACATACGGCTCAAAGCCCGAGAGCCTTATAAGCTTTTCGGCAAGCGAAACTATCTTTACGGGTTCGCCCATATCGAGAACGAATATCTCCCCGCCCTTTGCAAGACCCCCGGCCTGAACAACAAGCTGAGCGGCTTCGGGTATTGTCATAAAATACCTTGTGATATCGGGGTGCGTTACAGTAAGCGGACCGCCTTTTTTAAGCTGTTCCTTAAACAGGGGAATGACGCTTCCGTTAGAGCCGAGTACGTTGCCGAAACGGACCGCGGCAAACTTCGTGTGCGTTGAAATCTTTGAAAAATGCTGAACGATAAGCTCGCAGCATCTCTTTGTTGCGCCCATTACGTTGGTGGGGTTTACGGCCTTGTCCGTGGAAAGGAGAACAAAATTGTCGACGTTGAATTTTTGAGCGCATAAGGCGGTGTTGTAAGTGCCGAGTATGTTGTTTTTAATCGCCTCGTAGGGGCTGTCCTCCATAAGCGGAACATGCTTGTGCGCCGCGGCGTGAAAAACGCAGGAGGGCTTAAACTCACCGAAAACCTCCTCAAGTCTGCCGTACTCCCGAACAGAGCCTATGCGTATCTCGATTTTCGGATTGCCGTAATATTTTAAATCAAGCGAATTTTTAAGCGCGTATGCGTTGTTTTCGTAAATGTCGAAAATAACTATCGTTTCCGGTTCGTAGCGCGCAATCTGCCTGCAAAGCTCCGAGCCTATGCTGCCGCCACCGCCGGTAACCAAAACGGTTTTGTCCTTTACATATTTGCAAACGTCCGGGTTAAGCTTTATTTCCGGCCTTGAAAGTAGGTCGAGTATGTCAACGTCCCTTGTGTTCTTGTAGGATATTTTGTTCTTCGCTATATCGGAAATATCGGGAGCGACCTTTACCGTAACGCCCGTTTTTACGGCGATGTCGAGTATTTCCCTCTTCCTTTCGTTGGAAACGGACGGGATGCAGAAAATAATTTCGTCAATGGAATATTCCGAGCAAATTTTCGGAATGTCGTCGCAGGTACCTATTACGGGAGTGCCGTTTACGAGCAAACCTGTTTTTGAGCCGTCGTCGTCTACAAAGGCGACGGGGTTGCCGAATTTGTACGAATTTTTTTGAAAATCCTTAACAAGTCCCGTTCCCGCTTCACCGGCGCCGATAATGAGTATTTGCCTGAGCTTGTCGTTGTGCGCCCTTCTGTCGTGTTCGTTCTTAAAAAGAAAAGCCGAGCGGGAATAAAGCCTGAACGCAAGCCCGATAAATATTATAAGGAACATACTGTCTATGTAGACGGGCAGCGGGAACAGCTCGAATCTGAGCGTAGAGAGTATGCCGCGGTCAATCAGCAGCGTATTCAGCCTCATAAAAATATAGTCCGCCAAAAAGACAAAGAAAGTACCCGAAAATACGGAAACGGCGTGCTTGGCTATTTCATATAAGCCCGCATACTTCCACGCGGTATTGTAATTTTTGAAAATAAAGTAAAATAAAATGTATAATGCGGTTACATACGGCGTTCTGAGAATTATACGCATTACAAAATCGTTGTCGATTTTAAAGCCCATATGCAGTATCGCGGCAAAGCAATAGGTCAGGTTGATTATAAAAAAGTCCAGTAAAATATAAACCGTGTTTTTCTTTACAAGCTTTTTTTTCTTTAATGAGGTTAACCGTTTTTTAGGCAAGTTACAATCCCTCCACATATTATTTACACAAAATGATACGAATTTATTTTACTATTTTATTAAGGATATGTCAATTAATAAAATATTCTATAATATAGATGTTGAAACATTCGTTAAAAAATGATAAAATAAATGTTAAAATGTTAATATTACAGATGAAATATTACCTTTTTTGAACGGAGAAGCGGTTTTGATAAGAAAGAATTGGAAATTTGCAGGCGCAGACAGGGAAAAGGCGGCGGAAATTGCGGAGGAATTCTGCCTTGACCCGCTTGCGGCGCTGTTGCTTACGGCAAGGGGAATAACGGAAAATGAGGACATTGAACGCTTCCTTTTTTGCGGCGATATAATTTCGGACCCTTACGAGCTTTGCGATATGGACAGGGCTGTTGAAAGAATTGACCGCGCTATAGAAAATTATGAAAAAATTATGATTTTCGGGGATTATGACGCCGATGGCGTAACTTCAACGGCGTTGCTTTACCTTTATTTGTCGAAGCAGGGCGCAAACGTAAGCTATTATATACCCGACAGAGCCTCCGAGGGCTACGGCATATCGAAACAGGCGGTAGAAAAATTTGCCCGCGACGGAGTTAATCTTATAATTACCGTGGATAACGGCATTTCCGCCGTTGAGGAAACCGAGCTTGCAAAGAGCCTCGGTACGGACGTTATAATTACCGACCACCATAAGGTGGGGGAAAAGCTGCCCGAAGCCGTTGCCGTGGTTAATCCTCACAGGGAGGATTGCGAATGTCCGTTCAAGGAATATGCGGGCGTGGGCGTTGCGCTTAAGCTTGTTTGCGCTCTTGAGGGCGATAACGACAGCGTTATTTCCGAGTACGGCGACCTTGCGGCTATAGGCACGCTTGCCGACGTAGTGGAAATAACGGACGAGAACCGCGTAATAGTTAAAAAAGGCTTGGAGATAATCAACAAAAGCCCGAGAAAAGGGATTAAAGCGCTTATAGAAACAGCCAACGCTTCGGCGAGAAATATGAACGCTTCAAACGTCGTCTATATGCTTGCGCCGAGGATTAACGCCGCAGGCAGAATGGGCTCGGCAATGCTTGCCGCCAAGCTTATGATTACCGACAGCAGCGCCGAGGCTATGGAAATTGCCGAAAAGACCGAAACCGCCAACAGGGAGCGCCAAAGCGTTGAAAACGAAATTACCCAAAAGGCGATTAGCTTAATTGAGGAAAACGATAAAATAAAATACGCTCCGGTAATAGTTGTTTCCGGAGAGGGCTGGCATCAGGGCGTCATAGGCATTGTAGCCTCCCGCCTCGTTTCAAGGTACGGTAAGCCCGCTGTTGTAATATCCACAGACGGCGAGGAGGGCAAGGGTTCCTGCCGAAGCATAGAGGGCTATTCGATTTACGACGCCCTGCTTTTTGCGGGCGATATGCTTACTCATTTCGGCGGCCATACGCTTGCGGCGGGTTTTGGAATAAAAACCTCCGAAATAGACGCTTTCAGGGAAAAAATCTGCAAATTCAAACCCCTGTACAAGATGCCGTTTTTGTCGCTGAACATAGATTTTAATATTAAGCCTTCCTTTATTACAAACGATTTGCTTGAAACCCTTTCAATGCTTGAGCCTTACGGTATGGGAAACGCACAGCCATGCTTTTGCGTAAAAAAAGCCGTTTTAAGAGCCGTAAAGCCCGTAGGCGAGGGCAAGCATTTAAGGCTTTTGCTTTCAAAGGACGGCTATGATATAAACGCAATTATGTTTTCCGTCGGATTAAAGGAATTTCCGTTTGAGGCGGGCGATACGGTGGACATTGCATTTAAGGTTGAAAGAAACGAGTACAGGGGAGAAGTACGCCCGTCCGTGCATATTCAGGATATAAGATTTTCGGATTTTGATTTTGAAAAATTCAACAATTCCGTTAGAACATACGAAAAATACAGAACAGGGGAAGCCCTTAACGAAAAGGAAATCAATTTGCTTACACCCGACAGAGCGTTTTTTTCGGGCGTGTATAAATTTTTAAAAACGAAAAATTGCTTCACTCGGGATATTGAAGCTTTTTGCCGCCGTTCGGGCTGTCCGTACGTAAGGGCGTCTACGCTGAGATTAAGCCTCGACGTTATGTGCGAGCTCGGGCTTGCGCAATTAAAGGACGGCTGCTATATTATTAACGAAACCGCCGGCAGGGTAGAACTCGGTTCGTCAAAAATACTCAAAGCTTTGGCGGCGCAGAAAGAAAAATGTAAGGAGGAATGACGTATGGAACAGGAAAAAACGGTAGAAGAGCTTTACTCCGAGCTTTCGGAAAATTGCAAAAAAGTTTTCACCCGTGAAGAAGTCGAAAAAGTTAATAAGGCGTTTGAGCTTGCAAACGAAGCCCATAAGGCTCAGCTTCGCTATTCCGGTCAGCCGTATATCATTCATCCTATTGCGGTTGCGGGAATACTTTTGAATTTGGGCATGGATTGCGAATCGGTCGAAGCCGCGCTGCTTCACGATACGGTTGAGGATACCGACGTAATGCTCGACGACCTGAAAAAGGAATTCGGCAACGACGTCGCCCTTTTGGTAGACGGCGTAACAAAGCTCGGCAGAGTGCCGCTTTCCACCAAGGAGGAACAGCAGGCGGAAAACATCAGAAAAATGCTGCTTGCGATGTCGCACGATATAAGGGTTATCATTATTAAGCTTGCCGACCGTCTGCACAATATGAGAACGCTTGATTATATGGCGCCGCAGAAAAGAAGGGATATTGCGCTCGAAACGCTTGAAATTTACGCCCCCTTGGCGCACCGTTTGGGTATCCGCACGGCAAAGGAGGAGCTTGAGGATTTGGCGATACATTTCCTAGACCCCATAGCCTATGACGATATTGAGAAAAAATTATCCGAGACGAGCGATTCGAGGGTAGAATTCCTTGAAGCGAGAAAGCAGAAAATCGCCGACAGGGTTAACGCCTTAGTCAAGGACGCTAAAATCGAAGCGAGAATTAAATCCGTACACGGCATATACAGAAAAATGTATATGCAGAACAAGGAGTTTAACGAGATTTACGATATTTACGCCATCAGGATAATAGTGGATACCGTCGGCGAATGTTACAACTGCTTGGGTATGATACACGATATGTTTCAGCCGCTTCCCGGCAGGTTTAAAGATTACATTTCAACTCCCAAGCCGAATAAATATCAGTCCCTCCACACAACCGTTATCGACAAGGAGGGCATACCCTTCGAGGTGCAGATAAGAACCAAGGAAATGCACCATACCGCCGAATACGGTATCGCCGCCCACTGGAAATACAAGCTCGGCATCAACGGCAAATCGAATATGGAGGAGCATATCGCCTGGGTAAGGGAGCTCCTTGAGGAGCAAAACGAAACGGGCGACGTTCAGGAGATAGTACGGGCAATCAAAACAGACCTTGTACCCGAGGATATATTCGTGTTCACGCCGAAGGGCGACGTAATCAATATACCCGTCGGCTCAACGGTAATTGATTTTGCTTATGCAATACACACCGCAGTCGGTCATAAGATGTCCGGCGCAAAGGTCGACGGCAGAATAGTGCCGATAGATTATAAGCTAAATAACGGAGAAATAGTCGAAATATTAACCTCCTCTCAGCCGGGCAAAGGTCCGTCGAAGGATTGGCTCAATATAGCAAAAACAAGCTCCGCAAGGGCAAAAATACGCTCATGGTTTAAAAACGAGCGCAGGGAAGAAAACATTGCCGAGGGCAAAGAGGAAATAGAGCGTGAGTTTAAGCGCAATTTCATAAGGCTAAGCGACGAGGAGTACAATACCTTTATTGAAAATCTCGCCCACCGTCAAAAGATGTCAAGCGTTGACGAGCTTTATGCGGCTATAGGCTACGGCGGAATTTCGATTATACGCCTTATGCCGTATATAAAAGAGGAATACAACAGGAATTACAAAAAGCGTGAAGAGCAGTCCGTCGGCGAGGTCGAGGTTAGAAGGCACACCGGCAGGGACGGCGTTACCGTCGAGGGCGTGGACAACGTGCTTGTCAAGTTCTCAAAATGCTGTAATCCTCTCCCGGGCGACAATATCATAGGTTTTATAACGAGGGGACACGGCGTTTCAATTCATAAAAGAGAATGTTCAAACGTGCCGAAGGATCTCTCCTCCTGCCCCGAACCCGAGCGTTGGATAAAGGTAATCTGGGACGAAAATGCTAAAAAGGAATTCAGAGCCACGCTGGTTATCACAAGCCTTTCAAGAATAGGGCTTATGGCGGATATTTCTATGCAGCTTGCATCTATGAGGGTTAATATAACCGATTTAAGCTCACGCGAGCAAAAGGACGGCAGGGCTGTAATCAATATTACCGTAACCGTAAGCAACGTGGAGCATTTGAAAAACGTAATATCAAGAATAGAAAAAATAAACGGCATACTTTCGGTTGAAAGGCAGAGCTGATTTTTCGGAGGAAAAATGAAAGCAGTAATACAGAGGGTAAAATACGCCCGTGTTGAAGCGGAGGGCAAAATTGCGGGGGAAATCGAAGGCGGACTTATGATATTGGTCGGCGTAAAGGAAGGCGACGAAAAGCAGGACGCCGAAATACTTGCCAGAAAGACCGCCAACCTCAGAATATTTACCGACGATGAGGATAAAATGAATTTATCCGTTTTAGATACGGGCGGGGAGATACTTGCCGTTTCGCAGTTTACTCTGCTTGCCGACGTTAAAAAAGGCAACAGGCCCTCGTTTATAAACGCCGCCGAACCGGGGACGGCAAACGAGCTTTACGAGTATTACTGCGAACAGTTAATCGAAAACGGCGTAAAAAAGGTCGAAAAGGGCGTTTTCGGAGCGCATATGCAGGTAAGCCTTTTGAACGACGGACCGGTTACCATACTTTACGATACCGAAATTTGGAGAAAAAAAGATGCCGATTAAGGTTGAAACACTTGTTTTGGGCCCCGTAGGGGCGAATACCTATATTATTACCGACAGTCAAAGCGGGCTTTCCGCCGTTATAGACGCAGGCGACTTTAACGAACGGTTAAAAGAGGCGCTCGTCGGCAAAAACGTAAAATACATTCTGCTTACGCACGGGCATTTCGACCATATACTCGGCGTACCCGCCTTAAAGGAATTTACCGGCGCCGAGGTGGCTATTCATCCCGACGACGCAGACTGCTTAAAAGACGCAGGCAAGAGCCTTGCGCTTTCCGCAGGGGGTTTTTCGCAAATTCCCATGCAGGCGGATTTGCTCGTTTCGCAGGGCGACGTTCTGAATCTCGGCGAAACGGAGATCAAGGTTATGCACACGCCCGGGCATACAAAGGGCGGGGTGTGCTATATAATTGAAAAGGACAGAATTATTTTTACCGGCGACACCCTTTTTGCGCTGACGGTAGGCAGAACGGATTTTGAGGGCGGAAGCGATGAGGAAATGCTCGAGTCCGTCACAAGGCTTTCAAGGCTTGACGGGGATTATACAATTTATCCCGGCCATAACCGTTCCACAACGCTCGAAAACGAAAGACGGCGCAACAGGTATATGAGCCGCAGGATAAAATAAGCTTAAATTTCGGCGGCTTTTACTGCCGCCGCGGAGATTAAAATGATACTCGAAATTTTAAATCACGAATATCAGTACGAGGCGGAAAAGCTCGCAAGAGTTTTCTATCCCAACGAAAAGATTAACGTTGTTTACTTAAAAACTCCGGCTCGGTCGCAGTCAAAGCTTACCACGGCTATAGAAAACGGTGAAATCAGGGTTGAGTACGCCGATGAGAACGGAAACGAAATTTTTTCGCAGAGCTTACCCGAGGAGGGTAATCCCGACAAAGAGCTTGCCGTTATGACCTTGGTTTTTAAAGCTTTAAAAAAGGCGAGCGGTTATACTCCCAAATGGGGCTTGCTTACGGGAATACGCCCGTCGAAGCTTTTGAGAAGCTTGGAGGAGGAATACAGCGAAAAAGAGGGCTTGCGGATTTTTAAGGAAAGCTACTTTGTCGCAGAGGATAAAGCGAAGCTCGCGCAGAGCGTTGCCGACGCCGAAGAAAAAATCATAGCCTTGTCAAGGCCGGACTCCTTCAGTCTGTACGTTTCAATTCCGTTTTGCCCGTCAAGGTGCAGCTATTGCTCCTTTGTTTCGCAGACTATGACCGAGGAACTTGCGCAAAAGCTTTTGCCCGAATACATGGATTATCTTATAAAAGAAACGGAATATACCGCAAAAACGGCAAGGTCTTTGGGACTTCGGCTTGAAACCGTATACTTCGGCGGGGGAACGCCGACCGTATTAAACGAAAATCAGCTTGAAAGGCTGATGGAGGCGATAGACAAAAATTTTGACCTTTCCGCCGTTCGTGAATATACGATAGAGGCGGGCAGACCGGACACCGTAACCGAGGGCAAGCTTCGGCTTATGAAACAGGGCGGAGTATCGAGAATAAGTATAAATCCGCAAACCTTTTCCGACAGTGTTTTAAACAAAATCGGCAGGCGGCATACCTCCGGGCAGGCTTGCAGGGCGTTTGAGCTTGCACGGGAATACGGCTTTGACAATATCAATACGGACCTTATAGCGGGGCTTCCCGGCGATACGCTCGAGGGCTTCAGGTTTTCGCTTGACAAGGCGATAAGCTTTACACCCGAAAACATCACCGTACATACCCTTGCGCTCAAGCGTTCGTCCGATATGGCGCAGGGCGGCAGGGTGGAGGCGGAAAAAAGCGCCCTTGCAAACGCTATGCTCGAATACGCCTACGGCGAGCTTGGCAAAAACGGGTATCATCCGTACTATATGTACCGCCAGGCAAAATCCTTGGGAAATCTTGAAAATACGGGCTGCTGCCTTAACGGCAGGGAATGTCTTTACAATATATTTATGATGGAGGAATGTCACTCGGTATTCGCCGTCGGCGCGGGAGCGGTGACAAGGCTTAAAGCTCCGTATTCTTCGGCGATTGACAGAATATTCAACTACAAATATCCGTATGAATATATAAACGGGTTTGAAACGCTTTTAAAGCGAAAAGAAAAAATATATAAATTTTATCAAGACAACAGGCAGGAATAGACAATGTCAAATATGAACAACAGATTAGAGCATATAAACGAGCTTGCAAAGGAAAACCCCAAGGCGATTATCGCAAGGGCGGAGCTTCGTTACAGGAATATCATAAACAACATAGCCGAAAGGGTGCTTGACGATACCGGCAGGGAGATTATAATGCTTGCCGGCCCTTCCTCGTCGGGAAAAACCACAACGGCTAAAAAAATTGCGGAAACCTTTACTTCTTTGGGTATGAAAACCTATGTAATATCGCTTGACGATTTTTATCTTGACCGAGAACAGATACCCGGTTACGCCGAGGGAAATCCCGATTTTGAAACCGTTAACGCGCTTGACCTTCCGTACCTTTCGCATACCCTTAAAAGCCTTATGGAGGGAAAAACCACAAAAATACCCAAGTTTGATTTTCTCACGGGCAAGAGAAGCGATGATTATACGCTTTTGACGCTCGATAAAAACGACGCCGTAATAGTGGAGGGACTGCATGCTTTAAACCCCGTTGTTACAAGCGATTTGAGAAATCTCAAAATGCTTAAAATTTACATAAGCGTATCTTCGAGAATTTACGACAATAAGGGAAAAATTATCTTAAACAAGCGCAATTTGAGATTTACAAGAAGAATGATAAGGGATTACAATTTCAGAGGCAGTTCGGTTGAAAACACATATAATCTTTGGAAAAGCGTCTGCGAGGGCGAGGAAAAATATCTTTTCCCTTACGAGGATATGGCGGACGTAAGAATAAACTCCATTCACCTTTGCGAGCCCTGCCTTTTCAGGGATACGGCTTTGAAGCTGTTGGAGGAGGCGGAGCTTCCCGAGGAATATCGGCAGGACGCAAAAAAGCTTTCGGAATCTCTAAAGCTTTTTGAGAGCATTCCGACGGATTTGGTGCCGAGCGATTCGCTTTTGCGGGAATTTATCGGTCCTAAAATTTGACAATATCCGTTATTAATGATATTTTATATCGGTAAGGGTGTGATTTATTGGCTCAAGGTAAAAGAAAAAGCCAGTCTTTGCTCAACGGCGCAATGGTTCTTGCCGCCGCAACGCTAATAGTTAAAATAATAGGAATACTTTACAAAATCCCTCTTTCAAATATGGTCGGCGCGGTCGGCAGAGGGTATTTTGACTCTGCGTACAATCTGTATATACCCATTTATACAATATCTATGGCGGGGCTTCCCGTCGCGGTTTCAAAAATGGTATCCCAGCAGATAGCGCTCAAACGCTTCAGGGACGCAAGGCTGACCTTTAAGGTCGCCGCAAGGCTTTTCCTCATAACCGGCACTTTAGGCACGGTGCTTTTGCTGATTTTAGCCTTCCCTTACGCTTATCTTGCAAAAAGTCTCGAGGCGCTTCCCGCAATTTTTGCAATTACGCCTTCGATTTTCTTCTGCTGTATTATGTCCATTTACAGGGGCTATTACAACGGAATGAGGAATATGACGCCTACCGCAATGTCCGAGGTCTGGGAAGCCGTGGGCAAGGTCATTTTCGGGCTTTTGTGCGCAAAATTCTCAATAACATACGGCTATTCAAGGTTCGAGCAGGGGCTAAGCGTTTACGGCAAGGTCGTTTCCACCGAGGCGGAGGCTTCCTCCGCAATTTACCCCTATGCCGCCGCCGCGGCCGCAATAGGCGTTACCGTGGGCACTATAATCGGTATGATTTACGTTATGCTGCTTCACAAAATCAAGGGCGACGGAATTACAAGGCAGGAGCTTGCGCTTTCGCCGAAGCCGGAGAGTCCGCAGTCCATAGCCAAATCCCTTGTTTCGCTTGCCGTTCCCGTAGTTGCGTCGTCGCTTGTTTTCAGCGTTACAAATCTTATCGACTCTATGACTATCCAAAACAGGCTTGCAACCATGATAGAGCATAATTTAGGCTATATAAGAAATCTTTACGGCGCGCAGCTTGCCGTTTCCAATATACTTGACGCCGATATTCCCAAATATCTCTACGGCGCGTATACTATGTCGCTGGATTTTAAAAATCTGATTCCTTCAATAACCATGACTCTCGGCGTAAGCGCAATTCCGGCGCTTTCCGCGGCATGGGCGTTAAAGGATAAGCAGCAGTTAAAGCAGTCGGTTGAATCCGTTTTGAGAATAACGATGATGTTTTCGCTTCCCGCCGGTATAGGTATGGGCGTTTTGTCCTATCCTATTTTACAGCTTATGTACGAAACGGGAAAATCGGCGGACGCGGTTTCCATAGCCGCACCCATTATGGCGGCATACGGATATACGATTTTCTTAATTTCCCTGTCACAGCCTATGACTAATATGCTTCAGGCTATAGGCAAGGCGAAAGTGCCCGTTTATTCGCTTTCCATAGGCGCTATAGCGAAGGTAATTACAAATTATATCTTTATAGGCATACCGGCTCTTAATATCAACGGAGCAGTTATAGGCACGGTTGTTTGCTATACAATAATCGTTTTGATAAATCTTGTTGCGCTGATACGAAATACCAAGGTTAAGCTCAATTATATGTCGATAGCCGTAAAGCCGCTTATTTGCAGCGTGCTTTGCGGAATAGCCGCGTACACCTCGCACGGCATTTTCATAAGTCTTCTGCCCGAAATAAACAGGGGCGGACATTCGGTTTCAAACCTTATAGCGACGATTATAGCGGTGATTTTGGCGGTCGTGGTATATGCAATTTCCATGCTTTTGGTCAACGGAATAGCAAAAGAAGACGTTTTAATGCTTCCAAAAGGAGAAAAAATTGCTAAAATACTTGCAAAATACGGATTTATGGAGTAAAATAGTGGCAAAGGGGCTTGTTTTTTGATGAAGGTTGATTTTGTTTTTAAAAAAACATATAATATTGACGACTTGCTCCTTATTATGAAAATTCTTCGCGGCGAGTCCGGCTGCCCTTGGGACAGGGAACAAACGCACGAGTCTATTAAGAAGTCGCTTATAGAGGAAACATACGAGGTTATAGAGGCTATCAACAAAAAAGACGGCGAGCTTCTTAAAGAGGAATTGGGAGACGTTCTTTTGCAGGTCGTTTTCCATTCCGAAATGGAAAGCGAAAAGTCAAATTTCGATTTTTCCGACGTTTGCGACGGCATATGCAAAAAGCTTATCGAAAGGCATCCGCACGTTTTTGCGGATATCGAGGTTAAGGACAGCGGCGAGGTATTGCTAAACTGGGAAGAGATTAAGTCAAAAAGCAAAAACAGAAAAACTCAAACCGAAAAAATGCTTTCTGTTCCCCGCGAGCTTCCCGCTTTGATGAGAAGCGAAAAAATACAGCAAAAGGCGGCAAAGGTCGGCTTTGATTGGCAGGACGTTTCCGGCGCTTTCGGAAAGCTTTATGAGGAAACGGCGGAGCTTAAAGCGGCGGTCGAAAACAACGACGGCGAAAATATGGCGGAGGAGTTGGGCGATTTGCTCTTTTCCGCGGTAAATGTTTCAAGGTTTATAGGCGTTGACCCGGAGGAGGCTCTATCGTCTTCCTGCGACAAGTTTATAAATCGCTTTTCCGAGGTCGAAAGACTTGCGGGGGAAAGAAATATCGACATTAATTCAGCCTCGCTTGAGGAGCTGGAAAGGCTTTGGAACGAGGTCAAAAAATCAAACGGTCCATATTAAAGTGTGTTTGCACTTTTGGAAATATTGTAAAAACGAAAATGGAGGAAACAAAAATGAATAAGACAGAACTTATTGCAGCAGTTGCAGAGAATGCCGGTCTTTCAAAGAAAGACGCAGACGCAGCGGTAAAGGCAGTTTTCGGTGCAATCGAGGGCGCTCTTAAAAAGGGCGAGAAGGTTCAGCTTATCGGATTCGGCACATTTGAGGTTCGCGCTCGCTCGGCTAAGGAAGGACGTAACCCCAGAACAGGCGAAAAAATGACTATTAAGGCAAGCAAGGTACCTGCATTCAAAGCGGGCGCTGCTCTTAAAGATGCTGTTAAATAATTTAATTATCTCAGCATATTCGGGGGAAAGACTTGTTCTTTCCCCTGTTTTTTTGTTTTCTCAAGTTTAAGTACAAAATAAAAAATATAAGCGAAAGGAAAAAAGTATGCGTCTTGATAAATATTTAAAGGTTTCGAGAATAGTAAAAAGAAGGACGGTTGCAAACGAGCTTTGCGACGCAAAGCATGTTTGCGTAAACGGAAAAACCGCCCGTGCCTCGTATGAAGTGAAGCAGGGCGATATAATACAAATACAGTTCGGCGAAAAGCTGACCGAGTATGAAGTTTTGGAAATAAGCGAATACGCTACAAGGGAGTCCGCGGCGAATATGTTTCGGCAGTTGAAGTGATTTCACGCTCCGAAGCTTGCCGCCGTTTCTTCATATTGAGAAACCCAGCCCCTTATTTGCTCCGGGTTTTCAAATATGTCGTCGAGGCGTTCAAGAAACGGCACAATATCGCCGAAGTCTATCGCGCGGTGGTCAAAGGCTATGCAGATGGGAAGTATCTGCCTTGCTTCAACCCTTTTGTTTCCGAAAGCGTCCGAAACAACAACGGGCTTATCCTGAACCGCTCCCACCGCAAACGCCGTTACCTGCGGCGGTATTATTTCAAGCAGGCAGGTTGAGCCCCTTTGGCGGCGGTAGGTTGAGCCGATATTTGAAACCGTGGTTGTGCCTTGCTCAATATCGCGCTTTGTAAGCCTTTTATTTTCGGGTATGGCGTTGTATTCCCTTTTAGCCTTGCCTTTAAGGGTTTTAACCCTGTGCTTGCCCGTCTTTGAACCTATCAGCCTGTATACGGTCTGCATAATTTTTCCCTTTTTCAGCGCAGTCAGGGTGTTGTCAAGCGATACCTCGAACATAGCTTCGTTTAAATCGGTATTTTCCGCTCGGCGCACAATATCCTTTACCGAGTCCGACATTTCGTCGAGGTTCTTGTTTTCAAAATTATGCAGGTTGACCGTCATCATCTCGCCGTTCGGGAGTATAGTCGGCATGGAGATGTTAATATCCTCATATGTGGTCAGCTTACCTCTAACGAGCTTGCGGTTAAATTCAATATGCGAGTTCATAACGGGCGCCGCCTTTAAGCCCTCGGTTATAACCTTTAACATAAGCGTGTTTACGGAAATTTTATCCTTTTTGTCCCTCGCGAGATTAAGCCTTTTGTATTCCGACATAAACGCCGTAACGTCCGGCTCGTAATTGTAGGAAACGTGCGGTATCGTTTCCCAGCTTTCGGAGGTCATATTTGAAATTATTTTTCTCTGTATGCCGAAATGGATTGTATTTGTTTTTTTCATATCTGTTTCTCCTTTTATCGATTTCTTAATTAATTTTATTTACTGCGGCGGGCGAATAATACCGTTCGCACTTTTCAACCGTATTGTACAAAAAAAGCTTTGGTTGCGCCACCAATTTCGGTTTGCACAGCCTTCTTTTTGGGGAAACCTTCGGTTGCTTTTTACCGCAACCGCATATTTTCAATGGTTTTTGCTCTTTAATTCGGTGTTGAAAAAATTTTGCGGATATATTAAAATAGTTTTATAAATCAAAAGAGGCGGTGCAAATTATGCAAATTAAAGAAAATATAATTAACGGCAAAACAAGCTTGGGTATAGAATTCGGCTCTACGAGAATTAAGGCGGTGCTTATCGACGAGCAGGCAAATCCCATAGCTTCGGGAAGCCATACCTGGGAAAACAGACTTGAAAACGGAATTTGGACTTATACTCTCGACGACATACATACGGGGCTTCACGATTGCTATAACGAGCTTAAAAAGGACGTTAAGAAAAAATACGGCGTCGAGCTTACCTCGGTGGGTTCTATAGGAATTTCCGCTATGATGCACGGCTATATGCCCTTTGACGGCGAGGGGAATTTGCTTTCGCCTTTCAGGACCTGGAGGAATACCGTCACCGCGCAGGCAAGCGAGGAGCTTACAAAGCTTTTCGGCTTTAACATTCCGCAAAGGTGGTCCGTTTCGCATCTTCGTCAGGCTATGCTCAACGGCGAGGAGCATCTTAAAAAGCTCTCAAAACTTATGACGCTTGCCGTGTATATCAACTTTATGCTCACGGGCGAATTTGTTGCCGGAGTGGGCGAGGCAAGCGGTATGTTCCCCATAGATTCGGAAACTAATAATTACGACGAAAAAATGCTTCAAGAATTTGACGGCATTTGCAAAAACGAGGGCTATTCCTTCCGACTTTCCGATATATTGCCAAAGGTTTTAACCGCGGGCGAAAAGGCGGGAACGCTTACGCCGCAGGGCGCAAAATTCCTTGACGAAAGCGGAACTTTAAAGGCGGGTATTCCGGTCTGTCCTCCCGAAGGCGACGCAGGCACGGGAATGACCGCAACCAATGCCGTAAGGGAAAAGACGGGGAACGTCAGCGCGGGCACAAGCATTTTCTCCATGGTCGTTTTGGAAAAAGCGTTAAAGGGCGTTTATCCCGAAATTGATATGGTAACTACGCCCGCCGGCAAACCCGTGGCTATGGTTCATTGCAACAACTGCACGGGCGATATCGACGCATGGGTAAGGCTCTTTTCGGAGTTTGCGGAGCTTTCAGGCAATAAGATAGCCAAGCCCGAGCTTTATGATATGCTCTATTTTGAAGCGCTTAAAGCCGATAAGGACTGCGGCGGGCTTGTTTCGTACAATTACCTTTCGGGCGAACCAGTTTCAAATTTACCGGAGGGCAGGCCGCTTTTCGCAAGGCTTCCCGACGCAAAATTCAATCTTGCCAACTTTATGAGATGTGAGCTTTATTCCGCGTTTGCGGCGCTGAAAAACGGCAACGATATATTGCTTAAAAAAGAGGGCGTAACGCTCGAAAAAATTTCGGGCCACGGCGGGCTTTACAAAACAGAGGGCGTGGGGCAGAGGATAACCGCCGCCGCTCTCAATACAAAGGTCGGCGTTATGAAGACCGCGGGCGAGGGCGGCCCGTGGGGTATGGCGATACTTGCGCTTTATATGCTCAATAAAGAGGAAGGCGAAACGCTGGAGGATTATCTCGACAATAAAATTTTCTCAAACGCCCAAAGCTCAACCGTTGAACCCGACGAAGCGGACGTTAAGGGCTTCGAGGAATTTATGAAAAGATATAACGGCGCGCTTGCGGCGGAAAGAGCCGCGGTTGAGAGCTTAAAGTAAATTTGCAAAAGCCTAAAATTTGCTTTAAAGGTGGGGCGATATGATAAAGATACTGTTTGTATGCCACGGCAATATATGCCGCTCGCCTATGGCGGAATTTATGCTGAAGGATAAGGTCAAAAAGCTCGGCAGGGCGGGGGAATTTCAAATTGACTCCGCCGCAACGAGTACGGAGGAAATCGGCAGCGATATGCACAGCGGCACAAAGTCTGTTTTAAGAAAATACAATGTTGACTTTTGCAAAAGGGCGGCGCGGCAGGCGGAAAAATCCGATTATGACAAGTACGATTACATAATAGCTATGGACAGCGCCAACATAAGAAATCTTAAAAGGATTTTCGGCGGCGACAGGGATAATAAAATATATAAACTGCTCGATTTTACCGAATTTCCGAGAGATGTTGCCGACCCATGGTACACGGGGAATTTTGAAAAAACATACGATGACATTTCGGTTGGCATCGAGGCTTTTTTAGATAAAATTCACCGTTGAAAATTTTACAAAATCCATATATAATAAAAATATAAAATAAAGAAAGGAAATGATAAAAATGAAAGATTTAAAGGGCAGTAAAACTCAGGCAAATTTACAGGCGGCATTCGCAGGCGAATCACAGGCGAGGAACAAATATACATACTTTGCTTCCAAGGCGAAAAAGGACGGATATGTTCAGATAGCAAATATTTTCCAAGAGACGGCGGATAACGAAAAGGAACACGCAAAGATATGGTTCAAGCTTTTAAACGGCGGAGCCATAGCAAGCACGCAGGAAAATCTGCTTGCGGCGGCCGAGGGCGAGAATTACGAGTGGACGGATATGTACGCGCAGTTTGCCAAGGAAGCAAAGGAGGAGGGCTTTGACGAGATAGCCGAGCTTTTTGAAAAGGTAGGAGCTATCGAGAAAGAGCATGAGGAAAGATACAGAAAGCTTTTGAAAAACATAGAGGACGGAGTTGTATTTTCAAAGGACGGAGATACTATTTGGCAATGTTCAAATTGCGGGCATATAGTAATAGGCAAAAAAGCGCCGGAGGTATGCCCCGTTTGCAACCATCCGCAAGCGTACTTTATGGTAAAAGCGGAGAATTATTGATAAAAGGGAATTAAAGCTTAGACGCGCGACAGTCAATGTTTTCCCCGACTTTTACAAAAGTCGGTGGGGTCGAGGGGCAAAGCCCTCGTCGCAGTCCGCAGACTGCGAAATTCCTTTTAATTATATTACAAAAGCGGTTATACCAAGTTTACCTCGGTATAACCGCTTTTTGTCGCTTTTTATTTGTTACATATCATAACTTTTTGTAAATGTCTGTTTAGATTATTTAATCGGTTCCAAAGTTTCTGCGTTACGCATACCGGCTACTATTTGAAGTACCCATTTAACGTCAACTACGGACAATTTCCCGTCGCCGTTGAGATCGGCGGCCTTGAATTGCTCGTCGCTGAACTCCCTTGACTTCGCTATGTTTTGCAAAATCCATTTAGCGTCTACGGTTGATAACTTGCCGTCGCCGTTCACTTCGCCGCTCGGTTTGGGAGTATCGGGGTTTACGGGATTGTCGGGATTCGTCGGATCTTCCGGGTTAACAGGCTCTTCTGCGCCGCAAACGGTGCATACGCCGTCCTCATATTTGTGTCCCGTTGCTTTTACAACAACGTCCGCAATTTCTTCAAGACCGTATTCATCTTTGAAATTCTTGTTACAATCGGAGCAATGGAAATATTCAATATTGCCGTCCTCGGTGCAGGTTGCCGCCTTTTCGGGTACTTTTTCCATACTCGGATGTTCCTCTAAGGCAACAAATTTGTTGCCGTATTTATTTGCATATTCTTCGGCTTTTGAACCTGCATAACCGTGAATTGTAGTTTCGGGTTGCATTGATTCCATGCCTAATTTGCATTCTTTGTTTAATATATATATGTCGGTTAAGTTGTCGCAATTCCAAAATCCGTACTGCGCTATAATGGTAACGTTTTTAGGAATTATTACACTTGTTAAGCCGTCGCAATCGTGAAACACACCAATGCCTATGCTTGTAACGCTTTCAGGTATTGTTACGCTCGTTAAACCTATGCAGCCTTCAAATAAGAACCAATCTATATCTGTAATGCTGTTTGGTATTTTTACACTTTTTAAACCGGAGCAATAATCAAATACTCTATCTTCCAAATGTGTTACACTTTCGGGTATAATAACGCTTGTTAAGCCGGCGCAATATGCAAATGCCTCCATGCCTATGCTTGTAACGCTATCGGGTATGGTTACGCTTGTTAAGCCGGCGCAATTATAAAATGCATACTCAACTATGCTTGTAACACTGTTTGGAATATCATATGATGTTCTTTCGTTTCCTATAGGATATTGTATAAGCTCTGTTTTATTCTTATTAAACAATACTCCGTCCTGTGAAGAATAGTTTTTATTGTTTGCGTCAACATTTATTTCTGTTAAGCTTTCGCAACCGTGAAATGCATGACCACCTATGCTTGTTACGCTGTCGGGTATAGTTACGCTTGTTAAGCTGTCGCAATCTTCAAATGCATAATCACCTATGCTTGTAACACCGTTGGGTATTGTTACGCTTGTTAAACCGTCGCAATCTTCAAATGCATAATCACCTATGCTTGTTACGCTGTCGGGGATTGTTATGCTTGTTAAGCTGTGGCAACCATCAAATGCGCAATAGTCTATACTTGTAACACCGTTGGGTATTGTTACGCTTGTTAAGCTGTCACAACCTTTAAATGCACACCAACCTATACTTGTAACAGTATTGGGTATTTCATATAATGTTCTTGTATTTCCTATAGGATATTGTATAAGTTCTGTTTTATTCTTATCAAATAAAACGCCTTCCTGTGAGGAATAATTTTTATTGTTTGGACTAACGGTTATATTTGTTAGATTTTTGCATCCTAAAAACGGGCCCCAACCTATACTTGTAACGCTATCTGGTATTGTTACGCTTGTTAAACTGTTGCAATGTGCAAATGCATCCTTGCCTATGCTTGTTACGCTGTTAGGTATTGCTATACTTGTTAAGCTGTCGCAATCTTCAAATGCATAATCACCTATGCTTGTAACACCGTTAGGTATTGTTACGCTTGTTAAACTGTTGCAATGTTCAAATGCATAATCGCCTATGCTTGTTACGCTGTTAGGTATTGTTATGCTTGTTAAGCTGTCGCAACCGGAAAATGCCTCATAACTTATGCTTGTAACACTATCAGGTATTGTTACGCTTGTTAAGCTTTCGCAACCGTAAAATGTACCGTCACCTATGATTGTAACGCTGTTCGGTATTGTTACGCTTGTTAAACTGTTGCAATGTTCAAATGCATAATCGCCTATGATTGTTACGCTGTCGGGTATTGTTACGCTTGTTAAGCTGTCGCAACCATCAAATGCAGAATCACCTATGCTTGTAACACTTCCGGGTATTGTTATGCTTATCAAGCTGTCGCAATTCCAAAATGCATACTCGCCTATGCTTGTTACGCCGTTACCTATCGTTACGTTTGTTAAGCTTTCGCAATATTCAAATGCATGAACACCTATGCTTGTTACGCTATCGGGTATCGTTACGCTTGTTAAGCTGTCGCAAAATGCAAATGCATACTCGCCTATACTTGTAACAGTATATGTGTCAAGCTTTGAGGGAATATCAAGCGTTTCTGCGCTACCGGTATAATCCGTAATCTTTGCCGAGCCGTCTTCAAGTACCTTGTACTCAAAGTTCCCGCTTGTCGCCGCAAACGCGGTAACCCCTGCCAAGGGCAGAGCAGTCAGTATCATTGCAAGTGACAAAAGCAATGATAAAAATTTTTTTGATTTCATATTGTTTTCCTTTCTCATAATTAAGAATCAACCCCAAATAATACATTTCAGGTTAAATTCATTTTAACCTGAAACAGATTAAAAGTCAAGTATGAAATTCCCCTTAACTTATAATGGTTTTGAGGTGAAATAGTATGTATAAAAGAATCCGTGATTTAAGAGAGGACAGGGATATGAATCAAACGCAGATTGCAAAAATTCTCGGTATGTCGCAAACCGGCTATTCAAAATACGAAACCGGCGAAAACGATTTGCCTACTGCTATTTTGATTAAGCTTGCAAGGTTTTACAATACGAGCGTCGACTATCTGCTCGGGGAAACCGACGAAATAAAACGCTACCCGTGATTGTAATTATCGGCTTGTTTTTTGGCCCTTACGCCGTTTTCATAAAGTATTGAAAAAGTGATACAAATATGTTAAAATATCAAATTATACAGTAATTTTATGCTCGGGCAGTACAGCCCAACGGAGAAAATTATGAGTAAATACGATTATCTTATAGTCGGAGCGGGGCTTTTTTCCGCCGTGTTTGCCAACGAAGCCAAAAAGCACGGTAAAAAATGTCTCGTTATTGAAAAACGCGGTCATATAGGCGGAAATCTGTATTGCGAGAATATTGAAGGCATTACGGTTCACCGCTACGGCGCGCATATTTTTCATACAAGCAATCGCAGGGTTTGGGATTATGTAACCGAGCTTTGCGAGTTTAACAATTTCATTAATTCTCCCGTATGTAATTACAAGGGCGAAATCTATAATCTGCCTTTTAATATGAACACCTTTTCAAAGATGTTCGGCATAAGCTCACCCGTTCGGGCGCGGGAAATTATCGAAAGCCAAAGGCAGGAGATAGACGGAGAACCTCAAAACCTTGAGCAGCAGGCGATAAGCCTTGTCGGCAGGGAGGTTTACGAAAAGCTTGTTAAGGGCTACACCGAAAAGCAATGGGGGCGAGATTGCAGGGATTTGCCCGCTTTTATAATTAAACGCCTTCCCGTCCGCTATACCTACGATAACAACTATTTCAACGACAGGTACCAGGGCATACCCGTAAACGGTTACAACGAATTGATTGAAAAGCTATTTGACGGCGTTGAAATTTTAACCGATACCGATTTCTTTTCGGACAGAGAAAAATTCCTGTCGCTTGCAAAAAAATGCCTCTTTACCGGTATGATAGACGAGTTTTTCGATTACCGTCTGGGCGAGCTTGATTACAGAAGCCTGAGGTTTGAAACCGAAACCCTCGATACCGAAAATTTCCAAGGCGTTGCGGTTATGAATTTTTCCGAAAGAGATATACCGTACACAAGGATAATAGAGCATAAGCATTTTAACTTCGGCACGCAGAAAAAAACGGTTATCACAAAGGAGTATCCGGAGGTCTTCCAAAGGGGAAAAGAACCGTATTATCCCGTAAACGATGAAAAGAATAACGGCCTTTACGAAAAATACCGCAAGCTTGCCAATGAAAGGCGCGACGTCATTTTCGGAGGACGGCTCGGGCTTTACAAATATTACGATATGGACAAGTGCATAGAAGCGGCGCTTGAAATTTGCGATAAAGAGTTTTGATTATGGACGATATTAAAATTTCGGTTATAATGCCGGTCTACAACGTTGAAAATTATATAAGAAAATGCCTCGACAGCCTTCTTGCCCAAAGCTTTAAGCAGTGGGAGCTTATAGCGGTTGACGACGGCTCTCCCGACAAAAGCGGCGAAATCTGCGACGAATACGCAAAAAACGATTCGAGGATTACCGTAATACATAAGGAAAACGGCGGCGCGCCCTCCGCAAGGAATACGGCAATAGAGAGGGCGAGGGGCGAGTATCTGTATTTTATGGATTCCGACGATTGGGCAGAACCCGAAATGCTTGAGGACATGTACAATAAGGCGAAGCAGACGGACGCCCAGCTCGTAGTCGCCGGGTATTATATCGACACCTATTATTCCGATACGCAGTTTTATTCCCAGAGCCAGAGCTTGCCGTCAAGGGATTTTAAATCTCGGAGTGAATTCCGCGAGTACGCCTATAAAATGTTCGATAAAAACCTTTTATACACTCCGTGGAACAAGCTTTATCAAAGAAAATATATTATTGATAACAACATACGCTTTAAGAATACATTTTGGGACGATTTCCCTTTCAATCTCGACGTTGTCAGGGACGTTGAGCGCGTCGCCCTTATGGAAAACCGTTATTACCATTTTATGCGGGCGCGCTCCGACAGCGAAACCGCAAAACACAGAAGCGATATGTATGAAAAAAGGGAGCAGGAGCACGGCTGGATGCTTTCTTTGTACATGCATTGGGGCATAGACGACGAAGCAAGCCGCGAGATGATTTTCCGCCGATATATCGAGAGAGTCGTAGGCTGTATAGAAAATGTCACAAACCCCGCCTGCCCGCTGAGCGAAAGGGAAAAAAACGAGCAGATAAGCAAGATGATAAGCTCGCCCGAAACCCGCAAAGCGCTCAAATACGCGAGGCCCAATTCAATCGTTATGAAGCTTATGCTGCTGCCAGTCAGAATGAAAAGCGTCTTTATTACAAAGCTGGAAGGCAAGTTCATTTCAAGCGTAAAATCGGGTAACGTAAAGCTTTTTGCAAAGCTTAAGGCAAACAGGTAAACTGTTTCGGTTGATTTAATCGAAAGTATGTGATATAATTAGCAGAATTTAAAAATTATTCTTCTTGTCAGCGGTAATATTATGATTGAAACTAAACAAAAAGAAAATTTTAAGTCTTCGCAAAATCCCTGCGTCAGCGTTTGCTGTCTTACCTATAATCACGAAAAAACGGTTGCTCAGGCGCTTGATTCAATGCTTTCTCAAAAAACGGATTTTCCCTTTGAGATAATAGTTCACGACGACGCTTCAACCGACGGCACGCAGGATATTATCAGGGACTATGCAAAGCGCCTGCCCGAGATTATCAGACCGGTTCTTCAAAGCGAAAACAAGATGAAGAGCGTTAATATAGAAAAGGAATACATCTGCCCGCTTATCAGGGGCAAATACGTCGCCGTGTGCGAGGGCGACGATTTTTGGAGCGACCCTTCAAAGCTCGCTCTTCAGGTCGGGTATATGGAGAACAATCCCGATTGCACCATGACCTTTCACGCCGTGAATCAGCTCAATCCCGATTCGAGCGTTATGCCGTACAGACCTTTAAAGGGCGATACGGACGTCGATTGCGGCTTGATTATAAAAAGGGGCGGAATGTTCTGCCCATCCGCTTCGCTTGTCATAAGGGCGGAAATTTTTACCGAATGGCCCGCTTTCAGGAGTATGGCGGACGTTTACGACTATCCGCGTCAGATTTTATCCGCTTACAGGGGCAAGGCGCATTATTTTGACAAAATAATGGCGGTTTACAGGTACGGCTCTTCGGGTTCGTGGACCGATAATATTAAGGAAAAAACCGATTTAAACCATGTTGAGAACGAAACCGCCTGGCTTAACGAATTCAACGTTTTTTCCGGCGGGAAATACGAAAACGATATCAACTGGCATTTTGCGCATCTTTGGTTTACCGAATACAGGAAAACTCTTGAAAACTCCTCCCGCAAAAAGGCGCAGCAATATATTAAAACGCTTTCCTTTAAAGAGGGCTTGGCGTTCAGGGCTTTTCTTGCGCTGTTTTCCGTTTTCGGAAAAAGAGCCAATAAAATTTGGGAATTAATAAAAAGAAACCTTTTAAAATAGAAAAAAGAAGGAATACTATGGACGAAAAAGTTTTGGTAACGCGTTCCTCGATGCCGAGCTTTGAGGAATACGCCGAGGAAATAAAGCCCTTATGGGAAACAAGATGGATTACAAATTCCGGCGTTAAGCACAGGGAGCTTGAAAAGGAGCTTTGCCGTTATTTAAATGCAGAAAACCTTAATCTCTGCGTAAACGGTCACCAGGCTCTGGAGGCGATTATCGAGGTCTTCGGCTTAAAGGGCGAGGCTGTAACCACACCTTTTACCTTTACTTCAACAACAAATTCGATAGTCAGAAAGGGCTTGAAGCCTGTTTTCTGCGACATCAGGGAGGATGATTTTACCATTGACGCGGACAAAATCGAACCCCTGATTACCGAAAAAACCTCCGCCATTATTCCCGTGCATGTTTACGGCAACATATGCCAATATGAAAAAATCCAAAAAATCGCCGACAAGTACGGCTTGAAGGTAATTTATGACGCGGCGCACGCGTTCGGCGTTACGGTTGACGGTATGGGCGCGGGCTCTTTGGGCGACGCTTCGATGTTCAGCTTCCACGCAACAAAGGTTTTCCACACTATCGAGGGAGGCTGTGCGATTTTTAAGGAAAGAAAATATTACGACAGGCTCAATCAATACAAAAATTTCGGCCTCGGCGAGGACGGGGAAATAGACTTTGCGGGCAGCAACGTTAAAATGAACGAATTTGCCGCCGCAATGGGCTTATGCAATTTAAGGCATATTGAGCAATCCGTCGCTTCGAGAAAGCGGGCTGTTTTGAGATACCGTGAAAACCTCGAAAACGTAAACGGCATTAAGTTAAACGCCGTCAGGGAAAACGTAAAAAGCAATTACGCCTATTTCCCGATAGTAGTCGATCCCGAAAAGTTCGGAAAAACAAGGGACGAAGTCTTTGAGGCTCTTGCAAAGAACAATATAGGCGCAAGGAAATATTTTTATCCGCTTACGAGCCAAAACAAGGAGTTTTGCGGCGCTTATCCCGCAAGTCAAACCCCCGTTGCGGATAAAATTGCGCGTGGCGTTCTCTGCCTTCCTCTTTACGAGGGGCTTTCAAACGAAACAATCGACCGCATTTGCGGCGTTATTAAATCTTTATAATTTTAAAGGAGTACCGAAATGAACATTGCTCTTATTATTGCGGGCGGAGTGGGCGCAAGGATGCACCAAAGCATACCCAAGCAGTTTTTGACTGTTGACGAAAGACCGGTTATAGTTTATACTCTTGAAGCGTTCCAAAATCATCCGGATATTGACGCCATTGCCGTAGTTTGCATCGAGGGCTGGGAAAATGTTTTAAGCGCATATGCAAGTCAGTTCAACATCACCAAGCTCAAACACATCATACCCGGCGGCAAGAACGGTCAGGACTCTATCAGGAACGGCGTTTACGAGCTTGAAAAGCATTATTCTCCGGACGACGTTGTGCTTATCCATGACGCAATACGTCCGCTGGTATCCCCCGAAATTATTTCCGATTGCATAGTTAAAACCAAAAAGCACGGCTGCGCCATAGCGGTAATTCCATGCGCCGAGGCAATGGTAATTACAGACGACGGCGAAACCTCCGATAAATGCTATCCGAGGGACGAGTTAAAGCGAACTCAAACTCCGCAGGGCTTTAAAATCGGCAAAATTTGCGATTTGCACAGGCGGGCGCTTGAGGCGGGCATTACAAATTCCGTAGCTTCGGTATCTCTTATGATAGAGATGGGCGAAAAGGTTTATTTCTCCGTAGGTTCGGAAAAGAATATCAAGCTTACAACCGTTGACGATATTGATATATTCAAGGCATTGCTCAATGTCAGACGTTCGGATTGGTACAAATCTTGACGGAAAGGGCTTTATTATGAGCGTTTATGACAGCAAAACTTATATAAGCGATATAGAAAAAGCGGCGTCTGCAACACTTAACAGGGAAAAGCTTTTTAATAAAAAAATCTTAATAAGCGGCGCGTCGGGCTTGATAGGCTCTTTTGTTGTCGATATGCTGCTTTTTTTAAACAGGGAGCGCAACGCAAATATTGAAATTTACGCTTGCGGCAGAAGTCTTGAAAGGCTTAAAAAGAGATTTGACCCGGCAAACGGTAAAAATCTGCACTATGTCGAATACGATATTTGTACCGAACCCGATTTTGATTTTGATATCGACTATATAATAAACGCCGCAAGCAACGCCTATCCCGCCGTTTTTGCTAACGACCCGGTGGGAACGATTACCGGTAATATTATAGGCACGGATAATCTGTTGAAATACGCTTCACGGCATAAGGCGCAGCGTTTCCTTTTCGTTTCCTCCGGCGAGGTTTACGGCGAAGGGGAAAAGGGTATGGAGGCTTATTGCGAAAGCTACAGCGGCTATGTCGACCCGGTGCTTTCAAGGTCCTGCTATCCAGTTTCAAAGAGGGCGGCGGAAACCTTGTGCGTTTCCTACACGAAACAGTTTAATCTTGACACCGTTATAGTAAGGCCCTGCCACACCTACGGGCCTACGGTTACGGGCAGCGACAACAGGGCGAACGCCCAGTTTGTAAACAGCGCTCTTGCGGGCGAAAACATTATTATGAAAAGCAAGGGGCTTCAAATGAGGTCTTATTGCTATGTTGCAGACTGCGCCTCGGCTCTGCTTTCCGTTTTAACAAGCGGGAAAACAGGGGAAGCTTATAATATAGCCAACGAAGCGGCAAGGGTGACTATAGCGCAGTTTGCCCGGGAGGTTGCGGAGCTTACGGGCAAGGAGGTTATTTTTGACCTGCCCGATGAAAACGACCTTGCGCAGCAGACCAATATTTCATACGCCGTGCTCGACAGCAAAAAAATACAGTCCCTCGGTTGGAGGGCTCTTTACAGCGTTAGAGACGGCTTAAAAAGCACAATAGACGTATTAAGCAATAAATAGGATGCGGGGATAATAAAAATGATAAGTAAAGCTCAGCTTGAATACGCAAAACTGTATAATGCCGAAACCGGTGAATACTGCACGGACGGCAGCGTCGAAAATCTTGTTATGGGTCCCGAAACTCAAAAGAGATTCGACCTGAATACCGACGACTGCGCCGTGACCGTGTGCTGTATTACATATAAGCATGAGGATTATATCAGAAGCGCGCTTGACGGCTTTATAATGCAAAAAACCAATTTTAAATTCAAGGTGTTTGTCGGCGAGGACTGCGGACCTGACGGTACTGCGGATATAGTAAGGGAATACGCCGAAAAATACCCTGATATAATAGTTCCGTTTATCAGGGAAAAGAATATGGGAGCGCAAAGGAATCTTATCGACCTGTGCAACCATGCCAACAGCCCGTATATCGCTTTCTGCGAGGGCGACGATTACTGGGTGGACGAATACAAGCTTCAAAAGCAGTTTGATTATATGCAGCAAAACAGGGATGTAAGAATTTGCTACAATAAAGCGGAAGTCAGCGCGCCCGACGATTGGTTCTTAAACGATTGGTTCAAAAAAGACAAAAACGGCAAAATGATTTTTCCGGATTGCGAACCCTCTTACAAAAAGAAGCGTAACCGCAATACGGTAACAAGCGCGGACTGCGTATGGGTGTTCCCGGCTCAGACCGCCACCGTGTTTTACCGTTGGGATTATGACGTTGAAATACCCGATTGGTACTATACCGGCATAATCGGCGATCACCCGCTTTTTCTTATGCAGCTCGGTGAAGGCAAGGCGCATATGCTTGACGACGTAATGTCCGTTTACAGAAGGAGCAACGTCGGCGTATATATGAGCGAAAATATGGACGAGCATTTCCTCAAAACGCGAATTGACCATATCCGTTGGATGACGGGAATACTTGATTGGTATGAAAATAATGTCGAAAATTACCCTCGCATACCGTTTCAAAACAGAATTAAGCATGAGACGGCAAATTATTTCAGAAGCGCTTTAACCTTAGGCGATAACGAGCTTATTAAAAGCTTTTTCGACGAATACCCGCAGGCGGCAACTATGTCGCTTAATACTTATCTGTCAAGCTATAACGATGCTCAGGCGCTGACGAGGACATGCACCTGGAGCGGTTTTGTGCTTATTGCAAGACATCGCTTTTACCGTCAGGGATTAAGACCGTATGTTTGGTTTTTAAAAGTGTTTGACTTTCTAAAGGTAAAGGCTATAGACGCGGCGAAGGCTGTTTACAGATTTATTCAAAATATTATTGACTTTTTCTGCTACTGGCATTACACTTTCTCGGAAAAGCAGAAAAATTTATGGGCTTTTACAGGCTTCAGAAACGGCGGATATATGGATAACACCATGTATTTTTACGAGTATGTAATTAACAATCATCCCGAAATAAACGCCGTTTGGTTTACAAACGACGAGGAGATTTTTGAAAAGCTTAAACAGGAAAACAAACCCGTTGAAATGCTCGGAACAAAAAGTGCCAAGCGGCTTATGTCGAGAGCCGAAATAGCCGTAACCGACCATTTCAAAATGACTGATTACAGTCCCAAAAACGGGTTTAACGATAAAACGAAGGTTGTTCAGCTCTGGCACGGCGTAGGCTTTAAGGCTATGGGCGACGGAAGCTCACAGGTAAAAAACACCACCGAACGGGGCGTTATATATTCGGACGATATTTTGCCGAGCGAGAACGATTCGGCAATAAAGAAATTCTTTAAAAAAATTAAATATTTCTTTGTCGCCCCCGTCAGAGAAAAATTTGAGAAGTATTTTCTCTTTGTCTGTCCCGGGCAAGAGAGAATCGATATGATAGCAAAAATTTGGCACATACCTATGGATAATTGTTTTATGGCGGGTCATCCGAGAAATCTGCCCGTATATAATTCCCGGCGGCAGAAAAGTCCCGTTAAAATTATGTATGCGCCGACTTACAGGTTTGACTTTGAACACGAAACCGCAATGATTAACGAAATACTTGAAGCGGCAGACGATATTCAGCGGGCTATGGAGGAAATAGACGGCGAGTTCTATATAAGGCTTCATCCCCATACTTGGCGAAATTACATGATTAAAATCGTAAACAGGATTAAGCATTTTGACCGCATTTTGCTTGATGAAAGCAAAGACGTCTATCAGCAGCTCGGTACTTTTTCCGTTATGATTTCGGATTATTCAAGTATTGCGCTTGATTTTGCGCAGCTTGACAGACCGACTGTTTTCCACTGTTCCGATTACGACTGGTTCGTAAAGAACGAAGCGGGCTTTAATCTTGATTTTCCCTCCGTTATTCCCGGTCCTATGACGGGGAACTGGAGCGAAACTATTGAGGAAGTCAAAAAATATGTCAAAAATCCCGAAAAGGATTCCGAGCTTCGCAGGGAGAAAATAAAATATTTCTTTGACGAAGCGGTAAACGGTCCGGATAATTCCGAAAGAATAGTTGAAGAAATCAAAAAGCGCATAAATTTAGATTAAAGAGGATTTTTTATGGAACAAATCAATATTATGGTTTTTCCCTGCGGTTCGGAAATAGGGCTTGAACTGCACCGCTCCTTAAAGGACATAAGGTTTATAAACCTGTTCGGCGCTTCAAGCGTCGATGACCACGGCGTATGGGTTTATAAAAATTATATAGGCTCCGTACCCTTTATCACCGCAGACGATTTTATTAAAAAATTCAACGAATGTATTGACGAAAATCATATTGATTTTATTTTCCCCGCCCTTGACAACGTTATAGCTTTTTTGAGCAGGCACAGGGATGAGCTTCACGCGGAGCTTTTGACAAGCCCCGACGACGCGGTTCAGGTTTGCAGAAGCAAATCGAAAACTTACGGCCGTTTAAGCGGCTGCGATTTCCTGCCCGGCATTTACAAGTCTGCGGACGAGGTTAAGGATTACCCCGTAATTATAAAGCCCGCCGAGTCGCAGGGCTCTCAGGGCTTTATGATAGTTAAGGACGAGCAGGCGCTCAGATACGAGCTTTCCGCAAGGAAAGAGGAGCAGGTAATCTGCGAATATCTCCCCGGGGAAGAATATACCATTGATTGCTTTACCGATAAGGACGGCAGGGTTCGTTACGTTTCTTCAAGAAACCGCAACAGAATAAGAAACGGGATAAGCGTAAATTCCACGCTCCAAAAACCCGAAAAAAGGATTTTTGAAATTGCCGAAATAATTAACGAAAAATTAAAATTTCGGGGCGTTTGGTTCTTTCAGCTGAAGAGAAACGCAAAAGGGGAGTACAAGCTGCTTGAATGTGCCACCCGTGTTGCCGGCACAATGTGCGTTGAAAGGGCGGCGGGAGTAAACCTTGCGTTGCTTACGGTGTTTGACGCTCTCGGCTATGAGCTGGATTTTCCCAAGCAGTTAAGCTCGGTAACGGTTGACAGGGCGCTTTGCAACGTTTTTAAGCTCGATATAGATTACGACGAGGTTTATATGGACTTCGACGACACCTTGGTAGTACACGACCGTGTGAATTTTACGGTTTTGAGATTTATTTATCAATGTATCGAGCAGGGGAAAAAGGTCGTACTTTTGACAAGGCACGAAACGGATATCATATCGGACCTTAAAGCAAAAAGACTTTCCCCCGAAATGTTTGACAAGATTATCTGTATCCCGAGAAGTCAGAGGAAAATCGACAATGTCAAGCCCGCCGAAAAGGCTCTGTTTATAGACGATTCCTTTGCCGAACGCAAGGCTATGAACGAGGCGTACGGCACGGTTTGTCTGGGCGTGGACGCCGTTGAAGCGTTAATTGACGAAAGGCAGTAAGAAAGGAAAAAAACAATATGCTGACTAAGGCAAAAAAATATCAGTTCCTTTTTGAAGAGCTTGTCAAAAGGGATTTCAAGAAAAAATACAAAAGAACGGTACTCGGTATGCTTTGGAGCTTATTGGCGCCGCTTTTGAACGTTCTCATTCTTCTTGTTATATTTAAGCATTTGTTCGGAAGAACGCAGGAGCACTTTATAATCTATATTTTCAGCGGTACGGTAATCTTTTCGTTCTATACGGAATGTACGCAGGGCTGTATGCGCGCGCTTATGGCGAATGCGTCGATATTCACCAAGATTAACGTGCCAAAATACCTTTTTCTTTTTTCAAAGGCGATACAGGCTTTTATAAATTTCGCTTTAACGATTGTTTTGTATTTTGCGTTTTGCCTGTTCGACGGTATTAAGTTCGGCCCGCATATGCTTTCGCTTGTTTATCCTATGGTTACAAGTCTCGGGCTGTGCGTGGGAATAGGTATGATTTTGTCCGCCCTGTATGTGTTCTTCAAGGATATAGAATATCTTTACAGCGTATTTCTCACGTTGTTAAACTATGTGTCGGCGATATTCTATCCCGTAACAATAGTGCCGGAAAAATTCCAAAAGCTGTTTTATTTGAATCCTGTTTACGTTTACATAAAGTATTTCAGGATTGTTGCGATAGACGGCTTTGTTCCCTCTTGGCAGATTCACGCCCTGTGCGCGTTTTATGCCGTTTTGTTTTTGGCGATAGGTTGCTTTATTTACTGGAAATACAATAAAGAATTTTTGTATTATGTATAAGAGGTAAAATTATGGCGGTAATAGATTGTAAAAATGTTTCAATTCGTTACAAGGTCGGCGATTTAACCTCGGTCGGGCTTAAGGATTATATAATTCAAAAAATTAAGGGCAATTACAAGGTTACGGAGTTTTGGGCGGATAAGAACGTCAGCTTTACCCTTGAAAAAGGCGATATGCTCGGTATAATAGGAGAAAACGGCGCGGGAAAATCCACGCTTTTAAAGGCGGTAACGGGGATTATGATTCCCACCGAGGGTTCGGTCAGCGCAAGGGGAAATATAGCGGCGCTTTTGGAGCTTGCTTCGGGCTTCGACCCCGAGCTTACCGTTAGGGAAAATACCTATCTCAGAGGCGCTCTCTTGGGCTATACAAGGGAGTTTATGGATGAAAAATACGATGAAATAATCAAATTTGCCGAGCTTGAGGACTTTCAGGAATATATGTTTAAACAGCTTTCAAGCGGTATGAAATCAAGACTTGCCTTTTCCATAGCCTGCCTTGTAAACCCAGACATAATAATACTTGACGAGGTTTTGTCCGTAGGCGACGAGGGCTTTAAGGAAAAAAGCGCAAGGAAGATTAAGGGCATTTTGGCTTCGGGCGTAACGGGCATACTCGTTTCCCATTCCGTTCAGCAGGTCAGGGATTTGTGCAATAAATGCCTCTGGCTTGACCACGGCAAGCAGATAGCCTTCGGCCCGACTTACGAAATCTGCAACGCCTACAGCGCATTTCTGTTTACCCCGAAGGCTGAGAGAAAGCTTCCCGAGAATATGGAGGAAATCAAGGAGGTTTCCGAAAGATTCAGGATTGCCTGGAGAATAGGAATTAAAGAAAAGATAAGCCCCGAGGAATTTGATTACGAAATTCCGCAAAACGAAACCGAAACACAGCGTATACAAAGACTTATGGGGATTGTCGATAAAATGTCTTTTGAAGAAAGACAGGCTTATGCACAGGACGAAAAAATAATAATGCGAGAGGAGTAATACCGTTTATTCGGCAGTGTGAAGATATGAAAGGAATAATATTGGCGGGCGGTTCGGGAACAAGACTTTATCCCTTAACCAAGGTTACGTCAAAGCAGCTTTTGCCCATCTATGATAAACCTATGATTTATTATCCGCTTTCAACCCTTATGCTTGCGGGTATTCGCGACATTCTTGTTATTTCAACTCCGGAGGATACGCCCCGCTTTAAGAACCTTTTGGGTGACGGGCGTCAGTTCGGGGTGGAGCTTTCCTATGCCGTACAGCCGAAGCCCGAGGGGCTTGCGCAGGCGTTTCTTATCGGCGAGGAGTTTATAGGCGACGAACCGTGCGCTATGGTACTCGGCGACAATATATTCTACGGCAGTTATTTTTCAAGGCAGCTTGCCGACGCCGTAAAGGACGCGCAAAACGGCAAGGCGACTATTTTCGGCTATTATGTAAACGACCCCGAGCGTTTCGGAATAGTGGAATTCGACCACGATTTAAAGGTTCTTTCCATAGAGGAAAAGCCCAAACAGCCCAAGTCAAATTACTGCGTTACGGGGCTTTATTTCTACGACAAGCGTGTTGTTGAAATGGCAAAAAAAGTTACCCCGTCTGCAAGAGGTGAGCTTGAAATTACAAGCCTTAACAATCTTTACCTTGAAGCTCAAAGCCTGAAGGTTCAGATACTCGGCAGGGGCTTTGCCTGGATGGATACCGGCACTATGGACAGCCTTATGGAAGCCTCCACCTTTGTTCAAACCGTTCAGAACAGGCAGGGCGTTGTAATCTCCGCCCCGGAGGAAATAGCCTACCGTAAGGGCTGGATTGACAAGGCTGAATTGCTTGAATCCGCAAAGCTTTACGGAAAATCACCCTACGGCGAGCATCTTGAGCATGTTGCTTATGATAAATTTGTATAAGGAGAATTTGACATGACGATTATAGTTACAGGCGGAGCGGGTTTTATCGGCTCAAACTTTATTTTCCATATGCTTAAAAAATACCCCGATTACCGTATAATCTGCCTTGATAAGCTAACATATGCCGGCAATCTCTCTACGCTTAAGCCCGTAATGGATAACGGGAATTTCAGGTTCGTTAAGGCGGATATTTGCGACAGGGACGCCGTTTACAAGCTTTTTGAGGAGGAAAAACCGGATATTGTCGTTAATTTTGCGGCGGAAAGCCACGTTGACCGTTCCATAGAAGACCCGGGAATTTTCCTTCAAACCAATATTATCGGCACTGCAACTCTTATGGACGCTTGCAGGAAATACGGGATAAAAAGGTATCATCAGGTATCCACCGACGAGGTTTACGGCGACCTTCCTCTTGACCGCCCCGACCTTTTCTTTACCGAGGAAACACCCATTCACACTTCAAGCCCCTATTCAAGCTCAAAGGCTGCGGCGGATTTGCTTGTGCTCGCTTACTACAGAACCTACGGTTTGCCGGTAAGCGTCAGCCGCTGTTCAAACAACTACGGCCCTTATCATTTCCCGGAAAAGCTCATACCCCTTATGATAGCCAATGCGCTTAACGACAAGCCGCTTCCCGTTTACGGCGAAGGGCTTAACGTCCGCGACTGGCTTTATGTTGAGGACCATTGCAAGGCTATAGATCTTATTATCCATAAAGGCAGGGTAGGCGAGGTCTATAATATCGGCGGTCACAACGAGATGAGGAATATCGACATCGTTAAGATTATCTGCAAGGAGCTCAACAAGCCCGAAAGCCTTATTACCTACGTTACGGACCGTAAGGGACACGATATGCGCTACGCTATCGACCCGACTAAAATCCATAACGAGCTCGGCTGGCTTCCCGAAACAAAATTTGCCGACGGAATTAAGAAAACCATCAAGTGGTATCTTGACAACAGAGAATGGTGGGAAACAATCATTTCCGGAGAATATCAAAATTATTACGAAAAAATGTATAAAAACAGGTAATTAAAAATCGCGCCGGCGGGGTAAAACCTACCGGCGTTTTTATCTGTATTCCAAATACTCTATAAACCGTTTTACCGCAAGTGAAAGCTTACATTTTATCGGCACAAAAGGCAGTTGATGCGGCTTACGGTTTCGGGCGTCGCTATGAACGAGTTGGATTTTTCTCTATGAGGCTTATGCAAGAATATGCGTGGGTATTTCGTCGCTTCTTTACTATTGCGGACCGGTTATCGTTATGGCGTTGTCGCCGTTTTTGTTTAAAGAGAAGTTGACCGTGTTTAAATGTATAGGCTTCCTGTCCGTTTCGGTCGGGGCTTTTTCTGTTTTGTTCTTAAAAGAAACCCTGCTTCCCATACAGTTTATCGGCGCTGTTATGATACTCGGCGGCGCCGTTTTGGCAGAGAGCTTTAAAAACGGCAAAATTAAACGCAAAGCCCGTTAAAAATGCGCCCTAAGCGGAAAGATAAGTTTTGCTTGATTTTGCTTATTTGTAATGTTATAATGCAGTTCCAATGTTTTTTACGTTAATAAGGAGCAATTATGACCGAGCAAAAGAACTACAAAAAAACTCTTATAGCCTGCTATCTCGGCTTTGTTACCCAGGCTATAACCGCAAATTTCACACCGCTTTTGTTTTTAACCTTTAAAAATACATATGGGATAGGGCTTGAAAAGGTTGCCCTTATTCCGCTGATATTTTATTTAACGCAGTTGATTATTGATTTTGCCGCAACAAAATTTGTCGATAAAATCGGCTACCGTGTGTGCGTGGTATCGTCTCAGATACTCTCTGCCGTCGGGCTTGTTTTGATGACTGTTTTGCCGGGTCTTCTTCCCGTCCCGTTCGTGGGGATTTTGATTGCGGTGGTTCTGTATGCCGTGGGAAGCGGACTTATCGAGGTATTGGTAAGCCCCATTGTCGAAGCCTGTCCTTTTGAAAACAAAGAGGGGACCATGAGCTTGCTGCATTCCTTTTACTGCTGGGGTGCGGTCGGCGTGATTTTGGGCTCAACGCTCTTTTTTGCGGTGTTCGGCATAGCAAATTGGAAGATACTTACGCTGATTTGGGCGATTGTTCCGCTGTACAATGCATTCAATTTCGTAAAATGCCCGATTGAACGCCTGACAGAGGAGGGCGAGGGTATGAGTCCCGGGCAACTGCTTAGGCTGCCGCTGTTTTGGCTGTTGATACTGCTTATGGTATGCTCCGGAGCGTCCGAGGCCTCCATGGCGCAGTGGGCGTCGGCGTTTACGGAGTCGGCAATAGGCGTTTCAAAAACCGTCGGCGATTTGGCGGGTCCTTGCCTGCTTGCGGTTTTTATGGGAATTTCGCGGGTTGCATACGGCAAAATGAGCGAAAAGCTTGACCTTGTTCGCACCATGACCGTGTGCGGCGTTTTGTGCGTAGTATGCTACTTGACGGCGTCACTGGCCTCTATGCCCGTTCTCGGCTTGGCGGGCTGCGCCGTGTGCGGCGTTTCGGTAGGAATTATGTGGCCCGGCTCAATCAGTATTTCCTCGCAAAAATGCCCCAAGGGAGGCACGGCGATGTTCGCGTTTTTGGCTTTGGCAGGGGATTTGGGCGCAACCGTAAGCCCCGCAATGGTCGGCAGCGTTTCAAATATGGCGGGCGGAAATCTTAAAATCGGTTTGCTTGCCGCCACCGCATTTCCGCTGATACTGATTTTCGTGCTGCTTGTCTTAAATAAAAAATTCAATAAACCGAAGGATACATAAAACGGTAAAGAATTGCAGTCAAAGCAATAAAAACGGGTGATTTTTTTAATTGCAATACCTTAATACATTAAATTAACCTTCGATACAAAAGGCAAAATATGTACCTTAAAAACAGATAACGAAAAATAAATCCCTTGCTTTCAACAGCGGTTACAAAATCGGAACCGCTCCGAAAATTAACCGAAGGCAAGGGGTTTTTATATTCTCACGGTTCATCCAAACCGTTATGCAAAACTATTTACGGGCGTTTAATTTATGAAATTTTTTAAAAACACACATAAAAAACCTTTTTTTGCGAACAATATTTTTAATTACTGAAAAAAGGAGTTTTAATATATGAAGGCCACAGGAATTGTGAGAAGAATAGACGATTTGGGCAGGGTTGTTATCCCCAAAGAAATCCGCCGTACATTGAGGATAAGAGAGGGTGACCCGCTGGAGATTTTCACCGCCGCTGACGGCGAGGTTATATTTAAAAAGTATTCTCCCATAGGCGAGTTTACCGAGTTTGCTCATCAATACACCGAAGTCCTTTACAGGGCTACGAATATGACCGTGTTTATCTCCGACCGCGACCATGTAATTTCCGCTTGCGGCAGCTTAAAAAGAGAATTGCTTGATCACAGAATTTCCGCTCAGCTTGAGGAGCTTATGGATTCGAGAACTAATTACGTTGCCTCCGCCGACGAACCGAGTCTCAAGCCCATTTTGAACAATGATTGGGAGGCGGCGATAGCTTCACCGATTATCGGAAGCGGCGATGTTTCGGGCGCGGTTGTAATTATGATGAACGATACGAACGATTTGCCCAACGAAACCGACGTTAAGCTTGTTCAGGTTGCCGCTTCGTTCCTCGGTAAGCAGACCGAGGCTTGATAATACAAGGAATTTCAAATCTGTAAAGTGTAACAGCTTTACAGAAGAGTTCGACTTTAAAAAGCTGAATTTCCAAGAAAAAAGCTCCCCGTAAAAGGGGAGCCGATTGCCGTTTGGCTTTATTTGCTTTTAATCGTCCGCCGTAGGCTCAATAACGCCGTAGCCGCCGTCATTCCTCTTGTAAACGACGTTGATAAGGTCGGTATCGGCGTTTCTGAACACATAAAATTCATGACCGAGCATATTCATTTGCAAAATTGCCTCGTCAACGCTTTCCGGCTTAACTATTACGGATTTTGTTCTGACAATGTCAAATTCCTGTTCTTCCTCCTCCGGGGCGTTAAAAACTTCGTCAAACGAAACCTCGTAAAGCCTTTTTTGAAGCTTTGTTTTGTTCTTTCTGATTTGGCGAATGAGCGAATCAACGCACTTGTCCAACGCTTCCTCAAGCTCCTGCGAGCGTTCCTGGGCTCTGAATATATAACCACCCTTTGAGAGTGTGATTTCAACAACCTTGGCGTTTTTTTCAACCGTTGCGGTTACCTTTGCGTCAGCGTTTGAGCCAAAAAACTTTTCGACCTTTTTAAGCTTTGTTTCAGCCCTTTCTTTAAAAGATTCTCTCGGCGTACATTTTCTGCCTATAATGGTAATGTTCATAAAACATCCCCCTTTTGTATATATATTCAAAAGCATTACTGCTCTTGTTTTCAAATACAGTATATCATAAAATATTGGAAAAATAAAGATGTTTTTTGAACCTTTTACTAAATTTGTATTAATAATTTGTGAATATATGGTAAAATAGCATAAATACTATTTAAAATCCGATAAAAACCTTCGTAAAATGCCGTAAAATTACCGCGTATCAATATTCGCTTTTTTCGGTTTTTAAGCATTGACGGGGTAATTTACGGTTATATTTTCCTTGACAGCATAAATTTAAAAAGCTATAATTACAGTGTTAAATGCAATGACGAAGACGAGTAGCACGGGCATTCGTTTTAAGTGAGCGCAGGACAGTGCGAACTGCGTAACAGAACCTTTGCGAATAACACTTCAGAGCAGTAAACCGAAAGCTTATGCAAGTAGGGGCGCCGTTACCGCGCGTTAAGCGGGCTTTAAGCGACCGGCAGGGACGTCGGTAATTTAGGTGGTACCGCGGGTATAATTTTCCCGTCCTATTTAAGGACGGGCTTTTTTATTTTGAAAGGAGAAAAAAGGTTGAAACATTGTGATTTAAGCACGATACCAAAAGAGGGCGCACTAAAACAGACCGTCATAGGACAGTC